>JAUVKF010000070.1 GCA_030596395.1 Chlorobiota bacterium | reverse complement strand
ATGCCTGTGCTTTGGCCAAGCCGGACAGTTTTTAAAAACAGCACCATTGGTAACAAGGCTTTTTGTTGAAGTTCCACAAACCTGTTATAAGATACTGTTTCCGGAAAATAATCTTGCAAGTGCCTTTGGACATAATTGATATAGAAATGTTTAAGGTTTCGGAACCCGCCCAAGTGAAAGGCTATCAAAATTGTGATAACCTCGGCATCATTGAGCTTCGAGGGCTTGTTTCTACGCTTTTTGCCGCTATCATCTGTCAACTGGTGTCCCTCGATTACTTGGTAAAATTCTTTACAGAATTCGTCTGCTAAACAGAAAATTTCAACTAAATTTGATGTCTTAAACATAAGGATTGATTTTGTAATGATTTGTAATTCAACACTATAAATATACAAAACAATCCTTTTTGTTTTACGTTTTTTCTGTTTTTTTATATCGAACTCAGATTATTAAGGTCGATTCTTATTTATTAAGAAATACCTTTTTGCTTGCTTGTTGGTTTTCACCTTTTATGATTACAAAGTATATGCCCTGCGGGTGTTCCGAAAGGTCAATACTTGTTGAATAGGTACCATCAATATTCAGTCCGTTCTGACGATAAACTTCTTTACCAACAGCATCAATAATTCTTAAATCAGCATTGTTAAACTGGTTTGCACTGATGTTGAGGTTAAGCAATCCATTGGTTGGGTTCGGGAACAATTCCAATCCTATGGCCTGGTTTTCACCAATACCAACACAATTAACAACAGTTACTGTATGATTGGCTGAATTGATACAACCATATTCATCGGTGTAAGTATAATTGATGGTGTGTTCACCAACACCCGCTTCAGTTGGGTGGAAGTACATTCCATCGGTTACATAATCACCTGTATATACACCACCTCCGGGTTGTCCTTCTGTTAAAGTATAAGGATCCCAGTCTTCGTTACAAATCTCAGGTACTTCGTCCCAGGCTACTTCAGGTAAACCATGTACGGTGATGTATTTTTCATAGAAGGCTGTATCCGTATCTGTTCCATCAGAAACAATCAGTTGAACATCATAAGATCCTTCATCAAGATATGTAATTACCGGATTTTCATCATATGAAGTTTCAGGTAAGCCTCCTTCAAAAGTCCAGCTCCAGGAAACAGGGTCTCCAATGCAATCGCTATTGAAATGAGCAACTGCCGGTGGTTCGCAATAGTCGGTAGCATCAGCGTAAAAACCTGCCTGGAAACCGGGATTACCACCTCCAAGGTCAAGTATCATAATATGGTCAGCGTGCAAATTTTCTTTACCATTATCATCCTGAATAAAAGCGATAAGTTCACAGTTGTTTATATCCCACGAATTGTCAAATGTAAAAGTCAATGGTACATCAACATCATCACCAACATTATCAAGAGTAACTGCTGTTCCGGTTGCATCAGGAACCATTAGCCTGTTAACAAAATTGCATTCAGTCTCACCTTGCCAAACGTAAGGGATATGTGTTTCAGTAAGTGCAAACCGCACATAAAGATTGCCTCCGGAATAAGCACCGACTTTTTCAACATTGATATTAACGTCATAATCGTCCCCATCGTTAGATCCGGTTATTTCAATAGCAAACGATGTTTGGATATCCATTCTATCATCAACATAACCAGCATAAACAGAGTTAACACATGGAAATGCGCCTACCAGCCAACTACCATCTATTTGTGATGTTGGATATAAATTATTCGAGTAATAGCTATTCCGGGCAACAGATTCTGGAATAGCAAAAGGATCCCCATAACCCATTGGGCCATGATTTTCAATGATTGCAACAGGATATCCATTTTCATGAAGATAGTCTGCCATATGGGCTGCACTAGGACAGGACGGACACCATGTGCCGGTTGTAATTTCTAACAACACGCTTTCTCTATCAATTTGGGCTGTAAGCCCAATAAAAATAAATACCGACAAAAGTGTAAAGATTACTTTTTTCATAAGATGTGTTTTTTAATTATACTCTATTTTACTTCTTAATTGCAAAGGTAATTGATTGCTAACTACTTCACAACTACTTTTTTGTTAATCAGGCTATTTGTACCTTTTATAAATAATTGATATACACCCGAAGCATATTGCCCAAGGTTTACACTGAGTGACTGTTGTCCGCTTAAATCAACATTTTCCTTATTGAATACAACAGCTCCAACCTGGTTGACAATATAAATATCAACGACATCATCTTTGTTTGCAGTTAATTCAATATTAAACTGGCCATCGGTTGGATTTGGATAAATGCGAACGGCAATATTGTCCGTAAATTCATCAATACCGGTGCAATTCAAAACCTCAACAACAACAACATCGTTATTAATGCACTTGTTTGCCCCGTACACCGTTACTGTTAATTCCCGGTTACCATAACCATCGAATAAAGTTGTGCTGTCAACGGTTATTGTTTGTGCAGTTTCCCCGGTTGACCATTCATAAGCAATTCCCTGATTCCCGGCATCGAGTATGATCTGTCCATTTCCACAAATGGTTGTATCGGCTCCAAGATCAACATCGGGAAGCGGACGAACGGTGATTAAAATCGAATCACTTGCCGTTCCACGGTCATCATTCATGGTAACAAAATACCAGATGGTCAGCCCCGGTTCAACAACAGGCGATTGTTCTGTTGATTCAAAGCCCTCGGGATCCGAAGTCCAGGAGTAGGTAGGAGTACCTGAAGCACCATGAGGTGTTGCGATTAACTGTGTTGTACTTCCAAAACAAATATCATCATGGTTGTTGAGGACAGAAGCGTTTACAAGTATCTCACTAACCTCGAGTGTAAGTGGAACATCTACCTGGTTTACATCAGGGTCGTTGGAGAAAAACGATGCCGTTGCACCATACAGACCCGGATCAACGCCGGTAGCATCAAAGGTAACAGCTATTATGCTGCTGTCTCCAGGAGGAACCGTATCAAAAACCGGGTCAATATCTAACCAACCAAGTACATTAACAGTATAATCTTCAACTTCTCCATATGTTGTGCTTCCACATGGTTCCAGGTTTCCGGTGTACATAATACGAATACGCATTCGTGTTGGACCTGTTGTTGATCCAATTGGAGGAACTATGGTGGTAACGTAAGGCCCGTCACCAGGGCTTCCCTCAAATTCGATCAATCCATCATCAAATATATCATTCTGGTTCCAGTCAATCCAGGCGCCACATTGATCCAGATCATACGAACTTCCATTAACAACCGTTAATGTATATGATTCGCCAAACTGTATATTGGTCGACAGACTTGTATAGTCGGCATATTCACTGGAACCGCTTTGATTATCAATATCGCCAAAAGTTACATGGCTGATGTGCTCATCGCCACCACCTTTGGCTTCACAATAGTCATTAGTTGAGCGGCCTTCTTCAACAAAAGTTGAAATATCATAAAACAAATCAAGCTGGCCGGTGTTAACTACTTTAATATATTTTGTTGACATCGAATCAACGGTTAAACGCTCACTAATACTTAAAGGAGTGACACTGATGTGTGCATCACCCCATTGCAGGTTAACACTGCCGGCAGTTGATTCTTTATCTTCTTCATAAAATGCGGTTACCTGGTAATTATAATATCCATAATCAGGTAATGCATCAGTATAAACGGTGTCGGTAGCTGTTCCTATTAATTCGCCATCGCGATAGATGTTGAAATACAAAAATCCTTCAGCTTCTTCTTCTTTAAAACTCCATTCAAGGTCGGTGGCACCGGTTTCGAAAGCAACAGATCCTGTCAAATCCTGAGGGAACATCAATGCCAGGTATTCGTATGGCGAGCAAAATGTCATAGTAATGCCAAGGCGGTTGTCAGTCCATACCGGGTAAACCTTTCCGGCACGAGCCATAATGCCCAGGTAATCACCCATATAACCTCCTGCCAGCCCGGGGATAGGAGAAGGAGTAAATGATACATCACTAACCTTAAAGTCTTCCCATGTTTCCCCGGCATCTGCTGAGTTGGCACAGTACACCTCTGTTTCGGTTGTGCTGACATTTCTGTCATCGTAATAAATAGCACTTAATGAACCGGTAACCGGGTCACTGGTAATCCATGGGAAAAAGTGGGTGTTTCCTTCGTTGATCAGATCTTGGTTTACACGAATGGGATCCGACCATGTTACGCCTTCATCAGCCGATTTGACCATATAAATATCTGAGCCATCTCCTGTATTTATTCCTGGTACACCAATATTTGCCCATACCACATAAAGATTCCCACGGGTAGTGCTATTTGAAATATCAACAGCAGACACAGGGAAGTCATTTACACGGATGGTCTTGATCCTGTCATATTCCCGGATTCCTCTCAGGTTGCTGATGATGCGGGATACTTCCCAGGTATCGCCACCATCAAGTGATTTTGACATACCAATCGCATTCATACTCAAACCACCATCGTAAATGGAAAAGAAAGCGTAAACCTGGCCTTCGGGGCCTGTTTGGAAATGAACTCCCTGATGAAATCCGCCAGTACCTCCACTAATGTTTTTTCCGGCTGACCAGTTATCGCCATCATCGGAAGACATGTTCATAACGATGTTGTCATCATTTGACCCACCAAAGTCGGTCCAGCCCACATACAAATTGCCTTCGTATGGGCTATCGGGGCTGTTATCAATCCACATGTGGTTTTTGTCGGCAAGGCCACCCGGATTGGGTGCAACGGTCCTTGCAGTCCAGGTTTCTCCCTGATCGTCAGAATAAGAGGCTCCCTGCCCACCGGGCCCACTGATATAATTTACGTACCATCTGCCATTCAAACCAATAGCAGTAGTTGGATCACCACTATTTTCTCCTCCTGCTCCTTCAACCTCGCCTTCCCATGTTTCAGCTGCATCAAAAGAGTAAAGATCATTTGCACCGTAAAGATTCGACACAGGTTGATTTGTTGAATTATTTGAATTCAATACAATTTCGTTGTTAAGCGGATCAACAAAAATTGAATTTTCGCTTTGCGTTGAATTGATCTCAGTAACGGGTACATCCGGAGAATCTTCGGTAAGTACACCGAATGCCTTGATTTTACTACCTGTAAAAACTGCCGGTTTTACTTTTATATCCGGATTAAAGGGCGTGTAACCCTTTTCGGCCATTTTCACCCAGAATCCAATATTGTCGATACGATGATCGAATTTAGGCGCTTCACGTTCAGGGGTTTTGCTGTTGCTGATCACCCAGTTAAGGCCAAAGGCAAAAAGGGCTATAGAAATAATTGTGATAAATAGTACAGATTTTCTCATATCGGATTGATTTTGTGGTTGCTAATTAAATTGGTCGTGAAGATACATATAAATTAATTTATTGACAGTAATTTTTACTTCTGGTTGCCTGAAATTAACAAAAAAAAGGCTGTCTTAAAAATTACATTTCACGCAAAGACACCATGATCGCAGAGAAATTAAAATTCATTTTCAGTAACTTATCTTTGCGGCTCCGCGACTCTGCGTGAAAAAAGAAAAATATTTACTTACTCAAAACAACCTTTTTGTTGGCAACAATACCATCACCAATAACAAATACAGTATAAACACCTTCAACAAGATTACTCAGGTTGATTTGATGTGTAAGTGACCCATTAACCGTAATATTTTCTACCTGGTAAACCAATTTTCCGGTTACCGAAACAACTTTTATATTCACTGTTTTATTACCAGTGCTATTAATTTCGAGGCTAAAATTACCATGATTTGGGTTCGGGTAAATATCAACCCCTAAGCCGGTTTCAAATTCATCAATACCTGTACAATCTTTGATTTCAACGTTTATTTGAGATGAATTGCTGCATCCATCTGTATTGGTAACCTCGCACGAGAAATCATAAGCGCCATATTCATATTCTTCTGCACTGATTGTAATTTTTTGTGAAGTTTCACCAGTTGACCACAAGTAAGTTGAACCCGGGTTCCCGGCATCAATTTCCAGGCTTTCGTTATGGCAAATTATGGTATCCTGGCCAAGGTTAACTTCAGGAGTGCTGGCAAAGTTTATGGAAATTGTATCAACATCCACACAACCACTTTCGTTGGTAACCTGCACCCAGAACTGAGTTTCTCCAGAACCGGTAGCCATGATCTGTTGAGTAGTTTCATCAGTTGACCATAAATAGGTAGAACCTTCATTACCGGCATCGAGTTCATACTCGTTTTCTCCGCATAATGTCAGGTCATCGCCAAGTGCAACCTGCGGCAATTCATTCACTGTAACAGTAACCGAATCGGTTAATACTATTGTACCATCATCAACCGATACATAATACGTTATGGTTGCTTCGGGTATCACCACCGGATTTTGTTCATCCGAAGTAAATCCTTCTGGATCAGAAGTCCAACTGTAAGTAAATGAACCCGAACCACCGATTGGAGTTACCTCAAGTTGAGATTCATATCCTAAACAAATTGTTTCAGGATTGGCTGTTGTTGTTATTTGCAAATTGGTAACATTCATTGTAAAATCAATATAATAAGCTTGATTATTGATATCATTAGATAAAAATATAGCTGTTTCTTCATAAGTGCCAATATTCAGGCCGGTGGCATCGAACTTCACTTTTACAAGGATTGAATCTCCCGGAGGAACAATTCCTTCATCGGGATCGAGTGTCAACCAATCAGCAATAAGAATAGTATAATCTTCAACATCACCATATTCGGTGTCATCGATCGGTGACAAATCACCACCTGGTCCGGCAAGCCTCACCCTCATACGTGTTGCTCCTTGTGCACTACCTTTTGGCGGCGTAAATGAAGCTGAAAAATAGGTATAGGTTTCGTCAGGATTTAATACAATTGCTGTTTCATCAAAAACTCCATTTTGATTCCAATCAACCCATGCTGCGCATTGGTCGCCATTAAATGGACGTTTAACCTCAATATTCAAAGTGTATGATTTACCAGTTTGAAGATTGGCATACATTGAAGTAAAATCTGCGTATTGGTCACCTCCGGATGAATTATTAAGGTTTGCCAGAGTTACCCGATGTATATATTCATCACCACCACCTTTAGCCGGAGGGTATTCATTTAAGCTTCGCATGCTAAAGAATGGTGACAAGGAGAATTCAAGATCAAGGACACCAACATTATTAATGGTCATGTATTGAATTGAACTATCTTCGACATACACATTCGCAATATAGTTAACCGGATCAATTACAATAGTCGCTGTACCGTATTGAGTTTCGTCAATAGTTGGCAGTGATTCATTTTCGCCACCATAGTAAGCAGTAACTTTATAGGTATAATAACCATATTCAGTAAGCATATCGGTATAAAATTCATCATTTGTGGAGATGATGAATTCATCATTGCGATAAATATTGAAATATTGAAATCCGGTACCTTCTTCATAATTCCAGACCAGTGAACACTCTCCGGTTTCCTGGTCAGTATCAGCCTGAAGGTTGGTAGGAGCTATGATATCAATTGTTTGGAAGGGGGAAACGTAAGTGAGGGCATGTCCTGAACGGTTGTCAGTCCAGCAAGGGTAAACCCATCCATTGAGTGCAGTAATTCCCAGATAGTCGCCCATGTAACCACTTGCAGTCCCTGGAATTGGTGCAGGAACAAAAGCAACATCACTTACTTTAAAATCTTCCCAGGTATCACCGGTTGTATATGAAACCGCACACCATGCTTCGGTTAAAGTAGAGCCACTATTCCTGTTATCGTAAAATACAACAGCAATTAAACCGTTTGATGGGTCACAAGTAATCCAGGGAAAATAACTTACATATCCATTGTCGTTTTCGCTTTGATTCACCTGGATAGGTTCTGTCCATGTTTCGCCATCATCTTCAGAACGTATCATATAAACTCTCCGGTCAGAACCTGTGTTTTGGCCAGGAGTTCCAATATTGGTCCATGTAACATAGAGGTTACCGCTGTTTGATCCATCGCCGAAATCAACTGCCATTACCGGGAAAGAATTAACCCGCATATTTTGAGGAACCTTGGAGGCTCTTATTCCTCTTATGCCATCAATGATGGTATAAGCTGTTTCCCAGGTTTCACCTCCATCCGTTGATTTTGCAAAACCAATAGCGTTTTCATCACCTCCACCGTACGTAACAGCCCATATAGCATAAACTTCACCATTTGGACCAGTACTGAGATTAACACCCTGGTGAAAACCGCCTGTGCCGCTGCTGATAACAACTGGATTAGACCAGGTTTCACCATTATCAGTTGAGCGACTAAGTACAATCTTTCCTTGATTTGTACCAAATGGTGTCCAGGCATTGTAGAGATAATTTTCATAAGGGCTCCCCACTTTGTTGTCAATCCACATGTGATTTTTATCAGCCAGTTGGCCCGGGTTAGGTGCAACAGTTACTTTTGTCCAGGTTTCACCTTTATTATCTGAATAAGAAACACCCTGTCCTCCACCGTTCGCTATATAACCAACATACCATCGACCATCGGTTCCTATACCTGTAGTGGGATCGCCCGAATTGGATCCGCCAGCTCCGTAAATTTCACCATCCCAGGTTTCTCCTGCATCAAACGAATAGAGGTCGTTTGCCCCATAGAAACCACTAACAGGGTTTGTTGTTGAATTGTTTGAATTCAATACGGTTTCCTCATCGGAGGGATCAACAAAAATTGAATTTTCGCTTTGTGTTGAATTTTCTTCGGTTACAGGAACATCGGGCGAATCATCGGTGATGGAAAGTACAGCATTAATCTGGCTTCCTGTAAATATTGCTTCTTCAACCCTTACTTCAGGGTTCAAGGTAGCAAGTCCTTTTTTGGCCATTTTAATCCAATAACCATTATTGTCAACGCGGTAATCGACCATCGCTCTGCGTTCACGTTCTGTTGGGTTTGAATCACTTACCGCCCAGTTTACGCTCATGGCAAGTAAACCGGCTGTTATAACAAACAGTAAAATTTTTATTTTTCGCATAATTCTCTTTTATAATGTTTATTGTATTACTTATTCGAAAATAAGCGGAGCAAAGTTAATACTATTCGCAGGTAATTTTGTTAACACACTGCATTTTTGCAAACGATTGCAGACACATTTTTAGTGAAGTGGCAATAGCTATAGAAAACGGAAATATAATAAAGTAGAAGAAATGATCAGGTATAAACTTTCACTTCTGCTTCACCGCTGATCACACGTATTCCATTCAATGCAAGGGCTTGCATTTCATCTTCTCCGGGAATGATATGTACGGGAGCAATTTTATAGCAATATGAAACAATTTGATTTGTAAAATACTTGTCGTGAGCAATTCCGCCGGTGATCAATATGCCATCTATGTCAAATTTTAAAACAGCCGACATGGCGCCCACTTCTTTGGCTACCTGGTAGGCCATTGCATCGTAAACCAGTTTTGAATATTCGTCACCTGCGGCTGCACGCTGCTCAACTTCAATAGCACTGTTGGTTCCCAGGTAGGCCACTAAACCACCTTCGCCTTTGATCATTTTCATGATCTGTTTTTGATCGTATTCTCCATTAAAACAAAGCCTTACCAGATCGCCTACCGGTAAAGTCCCACTTCTTTCGGGCGAAAATGGGCCGTCTCCGTCAAGCCCCTGGTTTACATCTACTACTTTGCCTTTTTGATGGGCGCCAACAGTTATACCTCCACCAAGGTGAACAACAATAAGGTTCAGATCTTCGTATTTACGCAATATTGATTTGGCATGCTGTCTTGCTACGGCTTTTTGATTTAAAGCATGAAAAATTGATCGGCGGGGTAATTTTGGATGACCTGATAAACGGGCAAGGTCGTTCAATTCATCAACAACAACCGGGTTGGCAATATAGGCGTCAGCATTGGGCAATGATTTGGCGATGTCGTACGCAATCAATCCTCCCAGGTTGCTGGCATGTTCTCCATATTGACAGCTTTGCAGGTCTTCAACCATTTTTTCATTAACCGCAAAAACTCCTGATTCAACGGGTTTTAATAAGCCACCTCTTCCCATTACAATGCGAATGGAATTCAGGTTGATTTCATCATCTTCCAGTTGTTCGATGATCAGATTTTTGCGAAAAGAAAACTGGTCGGTTACTCGTTCGTATTTTTCGAGTTCTTCTTTGGTATGCCGTAAAGTTTGAATGAATAAAGGGTTTGTGTCTTCAAACACCGCAATTTTTGTGGATGTTGATCCCGGGTTTAAGGCTAATACAAACACTGAATTCATTACCTGTAAAAGTAATTATTTTAAGACTAACTGAAAGAGACTTAATATTACAGCTTGTAGTTTATGCGATGGCTGCGGCCAGGGCAATTGAATAATATTTACTCTTTTCTGTATCACCTCTGGAGGTCAGAACGATCGGTACTGTAGCTCCCATGATAACCGCTGCTGCAGTGGCTCCGCCAAGGAAATTCAATGATTTGTACAGGATGTTGGCGCCATCAATATCAGGAGCCAATATAATATCAACATCCCCGGCAACATCACTGGTAATATTTTTCATGTCGGCAGATTTTTTGGATACTGCACCGTCAATGGCTAAGGGGCCATCGATAATACAGCCCGTGATCTGTTTACGGTAATTCATCATTGAGATAGTAGCAGCATGCATGGTAGCTTCCATACGAGGGTTGATCGTTTCAACTGATCCAACAATGGCCACCTTGGGATTATCGTATCCAATTTTATGAAAAACCTCAACCGCATTTTTGATGATTCCTATCTTATCCATCAATTCAGGGTCCACATTCATGGCTGCATCTGTTACACCGAGTAATTTATGATAATAAGGTGTTTCGAATATGGCGACATGGCTAAGCAACTCACCTTTTCTCAAACCAACTTCTTTATCCAGCACTGCTTTTAACAAAACACCTGTACTTACCAGGCCTTTCATCAGGATTTCCGCTTTTCCTTCCTTGATCATTTTGACAGCCATTGCCGATGCTTCAAATTTATCTTCGATATCAATCAATTCAAAACTGGAAATATCGAATCCAATTTTATCAGAAATTGACCTTATTTTTTTCTCAATGCCAATTAAAATAGGTTCAATAATACCATGTCCAATAGCGTTTTTCAGGGCTTCCAATACATCCTGGTCTCCGGCAGCAGCAACTGCAATTTTTCTGGTTGTGGCTTTGCCTTTAGCCAGGGTTTCTAAATCAGTCAGTTTTCCGATCATGTTTATTAAAGTTTGATATGATAAAAATTTAGTTTATTCACAGATTTACAATTGATTAATCTATCAGATTGATAGATTTCAATTCAGCGGCAAAAATATAACTTTATAAAACGTGTCAATAAATATCTGTTAATATATTAACATTAAGTTTTATCTTCCATCCCCAAACAGGAAAGGCAATCAAAAAATACTAAAATGTTGGTATAGATTGGATTGTTAATTTATTCACATTTGCACTAATTATTAATGCCATTGAAATGAAAAAGGTAGTAGTTATTTTCTTGATTTTAATTTTTATAGTTGAATTAAAAGCCCAAATATTGGGTGTTTCAAATGACAAACTGGTTGTGGTTGGTGCCGAATCTATTGCAACAAAAGTTTTTGAATTTGAACCGGGCTTTGGTTATTTGTGGTCTACAAAAGCTTATGATGATAATGGAAGTTTGAATCCGTTAAAGCAGGAAGGTGATAGCACTTTGTTGCTTCAAGCCCTGGCTTTCCGCTTTACATATGGATTTGCAAAGAATTTCGAGTTAGGGAGTTTTATTACTTCCGATTTGAATACATTTTCACTGGGTATTAAATATACTTTTTTGAATAAAGATAAAGTTGTTATGGGCGCTTTCCTTGGAACTAATTTCTCCAATAAATCTGACCTCGTCTTCAGAAATACCGGACTTTTTGGTAAAACAGCTGCAGTTGTGGGAGGTTTTGCCTTTATGGCAAAATTCTCGGAAAAACTTTCACTTGATATTGATGTACAGTATCAAAATGTATTTGACAATAAAATATCATACAGTGATGACATTTTTTCTGCTGCAGAATTGGGGTACAGATTACCTAAAAATGTACAATTGATCGGAGGATTTAGTTTCAAGTATAATCACTTTAAAATTGATCGTCCGGACTCGTATCTTCTTACTTTTTATCCTGGAATTACAGTTAATCCCGGAAAAACATTTGTGATGATTCTGAATGTTCCTTTTGATTTACTGGGGAGAAATGTTGACAGGTTCAATGGATTTACTTTTGCATTGACCATATCACTAAATTAGCTTGATAATAACCTCATAGTTTCGTTTCAAAATCAATGAATTAGAAAAAGTATAAAAAATAAATGTGTTACATTTACCAATAAATAAACAACTTTTATCACTAAATCACACGAGCACAAATACTGATTTCGATTTGTGCTTTCTTTGTCAGTGGGTGTTTACCTTTTTAATCAATCAATGACAAAGTTCTCCTTTACCTAACAGTATTATTAAATATAGAACATGTTAGAAAAACTCATTCAATACAGCCTTAATAATAAGCTGATAATACTATTGTTTACAGCAACTGTAACAGGTTTTGGCATTTTTGCAATTTTTAATATTCCAATTGGTGCAGTACCTGATATTACCAATAACCAGGTACAGGTAATCACCACTTCACGAAACTTAGCTACCCTCGATGTTGAGCAATTTATTACCTACCCGGTTGAATTGGAAATGGCCAATTTACCAGGCGTAAAAGAAATACGATCGGTATCAAAATTTGGTTTGTCGGTTGTAACCATTGTGTTTGATGATGATATGGGAACCTATCTTCCGCGACAGCTCATTGCAGAAAAGATTAAAACAGCCAGTGAACAAATTCCTGAAGGTTTCGGAACTCCAGAAATGGGGCCAATTAGTACCGGACTTGGAGAAATCTACCAGTATATACTCGATACCGAACCGGGATATGATTCGGTATATTCAATTATGGATCTGCGTACCATACAAGATTGGATTGTAAGAAGACAACTTTCGGGGATACCCGGTGTTGTTGAGATTAACACCTGGGGAGGCTATTTAAAACAATACGAAGTAGCCATAAATCCAAAAAAACTGAGGGCAATGCAGGTGTCCGTTGCTGAGGTATTCACTGCCCTTGAAAAAAATAACAGCGTAGCTGGCGGTGGATATATTGAAAAAAATAATGAAAGTTATTTTATCAGGGGAGAGGGATTAATTGGTTCGATTGAGGATATAGGCAATATTGTTGTGAAGACAGCCGACGGATTTCCTGTATTTATTAAAGACCTGGCAGTAGTAAAATTTGGGCATGCCACACGCTTTGGTGCTATCACCGGTAATGGTGAGGGTGAAAAAGTTTTAGGCCAGGTAATGATGTTAAAAGGTGCGGATTCAAAAAAAGTCATTGATGCGGTGATCGCACGTGTTGAAAAAATACAGGAATCATTACCCGAAGGAATTTATATCAATGGCTTTTTAGAGCGCAGCGAACTAATTGCCAAAACAACTAATACTGTTGTCGAAAACCTGGTTTTGGGTTCGCTAATCGTAATTTTTATTGTTGTACTATTACTGGGGAACCTGCGTTCAGGGCTTGTAATTGCTTCGGTTATTCCGCTCAGCTTATTTTTTGCAATTAGTCTGATGTATATTTTTAAGATAGATGCAAACCTGATGAGCCTCGGAGCTATTGACTTTGGGATAATCATTGATGGAGCGGTAATTATTGTTGAATTTATCGCTTTCAAAATCACTTCTGAAAGAACTACACTAAATGCGCTTTCCCCATTTGATCGAAAAACCCGCATTAACAAGATCACTTTTAACAGTGCTTCGCGAATGATGAATTCGGCCATATTTGGCCAATTGATAATCCTTATCATTTTTGTCCCCGTTATATCTTTAGGAAACGTGGAAGGAAAAATGTTCAGGCCGATGGCATTGACATTTAGTTTTGCCTTGATTGGAGCGATGATCTTTTGCTTTACTTATGTTCCGGTAGCTTCAGCGATGTTTCTAAAACCTGCCAAAAGAAGTAAGAATAATATTTCTGTGAGATTGATGGACTTATTAATGAAAATGTATAGGCCTTCAATTACCTGGTCACTTAATCACAAAGCAATAGTCCTCTCAACAGCATTGGCTTTTTTAGTATTATCAATTTTCGTTTACAATAAAATGGGTGGTGAGTTTGTCCCGACTTTAGATGAAGGCGATTTTGTGATTCAACCTGTATTAAAAACTGGTACTTCATTGGGTAAAACAATTGAAATTACTACCAGAATTGAGCAAATATTATTGACTAGTTTCCCTGAGGTTAAACAAGTTGTTAGTCGTATTGGAGCTGCTGAGGTACCAACTGATCCCATGTCGATGGAAGAAAGCGATGTGATAATAAAACTGGCACCAAAAAGTGAATGGGTTTCAGCAAAAACAAAGGATGGCCTGGCGGAAAAATTTAAAGAAGCATTGTCTGTAATCCCAGAAGTTGAATATGAATTTACACAGCCCATTGAAATGAGGTTTAATGAGCTCATCACAGGTGTGAGAGCTGATATTGCCATTAAAGTATTCGGTGAAAATATGGACCTGATGTATGAAATAGGAGAAGACATTGTCAGCCTGATTTCTGAAGTTGAGGGGGCTTCTGATATTACACTTGAAAAAACAGTCGGCTTGCCGCAGATGTCAGTAAAATATAACCGTAAAAAAATTGCAAAATATGGGTTAAACATTGAAGAATTGAATCAATTGGTTCAAATGGGCTTTGCAGGAGCAACTGCCGGAAGCATATTTGAAGGGGAAAAACGTTTTGATTTGGTGGTGAGGCTTGACAAAGACTATCGTAAAAACATAAGAAACCTGCAAAATTTATATGTGAACCTTCCTAACGGGAAACAAATTCCGTTAAGTGAATTAGCTGAAATTACTTATACTCATGGACCTGCAAAAATTTCCAGAGATGATACGAAACGCAGGATTGTAGTTGGTGCGAATGTCAGGAACCGAGACCTTGAATCGGTTGTAACCGATATCCAGGCAGTTATTAGTGAGCAAATAGAATTGCCGGCTGGTTATACCATTGAATATGGCGGCCAGTTTGAAAACCTCAGAAATGCCAGTGACCGATTAAAAGTTGCCGTGCCTATTGCTTTGATATTAATTTTCATCATGCTTCATTTTGCCTTTAAAAGTTTCTCCGATGCATTGTTGGTTTTTACAGCAATCCCTTTATCAGCTATCGGGGGGGTGTTGATGCTTTGGTTCAGGGACATGCCTTTTAGCATATCGGCGGGTGTAGGGTTCATTGCACTTTTTGGTATTGCGGTTTTGAATGGAATTGTACTTATTGAACAGTTTAAAGAGCTTAAAAATGAAGGCTTAACTGATATTTGTGAACGTGTAATTACCGGAACGCGACTACGCCTTAGGCCGGTCCTTTTAACTGCTTCAGCCGCTGCCCTTGGATTTTTACCGATGGCTATTTCAACATCGGCAGGTGCTGAGGTACAGCGGCCGTTGGCTTCTGTTGTTATTGGCGGGCTCATTAGCTCAACCCTCCTTACCATGATAGGATTGCCTGTTTTATATTCAGTTTTTGAAAAAAGAAGAGAAATATTGTTAAAATCCAAAAAACTGTTGATGATTTTATTGTTGCTTTCTCCAGGATTGTTATTGAGTAAAAAATCATATACGCAGGAAAAAGAATTAACCCTTGACCAGGCCATCGAATGGGCTATTCAAAACAATAATGAATTAAAATCATATGAGCTTAAAACAGAACAAGCAAAAAGCATGATTCCAACTGCTGTCAATATTGAGAAAACCTCATTTTATTATAATTATGACCAGAATAATTTTGGTGAAAACGGACTCGTTCTTAACGAAATTGGGATATCTCAAAATTTTGAATTTCCTTCAATTTACAGTCTCCAAAAGAAGATTAATAGGCAACAATATCAAATGCAGGAATTTACGTTCCAGATTAAAAAACGTGATCTGATTAAGGAGGTTTCGCAGCGATATTATAACATTGTTTTTATCCAAAATAAGCAACTACTCATTCTGTATCTCGATAGTTTGTACCAGAATTTTGCAAATGCTGCCGAAAGAAGGTTTGAATTGGGAGGAACTAATAATCTTGAAAAACTTACCGCCCAGGCGAAACGCAACCAGATGAATACATTGGTTATGCAGGCTAAAGATAATATTGCTGCCGCATACCAGTCCTTAAAAGAAGTTTTACAGGTTGACAGTTCATTTGTTATTAAAGACGAAACATTAGAGCCGATTTTGCTAACTGAAACAATAAATCTGGAGGCAATTCCCGGAATTCAATTTTACAGTAAGGCACAGCGCATGTCCGAAATTAAGGTAAGTCTGGGAAAAAACATGTTCTTGCCGGATCTGCAACTGGGGTATTATCTCAGCACCAACAAGGGCCCGCTTCCCAATTTTTATAATGCCTATACAGTGGGTATTGCTTTACCACTTTGGTTCGGACCTCAAAAAGCAAACCTTCGTTCTTCAAAACTTGAAAAAGATATTATTAGCCACGAGGCTGAATCATATAAGCTCGTATTGAATTCAAAACATGAACAATTGCAATCCAAATTAAAGGTTTACAAACATGCTGTGGATTACTATCAACATACCGGGCAAACATTGGCACGTGAAATAGTTAATACCGCAGAAAGAAGTTACTATAACGGTGAAATAAACTTTTTTCAATATATACAGAGTTTGGATGAAGCCACCAAGATTGTACTCGATTATCTGGAAAATCTGAATGAATATAACCAGACAATGCTTGAAATAAAATACCTGAATTATTAGAAACAATAAAGCCATGAGAAATAGGATCACCATTTTAGTTCTGCTGATTATTACTTCCATCTTTCTTTTCTCCTGCCAGGAAAAAAAGCCGGATAAGGGGCAAAAACTATCGTCAATTGAAGAGAAAATTGAGGAGAAAAAGCCAACTCAGGCCATGGTTAAAGGGGAAAGAAACAATCCGAATATTTATAGGATAAGTTCTACTCAGTTTGAAAATACCGGTATGGAGATTGGCATGGTAAGCAAAAATAATGTTGATAAAACTATTACCGCAGCAGGTTATATTGAGGTGCCAAATGAAAACAAAGCTGAAGTAAGGTCATTTATTGGGGGATATCTTCAATCTACACCATTGTTATCAGGTGATTATGTTAAAAAGGGACAATTTCTGATTAGTCTCAAAAACCTTGAATATATCCGGTTGCAGCAAGATTATCTGCAAGCCAAAGAAAAATTAACTTATTTAAAGACGGTTTACGATCGGCAAATAATATTGGCAGAAGAAAAAATCACATCTCAAAATAACAGGCAACAGGCAGAAAGCGATTATAACAGTGCACTGGCAAATTTTGAGGGATTAAGAAAAATGCTGCAAATGATCAACATCAATCCGGATAAAATTAAACCCAAATCAATTTCCTCATCCATTAATTTGTATTCGCCAATTGATGGTTATATCACAAAAGTAAATGCTGTAAAAGGAAAGTTTGCCGATCCAACAGATGTAATTTTCGAGATAATTAATACTGATCATTTACATATTGAGCTGAAAGTCTATGAGAACGATATCCTGAAAATAAAAAAAGGGCAGCAAATGTCTTTTAGTATTCCCGAAGCCAATTCTTTAAGTTATTCCGGAGAGGTCTTTTTAGTTGGTAAAATAATTGATGAGACTGACAGGACTGTTACCGTTCATTGTCATATTACAGATGATGCAAAAATTCCAGTGGTTATTGGAATGTATATAGAAGCAGAGATATTTACCGACACTCAGAATAGACTTTGCCTGCCTGTCAGTGCTTTTGTGCTTGAAGAAGGACAATATTATGTTTTTATAAGTAAATCTGTTAGCGAAAAAGAATACATTTTTGAAAAAACGAAGGTTGAGGTTGGTCATATTAACGAGGATTCTCTCGAAATTGTTGGAGCAGGTCAACAGTTCATGAAAGGGAAACAAGTACTCTTTAAAGGGGCATACGATCTGTAGACTTATATTTTTCGCCCAGTTTAAATACAAACTCTAAGTTTTTAGTTTGTCGCACAAAAAATTGTTTTCAAACAACTATTTATGCTTTTCACCTTTAAAAATCCCCCATTCGCCGATTTTTATTTTGCCATAAATCATATTCAGATTACATTCGCTAATTTTAGTTCGGTGAACAAAAATTAGAAAAAGTACTTTTACAAAAATTTACGCGTAATGAATTGGAGAAAATCTATTATCAGCATCCTGGTAGTTGTTGTGCTGTTTGTAATAACTTACATGCTTTATGGCATGTTTGCGGGCATGGCAGAATCGCCGGAAGAAAAAGAAAAACAGGTAGCAATTTTATATGTGAAAGCTGAAAAAGTAACTTATTCTGACAATACTGCAAAAATTATTGAAACAGGGAGGTTGTCTTCCCAACAGTCTGTTGATTTAAGTGCCGAAGTGCAGGGACAAATATTGCCCGGAAAAGTTGTGCTAAGGGAGGGAACCAGGTTTAGAAAAGGCGATCTGTTGATCAGGATATTTGATGAAGAAGCCAGAAACAATTTAAAAGCCAGCAAAAGCCGGTTTATGAATGGGATTGCCTCCATCTTGCCCGACATCAGGATTGATTTTCCTGAAAGCTATAAAAAATACCAGGATTTTTTCAATGCCATAAAAATTGACAGGCCATTGCCAGAATTACCTGACCTCGATTCGGATAAGGAAAAAGTTTTTCTTGCCAGCCGAAATATCCTGAATGATTATTTCAGCATAAAAAGTGCGGAGATCAGGCTCTCAAAATACAGGCTTTACGCTCCATTCGATGGAACATTCACGGGAGTTTATCTTGAGCCTGGCTCAGTTGCAAATCCGGGTGCCCGAATAGCATCAATGATTCGCACGGATAAGCTGGAATTAGAGGTTCCCGTACGAATTGAAGATGCTTATTGGATTCATGTAGGTGATAAAGTAAAGGTAAGTACCAAAGACCGCCACACAAACTGGACAGGCGCAGTAGTACGGAAATCAAATTTTATGGATCCCAGCTCACAAGCCATTACAATATATGTAGCACTGTCACCAGAGAAGAACAAAGCATTATTCCCGGGCCAATACCTGAGGGCCGAATTTGCATCCAAAACATTGGAAGGCTCAATGGTAATACCCAGAAATGC
>JAUVKF010000032.1 GCA_030596395.1 Chlorobiota bacterium | reverse complement strand
GTTATGAATATCAACATAAATTAAATCTTCCCGAGGAGCAATCATAGCAATATTTTTGAAAGGCCTGCCTGATTCCTCAATTGAAATACCAAAGATATCATGCATCCTGTCGAGTGAATAAGGGCCATCAGTCAGGTTTATATCATCGGGCGGAGAGGAAGGGAACTTCCAGTGTTTATATTCTTCCGAGCCAAACACATATCGTAGAACAATTTCGTCACCGTAAGGAAGATATTCAAATTCGATTACCGCAGCATCACCGGTATATTTTATTGGGGGAGGTGGAAAAGGATTAATAGGAAGATGATAATCCTTTGAATACATGGAGTCGAGGTCAGCATCAGGTAAGCCATCAAAATGATAACTTTGATAAGGTGAATTATTATGACTCTGGATATCAATAACCTTTCCGGTAGAAAAGATAATTCCTGTGTCTAAACCTATTGAAGTAATCCCATTTTCAAATTTCCCTAGTTGCAGCGGATTACCTGTAAACTTGATACTTGCGGTATCAAATTCTCCACCACCGCCATGAAGTATGTTTAACACCCAATCCTGCAATTGAATGGGATAGTCAAAGCCATCAGCTTCTGTAATTTTGATTAACTCAGGCATTTGAGAATAAATATTTAGATGACCAATAAAGAAAAGAAGTAAAAAAATGCACTTCAATCTATTTGTATTCATAGTGCCTGCTTCAATTTTAAAGGTTAAAATTACAAATAAAATATACTTAAACGTTTTAAAGTCTTGACTTTGACACGATTTACCATCTAAAATTCTGTAACGTCTGCTATCTTTGAGTTGCTTTTTATTTTGGTAAAAATGTAGAGCGAATACAGGATTGTGCACCGGTATTTCCCTCCGTATCTTTTTCTCAGGATGGCATTTCTAAAAACTGGCAAGAAACAACAGGTAATTATATACGTTAATAGAGGCCTTTCGGGAAAATGGATAACTACAACACATCTACCGTTCTTTAAATTATCTAGTCACCAATAGCAAACTTATCCAAAATCAACTATTTCAAACCTAGTCCCTAAAGATATATTAATCAACTACTTATAAAATGTGTTTTTGAGCACCGATGAAATTTTATGTGACTAAGAGAACATTTATTTTGTAACTGTTACCATTCCCTGAAAGGTTATAGCTCCTAACTCATAGTTTGAATCGGGATCGGGACTGGTTCCGGCGATTTTATAGATGTAAGTTCCAATGGGAACCATATTTCCTGATTTGTCAGTACCATCCCATTGATCTTCCCAATTGTGGGTGCTCCAAATTTGTTTTCCCCAGCGATCATAAATATACAGGTTGTAATCGGTAATAGGTGTTCCTTTAACTTCAAATTTATCATTAAGTCCGTCACCGTTGGGTGAAAAAGCAGTTGGAATATACATTTTCACATACAGTGACAACTCAACCTGCTTAACGATGGTATCCCAGCAACCTTTTTCTGTTTCAACACGAAAATACACGTTGTACAGTCCTGGTTCGACATAAGTATGGGACGGGTTTTCATCTGAACTTCCGTTGTTATCGTCAAAATCCCATTCAAATATATCCAGTATATCATCGCTGTCGCTTTCATTATAAAATTCAATCTCAGGGTCATCCATTGTAGTTACCCATGGATTAGCAACAAAGTCGGCATCAGGATTTGGATGAACCTGAATGTATTGATAGGAAGTGCTTGTAAAACAGTTTCCTGTATTGGTTACTGTCAAGCCAGCTGTATAGCTTCCTGCTGAATCATAAGTATGATTAACTGCGCCCGGTAAGCCGCTATACGTATTCCCGTCTCCAAAGGTCCAGTCGTAAGTTGCGGTTGGAAACACATCCTCTGAATTATCGGTAAATGTTACATCCAGTGGCTCACAACCTTCAATTGGGGAAGGTGAAAAAGCCGCAATCGGTAACGGATCAACGATAACGCTGGCCGTGCTATCACTCGAACATCTGTACCCGGTTGGATAGGTATGTTCAACAAATAAATTAACGTAATAAGTTCCCGCATCAGAGTACTGGTGTATGGTGTGTGGATTATTATCCGTTGCTGACCCATCTCCAAAATCCCAGGCAAATGTCCTGTTCGATTCGTCATGTAAATAATCAAAACTGATATCTGTATTCGTGCAGGGATGATCAGCCGGATCAATAGTAAAAGCAGCTTCGGGATTAGAATAAACTGTAAATTCTGTTGAAGCGCTGTTTATACAATAAAAAAGCTCTGAACTGGAAACTGTTTCAACAGTATATTGATTCAGTCCTAATTGGTATTCAGTATCATCCAGTGTTATGGACCTGGTAGTCTCCCCTGTTTCAGTCCAGAAATATTCCGTTGCACCAGCATTGGCTTCAAGAGTTATGGTCTCTCCAAAACAAATTTCATCACCTGGAATAATCGTAATTTCCGGTTCATAAATATCAATAAAAACAGTCATCCAGGCTTCCTGTTCTTCTCCACAATTATCTTCAATTTTTAACAGGTAACGAATTTCGTTTTCACCTGCCGGGTAATTACTGTCGGTAGTTGATTGGGATGTTCCAACCAATGTTAAACCTCCTGCTGGTTCTTCCCTGTACCATTCATACCAGTGTGCAGGTGTTCCGGTAAACAATACAATGTCGTCACCGCTGCAAATCCCATCATCATTCAAAACAAGACTTGATTGGTTCACTTCAAACGCTGCATCAGCTTCTCCTCCACAGACATCTACTACTTCATAAAGGCAGGTCCAGATATCATCACCCACAACCACATCATATACCACAGTAATCTCATCGCCATCCTCATCACCAAGTGGTGGAATTGGGGTGCCCTGTTTCCACCATTTCACATGTTCGATAGAATAATCATCTTCATCAGGTACAATTACATCTACCGGAACGGTGGCGCTTTGGCCTGGTCCACACAAAAATATCTGTTGGATTTGATCAAGAACAATGGGCTTGTTATCAATTCTGATCAGTATTGTGTCGGAATTATCACATAAATCATTGACCATCACCTCTACATAGTCAGGTGATGCATTCACTGTATAATTATAAACAGGTGGTGAAGGCAAAACCCCATCGGGCCAGATATACGAAACAGGATCAACGCCTCCTTCTGTTATGGCTTGCATATCCGACTTTTTAATTTCAATTGTTTCTTTGCAATAGGCTTCATAAACTTTTGGGAGAGGAGGGTCGAAGGAGAATGGTTCGTTATCTACTAACTCAAATTCTATCTTACCATCATAGCCCGCTCCTATTTGAGGCACAATCCGATCGCATGGTTCAACCTGGTATTCAATACTGGCATCAGTATTCACATCAATATTTACTGCTGAAAGCACTATTGATCGTGTCAATTCTCCGGGAGGTATGATAACTGAATCGCCGACAACCAAAGTATTATCATCCAGATACCTGATTTCAATCTTATCGGTATATTTTGGAATTATGTAACCAATGTAGTAATTACTATTTGTATCAACCAGGGCAAATTCCAAGTTAAAAGTAATTACTAAGTTGTTGCAGCCTCCTTCAATTAATTTACCTTCTAAAGGGCCGGCAGGATTCGTATATTCATGTTCTGTTGTCCACGGTGGTGCATTTACACCACCTATCAGGCTACCTGCACCAAGAAACACGCCTGAATTGTAATTGTAATATGAAAGATCCGGATTTATGGGATCGGGAACAAGAAAATCCTCAATAGCAATTTTAACTTTATACTTTTTACATTGTTCTACCTCTTTACGAATCTTTAAACCAGGACTTGGTTTGGTGAAACCGTCAAACTGAACACCAAAAGACCCAATACCACCGGGGTTGACTACAAATTCATGATTATTTCTATCAATGTTTACAGTAGTAACCACAACATCAACAGGACCCGATAATTCACCCACCTGTGCAAGGTTTTTGAATGGGCGACCTGGCCAGTCAATATGAATTCCAAAAATATCAAACATTTCATCCAGGCTATAGGGTGCAGTCAAACCTGTATAGTCGATATCCGAGGGTGGTGGTTGCAATGAAACATATGGATATTCTTCTGAACCAAATACATATGTTAACCATATTATATCTCCATACGGTGTATATTCAAACTCAATTACAGCAGCATCTCCGGTGTAAGGTTTTAGGGGAGGGGGGAAAACGGGGTTAATGGATAAACCGTACTGTTGAGAATATATTGAGTCAAGATCAGCATCAGGGGGACCATTAAAATCAAATGAGTCATCAGGAAGGTTATTATATGATTGAATTTGTATCACTTTTCCGTTTGAAATGACGATTCCTGAGTCCAGGCCAATAGATGGTCCACCCAAATGAAATTTGCCAAGCTGAAGGGAATTACCTGTAAACGTGATACTGGCAGTGTCAATCACACCTCCTCCTCCATGCAAGGTGTTGAGAACCCAATCTCGTATTTGCTCAGGATTATTAAATGGATCGGATTCTGTAATATGAATTAATTGACCTGACTGGGACCACACAACTTGCGCGGTAAACACAAAAACAGCAATAATAATATATCTATGGATGTTCATAAGTGCATTTTCAAAAAAGGATGTGAAAATTACAAAATATTTCAACCAAATGGTTTATAGTCGATATAAATTAAGACAATGAAAACACACGAAAGGCTGCTTGCACAAAAAAACCCGGTCGTACGAATACTGACCGGGCACCAAAAAACAACAGGCCAAAGCCCTGAGAATATGAGAAGTATTGCCAGAAATTAAACTGTTAAAATATCAAATTTAATTTTCAATAATACATTTTGACCTGCATATCGTGCAAAGTCTTCAGTATTAATATTCTCAATTTGATTAACAACATATTTTTTCATTTCTTCACTTATACAGTTGGCACAGTCCACATCGAAGGATCCATCATCCTGAATAACGATGCTGACTACAACACAGCATTCAAATTTTTCTTCGATAGCAAATTCAGGATAATCCAGTTCACTTTTAATCAATTTAGCGACTGATTTTGATACTGCTTTCGAAGCCGGTACTGGTTGGTTTGCAAAGGCTGTTGCTGTTAAGAACAGGCCAAATACAATCATTAAGGTTGCGATTCTTGTTTTCATGACTTATGTATTTAAAAATTATAAATTAAATGGTTGCATGGATAGTTACTCTAAACACGTGCCAAAAAATATATATGGTTGATATTGAGAAAACTGTAAAATTATTTTTTGGGAAGAAGCTTAAATAATGTTCACCATTAAACATGTGCTGTACATCAGCGTACACTTGTATGTTTTTGGATATTAATATGTTAATAAATATTTAACATTTGAAATACAATAATTATTCAGACTGGCCCGTTGGCGGAATTTCCCATATAGACATTATTTGCAATATTCTAATTCTAACTACTTTTGCAGCTTATTTAAAAATAAGGAATTGAATGGAGTTTCCTGAAAATGATAAGCGATCGTTAAATTTTATCGAAGCAATAATCAGTGAAGATTTAAAAAACAAAAAAAATGAAAGCCGGGTGCATACGCGTTTTCCACCGGAACCTAATGGATACCTGCACATAGGCCACGCCAAATCCATATGCCTGAATTTTGGCCTCGCAGAAGAATACAACGGTTTGTGCAACCTGCGTTTTGACGATACCAATCCCGAGAAAGAAGAAGTTGAATATGTTGACTCAATCATGGAGGACGTACGCTGGCTTGGCTTTGAATGGCATGATAAACCCTATTTTGCATCAGATTATTTTGACCGGCTGTACGACTGGTCAATAAAAATGATCGAAGCAGGCGTTGCCTATGTTGACGACCAGCCTCAGGACCTGATCAGTGAGCAGAGAGGTGTTCCCACAAGGCCAGGCATCGAAAGCCCCTTTCGAAACCGGACAATTGAAGAAAACCTGGATTTGTTCCTGCGTATGAAAGCAGGTGAATTTCCAAATGGTTCGAAGGTGCTTCGTGCAAAAGTCGACATGACTTCACCCAATATGCACATGCGCGATCCGATTATGTACCGGATTCTTCATGAAGATCACCATCGAACAGGTGATAAATGGTGCATTTATCCTATGTATGATTACGCACACGGACAATCGGATTTTATTGAAGGAATTACCCATTCGCTCTGCACACTCGAATTTGAAATACACCGTCCGCTATACGACTGGTTTCTTGACCAGATTGCTGAGGATACCTACCGTCCTAGGCAAATCGAATTCGCCCGGTTAAATCTCAGCTACACGGTTATGAGTAAACGCAAATTGTTGCAGCTTGTGCAGGAAGGTTTGGTGAATGGATGGGACGATCCGCGTATGCCAACAATTTCAGGGTTGCGCCGAAGAGGATATACACCCCAGTCAATCAGGGCTTTTGCCGACAGGGTTGGTATTGCAAAACGGGATAATATAATTGATGTTAGCTTGCTCGAATTCAGTGTTCGCGAACACCTGAACCTAATGTCTCCCCGCGTTTTTGCAGTACTCGATCCGGTTAAGGTTGTGATAACTAATTATCCTGAAGGAAAAACAGAACTGATGGAAGTGGATAATAATCCGGAAGACCCTGAAGCAGGGAAACGCAAAGTGCCGTTTAACCGTGAATTATATATCGAGCAGAATGACTTTATGGAAGACCCACCCAAAAAGTTTTTCCGGATGGGACCTGGACGTGAAGTAAGGTTGAAAGGCGCCTACATTGTAAAATGTGAAGACTTTGTAAAGGATGATGATGGAAACATCACAGAAATCCATTGTACTTACGACCCTGATTCAAGAAGTGGTGGAGCAGGAGCAAACAGAAAAGTGAAAGGTACTTTACATTGGGTATCCGTTGAAAATTCATTCGATGCTGAAATCAGGTTATACGACCGCATGTTTATGGATGAAGATCCTGACGGGCACAAAGACAAAGATTTCAGAGAATTCATCAATCCCGACTCGCTAACAGTTTTGCGGCACTGTAAACTGGAACCATCAATAAAATCAGCTAAACCCGAAGACAAATTTCAGTTCCAGCGCCTGGGTTATTTCTGTATGGATAAGGATTCAACACCGGAAAACCCGGTATTTAACCGGACTGTTCCCTTGCGTGATCCCTGGGCGAAAAAGAACAGGTGATTGGTTGTAGGTTAATGGTTATTTGTTAATGGTTGAGTTGAGTAATACAAATAACATATCCTATTATCATTTAATTCCCTGTCCGCCCTGCCTTCGCCGAATCCGCCAATTGGCGGAGCAGGCAGACGAGGGAGCTTGCGACCGCTGGGATCTCCTGAGTTGGAACAAGAATAGTACAAGGAGATTGCCGCAGTCGTCCCGATAGCTATCGGAACTCCTTCGCAATTAAACGAGTTTTTTATCCCTATTCTGTTTGCCTTTCTGCTTCATTTTTTTCTAATTTTGTGGCGATATTCGTGGTTAAGGTAATGGTGGATAGTGCCCGATGGTGGAATTGGCAACACGTCTGACTCTGAATCAGAAGATTCCAGGTTCGAACCCTGGTCGGGCAACTTAAACCACTCTCTAACAGAGTGGTTTTCTGCTTTTTATAATTTTCTAATAATTCGATTGGTAGGTATTTTGGTAGGTTAAACACAGCTCTCCAATTCCAAATCGTAAGCATCAAACCAATCAAGCAACGAGCCATAGTCAACGTTGCTGATTCCAATAAATAAGCAATCCATCAGCATTTATATAACGTTTACGGCGGTGGAGTGCGGATTATCTTTGCGGTTGATGTGGAATTGCTCACCTCCACTTGTCCGATATCCTTATACAATTGAAGACAAGTGGGCATGAGTGGGATTGTGGGTTGATTGGAATTTAACATTTAACTAAACTGCGTTTTTATGCCATTTAGGTAGTGTTATGCACTTGAATTGTCTGTTAATAAACATCACAAGACATAATGCTCACTTTCGTAGGAGAAATTAATTTTGAAAATTGTAAAAAGCCTATCAACTATGACAGACTTATACAATGTAAGACGGTCTAAGAGTAATATTATATTACTTTAACATTTACTGCGTTCAATCCTTTTTGTCCTTCCTCCACATCAAAGCTTACTTTATCTCCTTCGTTTATCTGATCGATTAATCCGTTTTTATGGACAAATACATCTTTACTTCCGTCATCAGGGGCGATGAATCCAAAACCTTTTGAATTGTTGAAAAATTTTACTGTTCCTTGACTCATGATTAATTAATTAAAATGAAGTACAAAAGTAAGATTTTATTTCTTTTGTGCATAACACACAATATTGGTTGAAATCGGAAGTTTTTTGTTGGCTTTACATTACAATATACAAATTGCTTAACAGCTATCTCATCCACACAGCCTTTTCGCGGTTGAGGGTGACTTCGTCAGGAAAAGGATGCAATCCGGCTAGTGGATATGTTTTTACACGAGGAAGTGACAATATTGAATTAACGGTGGGTTGTGCGTGGATCAATATTTTTAGCGTCGAAGCCCGACTGATCGCAGGCCGCACAAGCAATAAGCAGCGGCTGGGTTTCAATGTACTTTTTTCAAGCTTATTGAAATACAGAGGTAGCTGCGGATGAGCACAGGGGAAGGTCAATCAACAAATAATTACAGACTTGCTCAGCAACCTCCGGCAGAAATATGCCATAAATGGTTTATTGAATGGTCTGGAAGTATTTTTGATACCAAGCCTGGGCAAATACCGCATTTCCTGCTAATTTTGAATCTAAACGTTCTTTAATTAAAACAATCTGGTAATTATTACAAAAATGTAATAAGGTATTAATCTTTTGGCGGGTTGAAAGCGCGAATCCATCCATTATTAATCAAACCCATATATACTTCTGGTTCTGACTTTAACTTGAAATCAATGTTATCAAACAAATCAGGTTTAAAAAATAGTTTTCCTGACAAGTTTTCTAAAAACCTGAACAATAACATTTTAGAGACAAGCATTAAAGTCTCTAAATCATTTTCGTATTTATACTGATTTCCTACAGGACTATTTTGAGTCGGCAATGAATTGGGTAAACCAGCAAAATTGTTTCCATCCATATTCTGAGAGAATTCCTCATATTTAATACTAGCTCCATGTACATAGCTTGATCGATGTTCATTATAAACACGTTTAGTCCATGCGTCAATATCTTTCTCATTATATTTTCCTTTAAGAGTTTCTGTTAAACAATGAACAATAGCTTTTCTAGAACCATTTGCATCATGGAACTCAGGGAAAAGCTCTTTAGTTATTGAATCTACACAGGCCACAAGACTAACCAGTGTTAATGTTCGGTTTATAGTTTTGGCGTCAATACCAGAGTAGAAAGAGAATAAAACATTGATAAACTTTCTTTTACTTTTTTGATCTTGAAGGGAATTTAAACCGTCATAAATCCAATCTACAGTATCAAGGTCATCAGAGTTTACCTCTTTTGGTCTCGAATCACCAATAGGTTTCCCTTTAGGATAAAATTGGTCTAGCTTTTTTAACAAAATTTCATTGCTTATTCTGGCATCATCAATCATGATAGGGGCAGCTTTGATGTGCTTGAGTTTTACATGATCGATTGAAAGTGACCATATTGCGCATAAAATATTCGCTTTTTCATCAACAAATCTCTGACAACTGCTATATGAAAACCCTGATTGAGGTATAATAACAGCTGAGACTATGTCATTACCAATAATTTGTGATGGAAGGACTCTTAATTCGTTATTTATCGTAGTTATATGCTTAACAAATCGTTGGAGTTTAATATAATGTATAGTGTCAAACTGTTTATCAGGTTTATCATTGATTCTTCGGATAGCCTCATCAATATTAGCTTGTATGAAAGAGATAATTTTTAAATGCTCTTCTTTAGCAATTTCAAATTGTTCTAACGGAGTTTTAATGTCTTTATATTGATCATGTCTTTGGATATAATATTCAAGATCATATAGTTCAAGATCTTTTACTTTAAAACAAAAACCTACCCTTAAAAAATACTTTACATCTCTAAAATCATAATGCCATTCAAATCTAATTCGGTTGATTTGTTGATTTATCTCTGGATAGAAATAACTGAAACCATTTGTTTCTACTGTTTGAAAGTACAAATTCGTTATAAAATCAGTAGTTTTAGATTTCTTTAATGCAAAAGCCTCCACCCAGGGTGTTGGTTTAGGAATGTAATTATGCTCCGTATATATTGGTGTTTTGTCATCGTTTTTGTTAAGTGGGTTATCTGTTATATATATCTTCATTTAAGTATTGTATAAAATTACATGATTGAAAAACAAATGATTAAAGCAAAAATACAATTTTTGATGAAGGCTTTGATTCTTATTTCTAACAGAGCTCTACGATTTGGATTATCTACCCGAACATGGGTGTGCGAGAGGGTTTTTAAAATAGACCCTGACCAGATGTGCCCGCGACGAATCACGAAAGCTTTCAATCACTATCTACAACCACCTGGGTATGCAAGTCGATTTGATTCAGCAAAAGCAATCGCAAGGTAAGCAGCAACTCAGGTGGGATGCTGAGGCGCAACCAGCAGGGATTTATTATTTCAGACTGAAGGCTGGCGAAAAAGTGGAAACAGGAAAGATGGTGTTGATGAGGTAATACAAGTATTCATTTTCAAACAAGTATCTATTTAAACACCTACTCTTTACGATTGTTTTCCAGGGTCTAATTCCTATTTTGAACAATTATGTTGACACACCAGGGAAGCGCCAGCATGCTTGTGAAAGTTGACGCTATGACTTGGCCAGGATTCTGTGCCTCTAATCCGATATGATTTCAACCACATCATCCAGAATCAGGCTGCTGCCTGAAACCAAACCCGCCTTTTGTTTTGTTCCAACAAAATTAAAATCACAATGATTAATTGAAAAATAAAAAACCAGTTCGGTAGTACCGAACTGGTTTTACAAGGGTCATCCGTTTATTGCATCGCTATTTAAAGAGATGTTATCCGGAATATATATGTTGAATCCTGTTTAACAGGACTAATTACTTTTTTTGTACCAAAGGATTTTCCATTTTCCGGCCTGGCTTCATTGGTGTAAGCCGTAAAAAGTAAAGTGGCAACAAACAGTGCCACGGCGATCAATGCTTTTGTATTTTTCATGGCTTTCATTTTTTTAATTATTATAATACAAAGTTGAGCCACTTTTCCCGGATTTTTTTAACCCTTTTTGGGTAAATAATAAAAATGGTGGTATTCCACTAAAAAAACAATCCTGACGATTACTGTCAGGATTGCGGTGTTAACTTCCCTGTTAATAGTTTTGCAGGAGCGTTATTAGTTTTGTTTTAGCAATAAATTAGTCGATGTCGTTAACAGGGGAATTATAATCTATCCCACTAACAGGTTTTTTTGTCATAACCTGCTTAAAAACCTTTGGTCCAACTTTTAACTCGGCAATATAGTTACCGGACGGAAGACCGGATGCATTAAATTTTGCCATGTGTCTTCCGAATTTCTGGTATTCATTTACCAATACAATTACCAGTTCTAAATTTTCTACACTATAAACAGTAAGGCGTACCCATGCGCCAGTATCAAGCTCACCGGCATCAATTGAACCAGGCATCAATTTATAGTGAATAGTTGTATAATTTGTAAAAGGATTGGGAAGATTGTAGATAGGATCATTACCAATGTCTTCCCAATTTTCTTTACTGTTTGAGATACCAGCTTTGGGTGAAACGGCGTCAAGCTGTTCAAAATTGGTGTCTTCGGTCAGTGCATTGTCTTTCTCACAAGAAGTAAATATCATTCCCGTGCAGATCAGACCGGCGATAATTAAAACTTTAGTTTTCATGATAGTTTTTTTTAGGGATTATTAGTGATACAAAGGTGAGACAGTTTGGACTGATATTTTTAATCCTATTCCGGTAATTGAAAAAAATAGCGGATTTCAGCTATGTGGTTTTAAAACAATTCAGCCCGACTTATGGTTTAAGTCGGGCTGAGTAGGTTAAGATCCCTATTTTCAGGGCTTTTCGAGGTTTTCTGGTAGCTTATGAGGGCTTGATTTTCTTTTAATGACGTTCTGCTTCCTCCTCTAAAGTAATTCCATTTATTTTTATCATTGCGTCTGTAAGAACCTTCGGTCCAACTCTCACCTCTGCAATGTATTCACCAGCAGGAAGTCCGGTTGCATCAAACTCAACAGTTTGTGTGCCCTTGCTTTGGATTTCTTTAACCAGAACTTTTTTCCAACGTGAATCTGATGAAAAAACAATCAACTTTACAAATGCAGTACGAGTCAATTTGTACTCAATTGTTGTAGCGGTGATAAACGGATCAGGATAATTGTGTAATTGGTATACCCAGACAGGTTCCTCCTGGTCTTGTTCTTCGCTATAATTATCTTTAGCAAAGGATTGTCCGGTTGCATTGTCTTCCAACAAAGCATTGTCTTTTTGGCATGAGGTAAAGATGAAACCTCCAAGCAGTAAAGTCGCGAGTACTAAAACTTTTGTTTTCATGGTAGTAATTTTTTAAGTATTAATTTGTGATACAAAGGTGAAGCAGTTTTAGCGAATATTTTTAGCCCTATTCCGGGAAATGAAAAAAATAGTGGATTTCAGCTATTTGATTTTAGAGACTAAAAAAATACCTGGTGGATATATCTACCAGGCATTTTTGAATATAGGCCGAAGCCTTCAGGGTACGTAAAGCGTTACTAGAAGTTAGTAAAGCAGAAGGTCGAATTTTATCTTCAATAAAACTGTCTGGCCTGCATAACGTGCATGTTCATCGGATACAATGTCCTCAATATGTTCAACAACATATTCTTTCATCGCTGAACTAACACAGTTGGCTGCATCAACATTGAAAGTTCCGTCATCCTGGATTTCAAGGCTGACAGCTACGTTACATTCAAATTTTTCACTAATGGCAAACTCAGGATACTCAAGTTTACTTTGGATTAATTTAGCGATTGATTCAGACACGGCTTTTGAAGCCGGTACTGGTCCGTTTGCAAAGACTGTTGCAGTTAAGAACAATCCTAATACAAAGAACAGGGTTGCGATTCGTGTTTTCATTTTAGTAAATTTTAGTGATTAATAATTGATACAAAGGAGCCACACTTACACCGAAGGTTTATAATCCTATTCCGTTAAATGAAAAAAATAGCGGATTTCAGCCATACAATCTTATTGATGTAAAATATTACACCAATTATCTGGGGTTATAGTTGGCATTAGTGAACAAGCATAGATCAACTATTAATTCTTCAAGTGTGGACACTTGAAGCATGGAGTGAGATACAGGGGAAGTAAATTATTCTTCAGGCGTGGACGCCTGCCTGACGGCAAGGCAGGCCTGAAGCAGGGGTTAACTGTGGTGGTACTTTCACCTTAATTTTTCGCTGATGGGAATTGATATGGAGTATTTTGTGCCATTGCCTTTTTCACTTTCTAACTCCAGCTTTCCTCCCAGGTATTCTATCCTTGAACGGATACCCGATACACCTAGATTTTTACCAAAAGGCAATTTATCCTCATCAAAACCAATCCCATCATCCTTGTAATCTATAAATATTTCCTCGTCTCCTCGTGTAATGTACAATGAGATCCTTGAGGCTTTTGCGTGTTTAATGGTATTGTTTAGCATCTCCTGGATAACCCGGAATATCATGATCTCCATGTTCTCTGCCAGCCGTTCTTCGCCACAGGTCAAATCAAGGTTGACTTTAACATCACCTGCTTCTTCCACAACTTCAAACAAGTCTTCGATGGCTTCTTTCAATCCAAACTTCGATAATACACCCGGCATCATGTTGTGCGAGATATGCCGGACTTCTTTCCCGGCTTCTTTGAGCAACTTATTGGCTTTTTTCAGCATTTCTGCGGTTTCTTTATCTGCCTTTTCCTCAACACTTGAAAAGTGAATACTGGCTGTGGAAAGTAATACGCCGATACCATCGTGCAGTTCGCGGGCAATGCGTTCGCGTTCTTTTTCCTGGCCGACTAAAACCGATTGCGCTGCCATTAGTTTTTTCTCATCCTCAAGCTTTTGGATTTTTTGTGCAGCAATGATGCGGTTCTTCCTTGCCCTCATCCTGAAAAAGATTAATAATCCCAGAAGGACTACGACTACAAAAACAGACAAACCCAAGGTAACATTGCGTTCGGCACGCATCCGTTTTTTGTCCAACTCCTTTATTTGGTTCAAATCCTTTAAATGCAGAATCTCAAAATTGGTTTTATGTTCCTCGATCAGTTTTTGTTTCTTTTCATTAAACAGAGTGTCTTGGTAAACAGTGTTTAACCTGGAGTATTTGAGGGATTTTTCATAATCTCCCAGCAATTCATAAATTGTTGACAAATTGTCGCAGGCCTTTTTTATTGCTTCCTTTTGTTTTGATATTCTGGCAAGCTTCAGGCTTTCAAGGTACGATTTCTCCGCGCTTTTATATTGCTTGATGGCTTTATAAGCTACGCCTAAATTATTCAAGGCATTTAGTTCATCAGTCAACATATTTATTTCCTTCGAAATCCGTATTGATTCCTTAGCAGATTCTATGGCCTCTTTGTACATCGCCAAATTCCTATAAACGATAGAAATATTGGAATACAGCATTGCCAGCGTTCTCAAGTCATTAATATTTTTACAGAATTCAATAGACTTTAAAAATTCGTCTCTTGTTAATTTGTACGATTCAATTGCTTTTAAACTGTCCCCCTCACCCATTTCTGTATTACCACGATGCCAATACATTACCGCCCGGTTAATTAGAGATGTTAGAGAAATTTGTGGCCTGTTGATTTTTTGGCCAATTTGATATGATCTTTCAAAACAAGCCAGGGCAGTATCGTAATCACCCAGTTTTTCATAAATATTTCCCAGATTTATGTATGACCTTGCCAGCGAAGCATCCATTTTTTGTTTACTAAATATGTACTTTGCTATCAAAGCACTTTTTAACCCAAGGTCAAAATCACCTGAATATTTATAATGAATGGCCAATGAGGTGTGCACTTTTCCTATCCCTATACTATCATTGGCTGATTCATACAAACGCAGTGATTCATTATATAAATTCATGGCGGAATCAACCATTCCTCTGTCTTTTAAAATATAAGCGACATTGATGTAGGCGATAGCCAGAATTGTGTCGTTCTCCAGTATTTGAGCGAGGTTAATCGCTTTATCCAGATAAACCAATGCACTATCATCCTGACTCATTAAAATGAAAGCCCTTCCTTTCAGCCGTGTAATATGTGCTTCAAGGGTTTCATCATTCAATTTAAAGGCTTCATTCAGGGCAGAATCAAAATACATGATGGCAGAATCAAATTGCAATTGATTCATATAATCCCTGGCCTGTTCAAGATAAACATTTACTTGTACAGGTTTATTTGTATTCTTTCCATTGGGTAATACCAGCTTGACTGATATTAATAGAATACTTATAAGAAATATGTATTGCAATTTTGCCAATTGTTCTCAGAAATATGTTTAAAATACCTACACTCCTTCCGGTATATCTTTTGTTTTAATCGTACCTTCTTGTGTTTCAACCCAAACTATAGCGTCCTTTTGGCAACTGTAAATAATCGTTGAATGGTCAGAAGGGGGTAAAAAGAAATATTTTGCTGAATCCGCGCATCTGATAACGTGTGTTATTTTTTCTATTTCTCTCAGTTAAATCTATTGTATTCAATAATTCTTTATCCGTTTTTACCCTATTTTATTAGTAATATTAATTTTACAATTTCTCAAGCTATTTTTTCGCTGATGGGAACAGAAATTGAATACCTAGTGCCTTTACCCTTTTCACTTTCTAGCTTCAGCTTTCCTCCAAGATATTCAATCCGTGATCGGATTCCGGAAACACCCAGGTTTTTACCCTGAGGCAGTTTCTCTTCATCGAAACCAATACCATCATCCAAATAATCAATACTTATTTCTTCATCACCTCTTGTTATGTACAATGAGACCGTTGACGCTTTTGCGTGTTTAATAGTATTGTTAAGCAATTCCTGGATTACCCGGAATATCATAATCTCCATGTTCTCTGCCAGCCGTTCTTCGCCACAAGTCAAATCAAGGTTGATTTTAACATCACCTGCTTCTTCCACAACTTCAAACAGGTCTTCGATGGCTTCTTTCAATCCAAACTTCGACAGAACACCCGGCATCATGTTGTGTGAGATGTGCCGGACTTCCCTACCTGCTTCTTTGAGCAACTTATTGGCTTTTTTCAGCATCTCGCCTGTTTCTTTATCTGCCTTTTCCTCAACACTTGAAAAGTGAATACTTGCTGTGGAAAGTAATACGCCAATGCCATCATGTAATTCGCGGGCGATACGCTCACGTTCCTTTTCCTGGCCGACTAAAACCGATTGCGCTGCCATTAGTTTTTTCTCATCCTCCAGCTTTTGAATTCTTTGAGTGGCAATAATGCGGTTCTTACGGGCACGCATCCTGAAAAAGATCAACAATCCCAAAAGCAATACAACTACAAAAACCGATAATCCAAAGGTTACGTTTCGTTCGGCACGCATTCGTTTTTTGTCAATCTCATTTATCTGGTTCTGATCCTTTAAATGTAGGATTTCATAATTGGTTTTGTGTTTTTCTATTTCCCGCTGTTTGGTTTCATTGAACACTGAATCATAGTAATCAGCACTCAATCGATTGTATTTAAGTGCCTCCTTGTAATTGCCCTGATTCTCATAAACAAGAGAAACATTTCCGGCAGTTGAAGCAATGACTTTATTGGCACCCATTTGTTTTGCAAGTTCAAACGATTCATGATAATATGAGAGTGAATTGTTATAATTTTTCTTTTTACTGTAATACATGCCAAATGTATTCAATGCGCGCATTTTTGCATCAGGTAATTCTAAAATTTCCGCTATTTCGAGCGACTGATTTAAATGATGTTTTAGTTTTTCTTCATTTTCTGTTGTGTAATACACAATTGATATACTGTTATGGATTCTCGTTAATTCAATACTATCATGAATACTATCATTAAAAGCTATCGCTCTATTGAATTCAGCTTCCGAGAGGTCGTATTTTTTTAACCTGTAATAAATTACTCCCTTATTGTATAATGAAGTTGCAGCTACTTTGGGTAAATCTTTAACAAGACTTAACTTATAACTTTTTTCGTAGCAAGCCAGCGCAGTATCATAATCTTTCAATCGCTCATAAATATTGGCCAGATCGATGAGCGAGCGTGTATATTTCTCCGTTTTCCCCAGCTTTTTGTAGAAGTAATTACTTTTTAACGCACATTCAAGTCCTTTATCGTAATCTCCAGTGTATTTATAAAGTATTGAAAATGCCTGTAAAACCTCCGCTATCCCAATGGTATCTTTTGCCTTTTCCATCAGTTCAAGTGCCAGGGAATAACAGACCTTTGCTGAATCCAGATCACCCTTTTTTCTAATTACAGAGCCCAGGTTCAATAATGCCATAGCATGTATTGTGTCGTTGTCGATTTGTATGGCTTCGTATCTTGCCTTTTCAGAATAAACCTGAGCAGAATCCAAACTATTGGAAATTAGATAGCTTCTTGCCTTCATTCGCAGTAAATGCGCAAACCAAAGCTTGTTGTCTTCGGTTTGTGCAAGATAAAGAGCTGTATCTAAGGTTAATATAGCCTTATCGAATTTGAATTGCTTTTCGTAATTCTTTGCTTTTTGCAGATTTGTATTTAACGTATTAATATCCAGATTTTCAATATAGGAATTGGCAAATCCAGTTTTAACAGTCACTAATACTATACAGAATATGAGAACGATCTTTTGCATCAATAATCAGTAAAATGCATATTAATATGTACCTCCCTGAGAGGTGTCCATCAAATCGGTATCAGAATTTAACACATTTGGATGTTTTATGATGATTCCTGTTCCGTGTGGAAGATTATCATTCCAATGTGCTTGAGGTAAATTAATAAAATTGACAGTAGCTGTAACAGGATAATGTACAGGAGGATTTCCATCATATACTACACCATCAATATATTCTACCTGGTAATTAAGTGTAATCTGGCCTTCCATGTTGTCCCAGATATGATCAGTAACAGGGTTAGCATCTGGAGGAACTAATTTCTCATCGTTATTCAATGCTACAATAAATTTAACTTTTAGTTGTGTGTCATCAATTCTTTTATCTACCCAGAATCTTTGTAAATACCTTTGTGCCATAATAAATTAATTTTAAGTGTTAAACAATCTCGTTTTCAATAGCCCATTTTACAAGGCCGGCTGTATTTTTTACACCAACCTTTAACAGCAGGTTGGAGCGGTGTGTTTCAACGGTGTTGGGGCTGATAAATAAAATTTCGGCGATTTCGTTGGTATTTTTCTCTTTGCAAATCTCTACGAGTACATCCCGTTCGCGGCTACTCAGCTCGGGGAACAGGTAATTTGACCTGGGTTTGGATTTTTCGCCGAATACATTGGGTAAATCTGCACTCAGGTACATGCCGCCACTGTGTACCATTTTTATGGCCTGGACCAATTCGCTTGAAGCTGAGTTTTTAAGCAGGTAACCGCTGGCCCCGTTTTTCAGCAACTGCTTTACAAAGCGTTTTTCATCGTACTGTGAAAAACTCAACACCTTTATGCCGGGATATTTCTTCTTGACAAGCTTGGTAGCTTCAATGCCATTCATGCCCGGCATGTTGATGTCCATCAGGATAACATCTGTTTCTGTTGTTTCAAGAGTTTTCATTAATTCATCACCATCCCCGGCGCAGGCCACCAGTTCAATGTCGGCGTTATTGATGAGGATCGTTTTGATCCCATCCCTGATAACGGGATGATCATCGGTGATGATTAGTCGTATCATTTTGGTTCAGTGCAATATACAAATAATAACTACGTAAAGCAAGTATTTTATGATATATATGCTTAATATCATGGTTTTTCAGTTAAATTTTCTCAAGCAATGGTATCGTTATCGAATACCTGGTACCCTTGGCTTTTTCACTTTTCAATTTGATTGTACCCCCAAGATATTCAACTCTGGAGCGTAAACCTGATAATCCCAGGTTTTTACCGTGAGCTGGTTTTTCTTCATCAAATCCAACGCCATTGTCTACAAAATCCATCTGGATGATTTCATCGCATCTTGAGATATTAAATGATATTTTCGTTGCTTTGGCATGCTTTAATGTGTTGTTTAGCATTTCCTGCACAACACGGTAAATCATGATCTCCATATTTTCAGGCAATCGTTTATCGCCGCAAACTATCTGTGTGTCAACTTCAATATCACCCGTTTCTTCCACATCATCAAACAGGTCTTCGATGGCTTCCCTGAGGCCAAATTTTGAAAGGACACCTGGCATCATGTTGTGCGAAATTTGCCTGACCTCTTTTCCGGCTTCTTTGAGCAACTTATTCGCTTTTTTCAGCATTTCGGCAGTTTCTTTATCAGCTTTTTCCTCAACACTCGAAAAATGAATGGAAGCAGTAGAAAGTAAAACGCCTATTCCATCGTGAAGTTCGCGGGCAATGCGTTCGCGTTCTTTTTCCTGACCAACCAAAACAGATTGTGCTGCCATCAGCTTTTTTTCATCCTCCAGCTTCTGGATTTTTTGTGCAGCAATAATCCGATTCTTACGGGCACGCATCCTGAAATAGAAAAGAAAAGCAATCAAAATAAAAACCAGCGTTGATCCGATTCCATAAGAACGGTTCCGTTCCAGGAGGATTTTTTTGTTTTTTAGATCTTTGATTTTGTTTTGATCTTGTAAATGCAACAGCTCGTATTCGGCCTTGTACTTTTCGCGGGCTTTTATTTTTTCTTCATTGGTAATAGAATCACTAATAGCAACATATTTCTGAAGATATTCATAAGCCTTATTAAAATCACCTTTTGCTTTATACAGAAGTGTAATGTTATCATAAGCGATCTGCATATCCCACATTAGATTGTGTTTTTCTGCAACCTCAATCCCATCAAGGTAATAGGATTCAGCCTGATCATAATTTCCTTTCTGTTTATGGTGTACCCCCAGGTTAATCAACGCATCCGATAATAATTCTTTGTTATTTATTTGCCTGGCATAGGATAAGGCTTTATCAGCATATTTTAAAGCTTCATCACGCTTTTCAAGTTTTTTAAGTATAACTGAAATGTTTCGGTATAGAATTGATAATTCGTTAAGGTCGTTTATCTTTTCATTAAACTCTATTGCGCTTAAGAGTTCATTCTTTGCTTCTTCAAATTTCTTCTGATAATAAAATATGACGGCTTTATTATTAGCAAACTTTGCTGCCAGTTTTAAATTATTTAGTTTAACATTGATCAGCTTGCCCTGTTCGTAGCAGGACAGGGCAGTATCATATTCTTTTAGACACTCATATACATTACCAAGATTAAGTAATGAACTACAGTATAATTCGGTTTTATCAAACTTTTTAAAAATCCTGTTGCATTCCAGAGCGTATTTCAGAGATATTTCATAATCAATCTTGGATTGATAAAACATGGAGAGGTTATATAAAGCCTCTCCGATACTCACTGTATCACCAGAGTTTTGAAATAAGGTTAAAGCATGATTGAAAAAGTATTCTGCCGAATCAAGCCTGCCATATTTATCATAAATTTGGCCGAGCCCGATATCTGCCTTTGCGCAAATTGTGTCGTTGCCTAGTGCCACCGCTTTTTGTCTGGCATTTTTATACATTTTATTGGCTGAATCGGTTCGTCCATCATTTCGCAATGCTGTTCCTTTTAACTGAAGGATGTAAGCAACCAAATTTTGGTTATCCATTTTTTCAGCTTGGGTCAAAGCAGAATCGTAATAAACGACAGCTGAATCGTACCGATATTGATTGAAAAGGTTTTCAGCAACTATCAAATAATTGTTCAGTTTAATAGGTTCACTTTTCTGACCATTTATATTATGAATGTTAAAACAGATTTCCACTGTTAAGAAGAATATTACAATTGCGTTCTTTTTGAAAACCAGCAACATGTGAGGTTTAGATTAACTAATGACTAAATCATTATTGAAAATTGCTTAAAAACTGCTTTAAAAAACGATTAGCGATCAATCAATCATCTTTCGTAGTTCTTATTACGTCTTTCTCGTTTTTGGTAGCAGAATCACTTTCATTATATCCTCCATCTTCACTTTCAAAAACTACAACGGTTGTGGTTTGAAATGGTACATTTTTCCAGTTGATGGGTGCATCAAATATTTGTTTGAAGTGGTTAACAAAAGAATTGTTTTTTGTATCATCAAGATAAAATTCTAATGTTATGTTACCTGTAACTGATTGTGGTGGGGCAACTCTAAAAGATACTCCAAAAGGAATTGTATCAAATTCAACAGTTAACTGATGAGTTTCTATTTCACGCACTGTGTGATAAATAGTTTCGAATTGTGTTTTTAAAGATCCTAAAATCAAATTTCTCATAGTGTTAATTATTAAAGGTTAAACAATCTCATTTTCAACGGCCCATCTCACCAGGCCGGCTGTATTTTTTGCCCCAACTTTCAGCAATATATTGGCGCGGTGTGTTTCAACTGTGTTGTGGCTGATCAATAGTGATTCAGCGATCTCCTGGTTATTTTTCTCCTCACAAATCCCATTTAATACGTCTTTTTCGCGAGAGGTTAGTTTGGGGAACATAAATCTGGATTTGCGCCTGGGTTTATCATCAAACACATTTGGTAATTCTTCGCTCAGGTAAATGTCGCCATTGTAAACTGTTTTAATGGCCTGAACCAACTCTTTGGAAGCAGCATTTTTAAGCAAGTAGCCGTTGGCACCTCTTTTCAATACCAGTCGTACGAATCGCTTTTCATCATATTGAGAATAACCGAGCACCTTAATTTTAGGGTGTTTTTTCTTTACAAGCTGTGTGGCTTCAATGCCATTCATACCGGGCATGTTTATATCCATCAGGATAACATCGGCCTCGATTTTATCAAGGGTTTCCAATAATGCTGCCCCATCACCTACGAAAGCAACCAGTTCAATGTTGTTTTCGTTAGCCAGGGCCATTTCGATGCCATCCTTTATAATAGGATGATCATCGGTGATAATTAAGCGTATCATTGTTTTCAGATTTAAAATCAGTTAAGCAGTTTATAATCCCTGTAACGTCATCCGGTAAACCGGATTTCAATATCAAAGGTACGACAGGGAACAGGGAAATATGAAACAAATGTGTAAACGGCGGTGAAAAATGTTTAAACGTATGGATCTGGTGAGTTAACGTTTTATTTTCCGGCCTCCGGTCACGAAAAAATAACTGTTGTAATTTAAAATTTCGCATGATCAGGAACTATTATTTGGTTCTGTTCGATTACCAATGAATGATAGTTTACACATATTGAAACAATTTTTATAATAAAACTATATCTGCATTTTCTTCGGCATTTACTTTAACGCCTTTCAGGTCGTCAGGTAATTTGCCAAGGTCAACTACAGTTTTTATCTCAAATGTCAGGTTTTCCTTTTTCGCACTTTCTACCGGTTGATTAATGAAATCCAGTTCGAGGATTCCTCCTTCCGATCTTTTGCCGATTTCGTATGTAGGTACTAGCTTTGCAACGCCGGGTTGTTCAAAATCTGAAGTCCCTTTTGCTTCAATCAGCATTAAACGATTCTCATAAACTCTCACATCCAGATAAATTAAGCATTGTACCTTTCGTTCCGTTCTCACTACGTGCTTATTTTTCTGTGATTAATATATTGTACAAATTGAAAACATTATTCCGATTTATCAATGACCGATATCAGCCATTTAAAAAAAATAGTGGTTTTCAGGGATGCGGAAGTTCGAAGCTGGAAGCTGGAAGACCGGAGCCGGAAATCTGATGTAATCTGTGCGAGACGTCTATCACAGGTCCGTAACTGAATGTAGATTTATAATTATATCGTGAAAAACACATTGATATTTCTTATCTTGTACTCAAAAAAAAACTATGGCTACTGTAAAACTGGAATTTGAACGACTGGAAATCCTCCTTAAAAAAAGAAGGTGGAAACTTTATTTCGTAATTGTTGCCGAACATCCTTTTGATAACGACAAAATGTTGCTCACTACTGTACCCACTGCAGGTCAGCGTTATTTTATGCTGAAGAAACACTCGGAAAATGTTGTTGAATTTGAACCCGAAAGCAGTGATGGCGGCGTTGAAGGATTGACTATCCTGGAAAGGGAAATGCCAGCCGACCGAAGCCTGCAAGTAAGGGCATTTTTAAAACACAGCAGAAAATCAACACGGCAAATCGGGAACGTCCTTAAAGATGTTGAAAGCGGTTTGGGTGGCCAGGCATTTGGTATTGTTTCCAACATCCTTGGCTCAACTTCCCCCTGGCTGGTTATTGCAAAAACAGCAGTTAGCCTGGTTGGTGGTATTTTGAAAACGATCAAGGACAGGGATATGGGCTATTTAAACATGGATGAAGATTTTGAAGAAGAATTTGAGGGAAAGAAAGAACTTGACCGCACAAACAAAACTTCAACCGGGGAAGCTAAACTCAGGTGGTCGTGGAAAATAAAAGATTGAAGAATGGAAAAAGTCAAACTTTCACCTTCTTTATCTATGTCGCGCATTGCCCTCGGATTCTGGCGGCTGAAGGATTGGAATATGTCAATATCTGAATTGAACCGTTACGTAAGGAGATCAATAGATTTGGGAGTAACTACTTTTGACCATGCTGATATTTACGGTGATTATGAATGTGAAGCTGAGTTTGGAAAACTAATTAAGGCAAGTCCTGATATCCGGGATCAAATTCAGCTGGTAACAAAATGCGGGATCAAAACGCTTTCCGCAAAATATCCTGATAGAAAGATCAATCATTACGATACCGGTTTTAACCACATCATCGAAAGAGTTGAACAGTCGCTTACCAACTTCAATACAGATTATATTGATTTGTTATTGATCCACCGGCCCGACCCGTTGATGAACCCGGCTGAGATAGCACTGGCCTTTGAAGAACTTGAAAAAACCGGCAAGGTTTTGAATTTTGGAGTTTCTAATTTTAACCCACTACAATATGGAGGATTAAACAAGCATTTCAATGGAAAACTGCTTACAAACCAGATTGAGTTTTCCCCTTATAATCTTGAGCACTTCGACAATGGCAACATGGATTTTTTCATGAACGAACAAATTCATCCAATGGCTTGGTCGCCGCTTGCTCACGGGTTGTTGTTCAATCCAAAAGATGTAAAAAGTAGAAGAATTTCAACAAAACTTCAGGAAATTGCCAATGAATTGAATATAAGTATCGACCAAATAATTTATGCCTGGATACTTTACCATCCTGCCAGGGTGATCCCAATTGTTGGATCGGGTAAAATCGAAAGGTTAATAAAGGCTGCAGATGCTTTGCATATTCAATTGAACCGTGAACAATGGTATGAAATTTATAATGCCTCACGAGGCACACCTTTACCTTAATCATGATAATGCCATAGCAATGAAGATAAAACATTACCAGAAAGGAAATTACAAAATACTGATAAATATCTGGGAAAAAGCAGGATTACCATATAAACCAAAGGGAAGGGACAGCGAGGAAAGTATTGAAAAAGAAGTTAAACTAGATTACAACCAGTTTTTATTTGCAGTTCATAAAGGAGAATACATTGGCGCCATTCTGGTTACGCATGATGGGCGTAAAGGCTGGATAAACCGGGTTGCTGTTTTACCTGAATTCAGGAACAGGGGAATCGCCAGAAAGCTTGTTGATGCCGGTGAGAAGTGGCTTGATTCTCAAGGAATCGGGATTTATGCCTGCCAGATAGAAGCTTATAATACCGAATCAGTAGAAGTCTTTAAACGCATGGGTTATATCCCTTTTGAAGACATGCATTATTTAACAAAAAGAAAGTTTCCGGAAATCTGATTAAAGACCTATCTGTTTTTTAAGGTCCGTGGTCCATTTTTCGGCTCTTTCTATGGTAAGTTCGGCCTGGCTGTCTTCATCCAGAGCTAGGCCAAAAAACATATCACCGTTATAGCCGTCTGAATCAGTAAAGCGGTATCCTTCAATTGGCCATTCACCAATTATGGTAACATCAGTTTGTTCCATTTCTTCTTTAAAAATGCCAAGTGCATCTACAAAATGGTCAGGATAAAGCACCTGGTCGCCAAGACCAAAGAAAGCAACAAATTTGCCCTTCCAATCAATACCTTTAACTGCCAGGAAGAACCGGCTCCATTCGTTATCATCTTTCACATCCAACCACAATTCAGCACCAACGGTTGCAGCACCAAGAATGATTAAATTATAATCTGATATTTTATTTATATCAAAAGATTTAAGATCAACCAGATCAATTTCTTCGGGAGAAAATGTACCCGCAACTTTTTTTGCAGCACGCTCGACATTGCCACCTGTTCCCCAATAAATCAATGCAACTTTCTTCATATCAGCAGTTAATTTTTGATCGCGTAAAGGTAGAATTTATTAATAAATCTAAGGTGTGTTTTCAGGATTTTTCTTTCAAGTGTTGATCAAACTGCTCATTGATCAGGCTGGCCGAAACAAAAGATTCCCGGACTAAAATAAACATGGCTGTAACAGCAACCAGCACAGCAAGTATAAGAAAAGAAAAAAGTAAATATTCAGCCAGCGGATGAAACGAGATGGTTAATCCGCCCAGCAAACTGCCAAGTAAAATGAGGCCAATACTGATATAAAGCAACGACAGTGCCCATTTAAACATCCCTAAGCGTTGATGCTGACAATTCATAAATGATTCGGAGTAGTTTAGGTCGCCATCAAAAATCCTTTGTAGTTGCCGAATCAATTCGATATACCTTCTTGAAGTTGACATGATCAGCATACCAAGTCCAGGGAGAAATGTTAACGGGGCAAAAATAATTCCTATTTCTGTTAAATTCATAATCAATCAATTATTTCAACATCTTGCCCAAAGGCAATATATTTTTTTAACTGTTCTGCTTCGGGTTTAGGTTCAGGATAATACCAGGCAGCATTGGTATTTAAATCACCGTTTACTAAAATATGATAATACGATGCAATCCCTCTCCAGGGACAAATGGTATGTTTATCGCTGGTTAATAAATAATTACGGTTAACAGTGTCGGGTGGAAAATAATGACTCCCCTCAACAAATTGTGTTTTATCGCTTTCGGCTAAAACCTGTTCTTTCCAGATCGCTTTCAAAATGCATGTTTTTATTAATGTGAGCTTACAGTTAAAATTTCCAGCAGATTATCGATTCATTAATAATGAGTTGCGTGGTTCAAGTTGCGGGTTGCGAGGATGACAATGATATAACGCATTAACCCGCAACACCTAGCTAGTAACAATCAGTACTTTTGTAATGGTTTAACATTATAAAACCTTTGATTGATATTATTAGATTATTCACATTCCCAAACTGTGTCAGTAAAATATTGTTTGTTGTCAAGAAAATGATGCACTACGCGATAATTACAACGCTCAGCCAATAGCTCAAGTTCACTGAGGCTATATTTTTTCGAGATTTCTGTGTGAATGGTTTCTCCTTCTGAAAAACTTACCGATTGATCCAGCTCCTTTAACACAACGGTTTGATCAGTCAGCGATTTTATATAACTGAGCATTTCGCCGGTAGGTTCATCATACACAGCAACATGTTTAAATTGTTTGATATTAAAATCAGCATCCAGTTCCCGGTTCATCCGGTGCAACAAATTAAGGTTAAATGCAGCGGTTATTCCATGGGGATCATTGTATGCGTTTTTTATGATTTCAGGATCTTTTTTTAGATCAATGCCAATCATCAGCAAATCCCCTGGATTACTGAAATGATTCAATTTACTGATGAAATCCTGTGCCTGGTTAAAATGGAAGTTCCCAATATTCGAACCCAGGAACAAAGTAATATTTCTTCTTTCCTTTAAAGCACTTAAATGCTGAATAGCCTCAAAATAATCCATATTTAATGAATGCATTTTAATGTTCGGAAACATCCCCCTGAGGCTGATCTGAAGTTCATTCAGGATATTCATTGAAATATCCACCGGGTAGTACACAAAATCAGCGTTTTTTTCCATCAGGTACCTGAGCAAAATTTTTGTTTTAAGTCCGTCGCCTGCTCCAAATTCAATCAAATTAAAAGGTACATCAAATGCACCGAAGGTTTCACAGATCAGTTCCTGTTGGTCAATAAACACTTCATGTTCACAATTTGTAAGGTAATACTCAGGCATTTGCATGATTTGCTGAAATAGCTGATCTCCTTTTGCATCATAAAAATATTTTGAGGAAATAGCTTTTTGCGGGAGATTTAGTCCTTCCAGTACATCTATTGCAAAGGGTGTTATTTGTGTATCTGTTGTTTGCATTGTTTGTTTTTTAAGTCCCCGGACTGAAGTCCGGGGCAACTGATTATCTCAAGACTGAAGTCCGGGGCAACTGATAATTGATAATGCCAAAATTGACCTGTAATCAGTTGCCAGGGGCTTCTCCGAAGGAGTCCTTTGGACAGTCCCTGGTTTTATATTTTAGATTCATTATTTATTTTACCAATCGTATCCCTGTAAACTGCCAACGCTCCCAGGGATGGAAAAAATTGCGGTATGTCTTCCTGCTGTGGTCTGACGAAGTCGCTATCGAAGCTCCGCGCAAAACCATCTGGTTAACCATAAATTTTCCATTGTATTCACCTACGGCTCCTTCAGCTTTTTTAAAACCCGGATAGGGTAAATATGCGCTGTTTGTCCATTCCCATCGGCTGCCCCAGTTAAATTTGTCAGCGGCAACTTCCCACTCGAATTCGGTGGGCAGTCGCATGCCTTTCCATCCCGCATATGCAAAAGCTTCATAAAAATTGATGTGTTTTACTGCTTCATCAGGCACAACCGGTTTTAAACCTTTCAGGGTATAATTCATCCATTTGTTGTCTTCTTTTATCCAGTATAATGGTGAATCCATTTTGTTATCATTTACCCATTTCCAGCCTTCATCATGCCAATAATTGAAATCCCGGTAACCACCATCATCAATAAATTCGAGATACTCAGCATTGGTTACCAGGCTATTTGCAATTTCGAAATCCTGTATATATGTTTTATGAGGGGAAAGCTCATTATCGTAACAAAACCCATCTCCCTTAAAACCAATTTCATAAACACCTTCATCAACTTTTATAAAATCCGTTTTTTGGTTTTGCCGGGTTTCTGAAAAAGGTAATTCACCTTCATAGTGCGGATATAAAGGATTAAGACTCAAAGTGTATTTCAAATCAGTCCAGAATAACTCCTGGTGCTGTTGCTCATGTTGTAAACCAAGCTCGATCAAATTCTCAATTTCAGAGTTAATTCCGCTATCGATAAAGTTAATCATGGCATCATTAACATATTTGCGGTATTCATAAACTTCTTCAACTGTTGGCCGGGTAAGGTCACCACGCTTGTGACGAAATACACGATCACCTGCATTGTTATAATATGAGTTAAAGAGAAACGGGTACCTTTCATCAAAAATTTTATACTTCTTACTATAATTCAACAGCAAAAAAGTTTCGAAAAACCAGGTAGTATGCCCAAGGTTCCATTTTGGTGGACTGACTATTGCGATGGGTTGAGGAACATAGTCTTCAATTTGTAACGGCTTAAAGATTTTATTGGTGTAATTTCTAACGCTTTTATATTTTTCAATCAATTGCATGCTGGTTAATGTTTATCTGGGATTTACATTTCTCAGGCCATTTTATACTAGAAGTGGATCAGTTTTAATTTTTTAATCAGGACGAAATTAAGTATAAAATGTTTTTAAAACTCTTTTGATTTGGTCGCCGTTTACTGCGTTTCCTTACAAAGGAATGAATTCCCTATTTTTGACCAACGTATTTATCAAATGACCCAAAACGAAATACTGGTTTTCAGTGGCTTTATAATCCTGATCATTATTCTGTTGATGATCGACATTGGCGCATTCCGCAAAAAAGATCATGAAATCGGATTTAAGGAAGCCCTGACCTGGACAACAGTTTGGGTCTCGCTGGCATTACTTACGTGGATATTTATCTTCTTTTTTGGCAACAAAATTCATAATCCTTCTGATTTTGCTGACTTAAAAAACCTGGTTGATAAATATGGACATCAAATCGTACTTGTCGATAACAATTTTGAGGCATCACTTTCAATTTATCGAAAAAACCTTGCTCTTGAATATCTTACTGGTTATGTGATTGAATATTCACTTTCGCTGGATAATATTTTCGTGATCGTAATGATTTTTTATTCTTTTGGTGTACAGAAAATATATTACCATCGTGTTTTATTTTGGGGAATCCTGGGTGCAATTGTTATGCGTTTTATCTTTATTTTTATCAGTGCTGCTCTTATACAGAAATTTGACTGGATACTCGTGTTTTTTGGGATATTGCTGATTTTTACCGGAATCAAAATGTACATGGAACGGAATAAAGATCAACGAATCGACACCAACAAGCATCCGGTTATCAAGTTTACTTCAAGGTTTTTTGCTGTTGACAGGAATTATGTGGGAAACAAATTCTTTATCCGGAAAGACGGGAAACTTTTTGTCACCAGTTTATTTGTTGTGTTACTTGTTATTGAATTTTCTGATGTGGTGTTTGCCGTGGATTCGGTTCCGGCCATTTTTTCAATTACAAAAGATCCGTTCATCGTTTATTTTTCCAACATTTTTGCGATCATCGGATTGCGGTCGCTGTTCTTTTTACTGATCAATGTCCTTGAAAAATTCCGCTTTTTGCATATTGGCCTTTCGGTGTTGCTCACTTTTGTGGGTGTAAAAATGGTGGCACATTATTTTCACCTGTTCGAACTGGGAACATTGCAGTCGCTGCTGATCATAATTTCAATACTTGCTGTCAGCATCCTGGCTTCGGTGATTATTCCTTCAAGTGAGAAAACAAATTAAACAAATATTTTTTTGGAGACACGGATATTGGATACTGGCAACTGAAACACAACATCACCAACTTTCGTTTAACTCCGAAGGAGTTTACGACTGCGGGAGTCCCAGACAACTGAAAGACAGCGAAAAAATAATTAGATGTCAGATTATTACTTTAGGATTGTCGCGCCCGCCTGCCAAAGCGAAGCGGCGGGCAGGGCATGCCTTCGCACAGGCCATCCTAAAGATGCCTCACAATTAAACAATTTATTTTTTAGTACTGTTATAATAAGATTCAAGCAACGACTGAGCTGCCTGGTAAGGTGAGATTTGCGCTGAAAGAATTTGTTCTTCGTAAAACTTTAACTTTTGTTTTATTTCCGGCTTATCGAAAAAGCGATTATTTAAACTCTGCCTGATGTTGTCGTATAAGATGTGAATTGATTGTTCCTGACGGTTTTCCTTAAAATAATTGTTCTCTTTTGTCAGTTCGATATAAGATTCGATATTATTCCAGATATCAGTTAGTCCTTTACTGTATAATGCGGAAGCAGTCAGCACCTTTGGCGACCAGGCGCTTGGTAGCAACGGAAAAAGATGTAAGGCGTTTTCATATTCCCTTTTTGCTAATTCTGCCTTTTTCAGGTTGTCACCATCGGCTTTGTTGATGACGATCAAATCAGCCATTTCCATGATTCCTCTTTTAATACCCTGCAATTCATCGCCGCCTCCAGCCAGCATTAACAGCAAGAAAAAGTCAGCTATTTGCGCGACCGCTGTTTCCGATTGCCCAACTCCCACTGTTTCGATAATGATAAGATCAAACCCGGCAGCTTCGCATAAAATAACAGCCTCGCGTGTTGCCCTTGCCACGCCGCCTAAAGTGCCCGCACTTGCCGAAGGCCTGATAAAAGCATTGGGATTCGTGCTCAAACTTTCCATTCTGGTTTTATCACCCAGAATGCTTCCTTTCGATCGCTGACTGCTCGGGTCGATTGCCAATACGGCGACTTTATGTCCCAGATTGATCAAATGAATTCCAAATGCTTCAATAAATGTACTTTTTCCTGCTCCCGGCACGCCTGTAATTCCCAATCTTATTGATTTGCCTGAATGAGGAAGACATTTATTAACCAGCTGACGTGCAATTTCCTGGTCATCGCTTCGGGCGCTTTCGATCAGGGTAATTCCACGGCTGAGCATACTTCTGTCGCCGGCTAATATTCCGTTCAGTAAAACATCAATGGACAGTTTTTCTTTTTTGAATTTTTTTAAACCTCCTGAAAGTGCCGGGTTGACCTGTGAGGGTTGTTCAATTCCCTTTTGAACATTAAGGGCGGAATTGGATGTATATTTCTTTTTTGTCATTGCGTTGGATGACAAAGATAGATCATCTATTGGAGTTCGGAATAATGAGTCCTCTCCGAAAACTTTAGAAACAAAAAAATGCCATTAAGACACCAAAACTCAAAGAATCACGAAGAAAAGAAGTACAGAGCTTTAGCATTAATGTGCCTTCGTGGCAAGATAGTTACTTTTCGGATTGGACTCATTAATGGAGTGATGTTCCCAAGGAACTCCTTCGGAGGATTGTATTGCACGAGAATACAAATTGCATTAATTTTGCATAACAAACTCTCCGTAGCTCTCCCGATAGCTATCGGGAGGCAGAACAGCTTCCACTGGTTGTTGTACGCCCGGAGAGGAAAGAATAGCTCTCCGTAGCTCAGTTGGCAGAGCAGCTGACTCTTAATCAGCGGGTCCTAGGTTCGAGCCCTAGCGGGGAGACATTTAATAAATCCTTTTCCACTCATCTGGAGAAGGATTTTTGTTTAAATTATTTGGCCAGGGCAAGAAGTTTATCCTGATGTGTGAAACGCCATCAGGAAGCCCTGGCGAGGTGACTGCGAGAAAGTGAGCCGCCATTATGATTTGTGTGTTTGTGATAGTTTTTGAAAAAATATTGATTCAACTTCTTTCACGCGCAGAATGCACGCGCCAGAGTGTTGTGATAATCAAATTAATAAGTAATCGGGTATCCGAAACTGGGTGTTTCTTCTTCAATGTTTACAGCCTCACTTTTCTTAAACCTCGATTGCGTTGAAAATCTTAAATCGTTGAATTTCTTCACGTAATATGGTATGAGGATCAAATCGGCTATTAGCCATAATACACCCAATGCAGGCAACCCAATGGCAAACACACCCAGGTATTCGCTAAAAAAATTTACACCAGGAAATAATACCAGTGGTAACCAGGCCAATAACAGGATCCATAAAAGGACCTGATTTGTCCATTTACCTAGGTATGCATGATGCGATCCAAGAAGAAACCAGAAACGATAAGCAATTTTGTCGGATTTGCTTTCGACATACTTTGAAGATTTGTAATACAGTTTCATGACCTTTAGTTTCAATTGTATACGGAACTTTTTAATTTTCGTTTCTATTATTTGAAAACATTTTGCAGATCATTTCCTTTTATATTAATCTCCGTAAATATTCACCCTCTCAGAAGATGATTTTAAATTGCAACCAAAAAGCATTTTTTTATTAAACGAAAGAATTGGAATGGTGGAATGATGGAAGAATGGAATGATTCCATTACCCCAATATTCCATTATTCCAGGTATTACTATCATGTATAACATACAAGGAAAATAACCACAATCAAAGAAGGTTGTTTTCTAAATGAAAAAAAAGGCTGCAGCTCTCCAGCTACAGCCTTCACTTTTCACGCAGCCCCGGCGCGTCCAGCTATGGAATAACTCTCGGCTAATAAATCACAGCATCAAACAACAAAAAGGGGCTGTCGCCTGATAACTGTTTTTCATAATCTCTTCATTTTCTCAGTCGTTTGCTTAGCCGACGGTTATTATTTTTTGATTAATCTACCCGTTCTGTTATCAATTCTGTATAAATACATACCTTGTTCAAGATGGGTTAGATCTATTCTTATTTCATCTTCAAATTGCTTTTCTAATACCAGGTTGCCCAGGATGTTGTAAAGCCTGAAAATGTTTTGTCCTTTTAATTTTACGTTTACAAAACCGCTAACAGGATTGGGATAAATCTTTTCCTTGACGTCCGCCACCGGTTCAATACCAACTGTTCCAACATAAATATCAAGCTCAACCCATTCGCCAACACAACCATTTTCAATCGATTCGAGCATTCTTATTTCGCCATATCCACTTCCTCCCCAATGCACAGTTATTGTATTCTGGGTGGTTTCAATAATATTTCCACCATCCACTTCAAACTGGTAAACATGTCCTTCGGTATAAGCCACTGAATAAAGCGTTATTTCAAATTCTTTTACATATTGCGGGCCTATAATATTAGTTGGCGTGATCACATCCACATTTAAAACAGCCAACTCACTGGTGTCAACACCAAAATCGTTGGAAACAATACAGCTGTATGCTGCCTCATCTTCGTATTGTGCATAAGGTATCGTATATATGCTATCGTTAGCATTATCAATGTCCATCTCGTCTTTTCGCCACTGGTAGATCAATTCAGGGTAACCGGCTGCATAAACTGTAAAGCTTACACTGTCGTCCAGACAAACACCCTGATTTTCCGGCTGTTCCAAAAAGATAATCATGGTTCCATCGCCAAATACCAATACCTGGTAATTAACGGTATCACTTTGGCAACCACGTGTATTTGTCTCAACCAGGTATACATACGAAATTCCAGCCGTATCCCATAGCACAGTAATGCTGGTGTCGGTGCTTTCGAGCATAGTACCACCGGTTTGCGAAAATTCATAGCTGTGCCCTTCCTGCGGGACTATGTTGTATTCGATTGTATCATTTATATCAGCTATGTTATCACCAAAAATTTCTGCAAGCTCAACATAATCAATATCTAATTCTGCAACATCACTGGTATCGGAACCAACAGTATTTGTGACTATGCACCTGTAATCGCCTTCATCATCCAGAGATGCAGAAGGAATACTAATTACAGGGTCTGTTTCTCTTATAATATCTTCACCGTTTAATTGCCATTGATAATGCAGGTCGGATGTTCCTGCTGCAGGCGCTTCAAAGCTTACACTATCAGCAATACATACCGTTTGGCTAACAGGTTGCGAAAGAAAAAATGGCACAACATTACCTACAATAACAAGTCGGGAGGCAGTATCGCCATAACAACTATTCGCACTTGATTCAAGCACTTTTACATAACCTACTTCGTCAGCATCCCATTCAACAAGTACGGATGTGTCGGAAGTTTCCAGAACGATTCCTTCCTCAACAAAAAATTCGTAGCTGTGCCCGGTTGTTGTAACCACAGAAAATAAAGCCGTATCGTAGTTTTCTACTTCGTGTGGTCCCAATAAATTAGTTGGTAAAACATAATCAACGGTTAACACAGCAGCATCAGTAGTATCGGAACCATTGTTATTCATGACAATACAGCGGTAACTTCCTGTATCATCTAAAGTTACTGATAGAATAATATAAATGCTGTCAGTTTCATCCTCAAGATCAATTTCGTCCTTTTGCCATTGATATTTCAGTACACCCGTGCCAGATGCTTCAATAACAAATCCGGCGGAATCACCTTCACAAACAGTTTGATCAAGTGGTTGCAGGTCAATTTGCGGAAACTCCTGGGCATTTAATACCAGGGAAATTATAAAAACATTGATTATTAAAAGAATATATCTGATTCTCATTACCGTTATCGTTATTCTGACTTGCTTGTACGGGTATTCTAGAGTAAAAGTTACAGAAGCAAGATTATTCTGCTGATTAAAAAATTTTGCATAAAGCCTGGATAAATATTTAACATTGCGTAATGTCCAGATAATATTGTTGTTCGTATCCGGAATTTAATCTGTTTAAAAGTTGTAGGGCCTGCTTCAGGGGAAGCAGGCCCTACAATAAAAAGTTTTACTAAGTATATATTAAACAGGATCTGACCAGGACCCTTAAATATTCATTAGTAGTACTGTACGCAAATGAAAATAAAAGGTTGTATTTAATTAGAAAAAAAAGAAACCAGGTTTTTAATCAGATTTTATCCGGATAATGAATCATCCTCTTTGCTCGTCAGGACAAGCCATGTCATGCCAATTATTGCAGAAATTAATGAAGCAGTTATAATTCCGACTTTGGCGATTTGTTTGTAAAGATCATCGTTAAATGCCAGTTCAGAAATAAACATCGACATGGTAAAACCAATCCCGGCTAAAAAGGCTACACCATAAATCTGGTTCCAGCTAACACCATCAGGCAAACTAGCAAGTTTTAGTTTAACAACTAATCTTGATAACAAGGAAATACCAAGGAATTTGCCCAGCACCAGACCTCCGATTATTCCCAAAGAAATTGGATGGAGTATCATTTCAAGGATATTTCCTTCGATATGCACACCGGCATTGGCTATCGCAAAAAGCGGTAATATAAAAAAGGTCGTTATCGGGTGCATGGCATGTTCCAGTCTTTGGAGAGGGGTATGTGCTTTTTCGTTCAATTTTTCTATTTCTGATAACAGGTGCGCCTGTTTATTTGATAATAAGGTGCTGCTGTTGGGCTGCTCTTTTTCAAAGGCTTCTGTCAGTTTGCATAATTCGCCCATATATTGGTCCTCGTCAATTTTTGTCCTTGCCGGGATGGTTAAAGCAATCAATACCCCGGCAATGGTTGCATGAACACCTGAAAAAACAAATGCCAGCCAAACGCCCAAAAACCCAACCACGGCATAAAACACAGTCCTTCTTACACCCATGTAGTTCGCTACCACCAACACAAGCAAAAATCCTCCTCCCATCAGTAACTCTGTTAAATCAATGGTTTCGGTATAGAAAATAGCAATCACCATTACAGCTCCGAGGTCATCGGCTATGGCCAGTGCAGTTAAAAATATTTTCAGGTTGATATTAACTTTTTTACCCAGCATGGCGAGCAACCCAAGTGCAAATGCAATATCAGTTGCCATTGGTATCCCCCATCCGTTTAACAGTTCGGGTTTGTTAATTGTAATAATCACATAAATAGCTGCCGGAAATAACATACCACCAATAGCTGCCGCGATAGGCATTGAAGCTTTTTTCATGGATGACAATTCACCACCCATGATCTCACGCTTGATTTCCAAACCAACAGTAAAAAAAAACAAGGCCATCAAGCCGTCATTAATCCAGTGGTGAATGGATGCGGTGGTATCAATTTCGCCCCAGATAAAACCCACTTTAATATCATGCCAGATGTGATGGTAAAGTTCGTAGAAGTTGGAATTCGCCCAGATCAGGGCAACAATGGTGCTTACAATAAGGATAACACCTCCTATTGATTCTTCATTGATAAACTTTCTTATTCCGTATGCTTCTACTGGTTTGTTCTTCATAATTTATACCTGATGGTGAGATTGGCGAAAATAATAGAAATTGATTTTTATTAGAAAAATGTCGTACATATTAAAGCAAGATTTTTCTAATCGGGTCTGTCCGACGAAGCCGATTGGTGAAATATAAACTATATAGAAAGTATAAAAAAAGCCCATCTACATTATACTTTGTATAATTTCGATGGGCGGAGTCGGGGTGGGGAGATTAACTTCGTTGATCTCAAAGGTGGGGAATCAACCAAAACCTTAATTTCGCTTCGCTCGCTACGATTCTGTTTTTTTGTCGGGCCTGCCCGACGAAGCCTATCGGTGATATAAGAACTAAATAGAAAACATAAAAATGCCCACCTACATTATACTTTGTATAATTTCGGTGGGCGGAGTCGGGGTGGGGAGATTCGAACTCCCGGCCTCTACGTCCCGAACGTAGCGCGCTAACCGGACTGCGCCACACCCCGTGTTATACATTTGATGTTTTCTATCTATCTGTTATTTAGTTACATATGTTTAATTAATTATTATTCTATTGGGATTTGTTTTAAGAATGTTTTAAGTTTTTCAATCTTTTTACTATCTTTAACTCATGAATAATAAAAAAGAAGACAGTCTGAAAAACACAACAACAAAATTAGTTCTTTTTCCACAAAAAACTAAAAAGGGATATCCCCTAAAAATAAGGTTAACTCAAAACAGAGAATCGATTTACATAAATCTGAAATACTATTTATCAGATAATCAAAGAAAAAAATATTGGAATGACCAAAAAAAAGAATTAAGAAAATCTTACCCATATTATGATGAGGTAATTAAAAAATATAATGAAGAGTTAAGAAATATTGGTGTTGACCCACTTGAGAAGTCACATATAGTTGATATCATAAATATAATGAGTTTTATACAGTACTTTGAGAACTATATGTATTCTCTTGAAACCAGAAAACAGTATGGACTTTTACAGAAAACTCGGTCTGTTTACAATCATCTTATTGATTTTAGAACTCATACTAAAAAACCAAAGGATATTCTTTTTAAAGAAATAACTATTGATTTTTTAATTGAATTACAGGAATATTTTATTAAAAAAAACATATC
>JAUVKF010000007.1 GCA_030596395.1 Chlorobiota bacterium | reverse complement strand
CACGCAAAACCATTCTCGGATATATCCAGCGGGGCGGAAGTCCATCACCCATGGACAGGATACTGGCAACACGTTTTGGCGCCTATGCAGTTGATTTGATCGCACAGGGAGATTACAACAAAATGGTGATTAAAAAAGGAGAGAAAACCAAAGCCATTCTTCTTTCTGAAATAGGCAGCAAACTAAGGCTTGTTCCTCATGATCATTCGTTGATAAAAAAAGCGCATGGGCTGGATGTGTGTTTGGGTGGAAAATTGGAACATTGAATGCTGAATATTGAATGGCATTTATTCGGAATCATCAATCTGAAACAACCAAAAACAACCCTCGTTTAGCTCCCTGTCCGCCCTGCCTTCGCCGAATCCGCCAATTGGCGGAGCATGCAGGCGCTTCGCTTTGGCAGGCGGGTGAGCGACAAAGGAGCGCGAGAGTCCCCAATAACCAAAGGTAAATTTTGATTGTTGTTCCATAGCCTTGGGATTTTCCGCCCGACCGTAGCGTAGCGAAGGCGGGACAAGGCACACCCCGCACTAGCCAGCCTGACAGTGCCTCTGAATTAAACGATGGTTGGCTGGGACGGGTTTCATAACTTCCACGCCACCATACTACGTTTAATTCAGAGCGACAAGGGAGCGAAAGAATCTCCTGAGTTGGAACACGAATTGCACAAGGAGATTGCCGCGGTCGTTCCTCCCTCGCAATTAAACGATAATTGAAACCCACTCCCACTTTAAGGTCCACGCTGGAAGCTACAGTATTGAAGGGAATAAGCTATTACACAAAGGATATTTCCATAATGTAGAATATCGAATAAGAAATATCTCCCGAAGGGATGCCCGCCTGACCACATTCGGGCAGTCCTTTGGCAGAATGTTGAAATATTGGCTCAGAATCTCAATCTGAAACAACCAAAAACAACCCTCGTTTAGCTCCCTGTCCGCCCTGCCTTCGCCGAATCCGCCAATTGGCGGAGCATGCAGGCGCTTCGCTTTGGCCTTGCTTCGCCGAAGCTATGCGAAGGCAGAGCAGGCGTGTGAGCGACGAAGGAGCGCGAGAGTCCCCAATAACTAAAGAAAAATTTTGATTACTATTCCATAACTTTGGGATTTTCCGCCCGACCGTAGCGTAGCGAAGGCGGGACAAGGCACACCCCGCACTAGCCAGCCTAACAGTGCCTCTGAATTAAACGACATATTTAGATGTCAAAGGCAGAGGGGGTTCTTTCACCCTCATTTATCAACAAAAACCAGTTGAAAACCCCAATTTATTAACAATCATTTAACAAATTTTTAATCGAGCGGTTTGTTTTACTATCTTTCGCACGCCAATAAATCTGTTTTTCACCGCCAGGTGTTACTTTATTAAACTGAGGAATGAAATTATTCAATCTAAATACTAATCAAATTTTAATTATTATGAGACGAAAAACTACACGAATCAGTCTACTGCTATTCCTGTTCGCTTTTCTGAACCTCGGTGCTTTTGCACAGGTACAGGTAGGTACAGGTACAAACACCAGCCAGTCTTTACCTATTAATGCTTATTTCGGGTATAGTTACTCCCAGGTTATTTACCTGGCTTCCGAGATCAATGCTTCCGGTGACATTACCGAATTACAATGGTATTTTAACGGAAGTTCATTGAGTAGTTCCAATGACTGGACGATTTACATTGGCCATACAACTAAAACCAGCTTTTCATCAACTACTGATTGGGTAGCTGTTGGCAGTATGACCCAGGTATTTTCGGCAACTTTTACTGATCCCGGTGCTGCCGGATGGATTACATTTGACATTACAGACTGGACATACAACGGAACAGACAACATTGTTGTTGCTGTGGACGAAAATGCTTCCGGTTATGATGGTAGCAGTGATGATTTTTACTGTACATCAGTAACAGGTAATAGAGGTATTTATTATTATAGCGATGGTACCAATCCTGATCCTGCAAGCCCACCTACAGCAAGTGGAACAGCAAGTTACATTGCCAACATCATCTTTGGCGGCATTACACAAACCTGTCCTGCCCCATCAGCCCAAACCGAAACCAATATTGGTGCAACTCAAGCTGACCTGGGCTGGACAGAAAATGGAACCGCAACAAGCTGGAATATCGAATACGGACTTGATGGTTTTACACAAGGAAGTGGAACCACAATTGCGGTTACCTCAAACCCTTATACATTATCAGGTTTAACCCAATCAACAGATTATGATTGGTATGTTCAATCTGACTGTGGTGGTGGTGACGAAAGTGCATGGGTTGGACCAAGTTCTTTTACTACAACAGCAGCTTGCCCTGCCCCAACAGCCCAAACCGAAACCAATATTACAGCCACATCAGTTGACCTGGGCTGGACAGAAAACGGCACAGCAACTACATGGAATATCGAGTGGGGAGCAACAGGTTTTACACAGGGTAGCGGAACTTTAGCGTTGCTTGTAAGTAACCCACATACTCTTTCCGGCTTAACAACCAATACCACTTACGACTGGTATGTGCAGGCCGATTGCGATGGCACAAGGGATGAAAGTACATGGGTTGGGCCAAGCACGTTTACAACTTTACCAGGTGCTCACCCTTTTCCTTTAACAGAGGATTTTGAGAGCGGTTTCACCTATTTTGATAATGCACCTGGGAATGACGTTGACTGGGTAATGAATACTTCAATATACCATGGAGGAGCACAATCAGCACATAATGCTTATTCCACCAGTGATGAAAATATTTTACATGAAACTGGTATTTTAGATTTGTCTTCTACAACGGGTGCAACCCTGGTATTTTGGCACATCGCCAAAACTGAAGGAGGTTATGACGAATGTTATGTTGAAGTATCAACTGATGGTGGATCGACGTATGCTGTTTTACCAGCTAGTACATATCAGGGTGCGGCATCAGGTTATGGAACAAATGAATATTTCCATGAAGACGATTATACTGAATGGGGAACTGGTAACGAAACACCTGACAATACATGGTGGAAGGAAGAAACCTTTAGCCTGGCATCTTATAACGTAGCAAATGTGCGGTTTAGATTCAGATTGGATTCAGATGTTTCCACTAATCGAGCAGGTTGGTATGTTGATGATATTGTAGTTGACGAACCCTCGTGTCCTGCCCCATCAGTCCAAACAGAAACCAATATTACAACTACTTCAGCAGACCTGGGATGGACAGAGAATGGTACTGCCACAAGCTGGAACATCGAATACGGAGCAACCGGTTTTACACAAGGAAGTGGAACCACAATTGCAGTCACCTCAAACCCATATACATTATCAGGTTTAACAGCATCAACTGATTATGATTGGTATGTACAGTCTGATTGTGGCGGCGACCAAAGTAACTGGACAGGGCCAAGTACGTTTGCTACGGCTTGTGCTCCCTTTACAGCCCCATTTTCAGAAAACTTTGATGGTGTAACAACACCGGATTTACCTTCTTGCTGGTCGAAAAAAGAAGTTGCTTCAAGTACTTATGCTTATGTTGAAACAAGTACATTATACTCTAATTCTGCACCAAATAATGCAAGGATGTACAATTCCAGTTCAACCGGTGCAGGTACTTATCTATTATTGATAACACCGGAACTTAGTGATCTAACTACACAATTAAACCAGATCAGGTTTCAGGGGAGAGTAAGTGGTTATGCGCAAAATGTAATTGTCGGAACAATGTCAGATCCTACCGATGAAACAACATTCACTGCTTTTCAGACTATTGCTCTTTCAATTGATTCCTATACGGAATATACAGTTGTCTTTGATGCTTCTTATACGCTTTCGGATAAGTACATTGCTTTCAGACATGAAGCAACAACTAGTTACAGGTATATGAACGTTGATGATTTTGTATATGAACCTATACCATCCTGCCCTGCTCCCACCGCCCAAACCGAAGGCGGCATTACAGCCACATCGGCTAACCTGGGCTGGACTGAAAGCGGAACAGCCACAAGCTGGAACATCGAATACGGAGCAACCGGTTTTACCCAAGGCAGTGGAACCATGATCACAGGAACAACTACAAACCCGCACGCACTTTCGGGATTAACTGCTGCAACAACTTATGATTGGTATGTACAAGCCGATTGTGGGGGTGGTTCTACAAGTACCTGGACAGGTCCAAGTATATTTACTACATTATGTGCAACTTATACACCCGATTACCTTGAAGATTTTACTACTTTCTTACCCGATTGCTGGGATGAAAATAAGGGACCTGTTACCGGGCCAACCGGCACGCCTGGAGATAGCTATTGGCAGGCCGATGGCTTTGCCAATAATGGCTCAACAGGAAGTGCCAGGGTAAACCTATATACTACCGGTCGCCAGGAATGGCTTATTACACCTAATTTTGACCTCACAGTTGGCGGTTATGAGTTGAATTTTGATGTTGCTGTTACTACTTATTCCAGTACAGGTCCCTCCAATATGGGATCGGATGATGAGGTTCAATTACTGGTAACAACCGATGGCGGCACAACATGGAGTAACCTGATGACCTGGAATACAGGCAATACACCATCAAATACAGGTGATAATACAACCGTAGATATTAGTGGTTACACACAAAACCCTGTTCAGTTTGCTTTCTGGGCAAGCGATGGTTCTGTTGACGATTCTGAAGATTACAATTTTTATCTGGACAATTTCCAGGTACGTACACCACCATCCTGCCCTGCTCCAACTGACCAAACCGAAACCAACATTGGAGGCTATCAGGCCGACCTCGGCTGGACAACCGGAGGTGCTTCCACCTGGGACATCGAGTGGGGAGCCACCGGTTTTACACAGGGTAGTGGAACAATGATAACGGGAACAACAGATAACCCATATACCCTTACCGGATTATCGCCAACTACAGATTATGACTGGTATGTGCGTGATGATTGCGGCGGTGGTGGCGTAAGTGCCTGGACCGGGCCTAGCACGTTTACAACAACAGTAGCGTGCCCTGCACCAACAGCACAAACCGAAACCAACATTACAACCACCTCTGCTGATTTAGGATGGACTGCCGGTGGTATTGAAACTACCTGGAACATCGAGTGGGGCCCAACCGGATTTACACAGGGTAGCGGAACCTTAGTTACGCTTGTAAGTAACCCGCATACTCTTTCCGGCCTTACAGCATCCACAACCTACGACTGGTATGTGCAGTCCGATTGCGATGGCACCAGGGATGAAAGTACATGGGTTGGGCCAAGTTCGTTTACTACTTCTTGCACTTCAACCACAGTTCCTTACTTTGAAGATTTTGACGCTGTGACAGCTCCTGCATTTCCACCTTGTATGACTGTTGAAAATACCAATGCTGATGGATATACATGGGAAACAAATACTACGCATTTAAGTCCTCCTAATTCAGCACGAATTAGGTATAACACTTCAGCGGCAATGAATGATTGGTTCTTTACAGAGGGATTGCAGTTAACAGGTGGTACAACCTATGAAGTTGATTTTGCCTATTGGGCAGAAAGTGGCACTTTTCCTGAAAAGTTAGCCGTTGACTGGGGAAATGCTGCTGCATCAACTTCAATGTCAGGAACACCTATATTTGATGACAATAATGTTGATAATGTAAGCTGGGAGGCAGGTAGCGGAACATTTACCCCGGCTACAACAGGAACATACTACGTGGGGTTCCATGGTTACAGTGATGCTAATCAATTCTATTTGTTTGTAGATGATATTCAAGTTGTTGAGGCTGTTGCAGCCACTACATGGACAGGTGGAACGGATAATGACTGGGACAATGGCGGAAACTGGTCAGGAGGGGTACCTTCATCAGGTACAGATGTAACCGTCCCGACAGGGTTGACCAACTATCCAACGCTATCCCATGCACGCCAGTGTAACAGCATAACAATACAGTCGGACGCAACTGGTGATGCATCTATTTTAAATGATGGTTTATTGGCTACCGGTTCTGCAACTGTACAACGCTTTATTACCGGAGCCGTATGGCACGATCTTTCAGCTTCTACTCAAGGCCAAACGGTGAATGCCCTGTACCAGGGTGGCAGTCCCGATGTGTGGTTGAGAACTTATAATGAGCCGACAAATACCCGAACCTATATAACCGAATTAACCGACCCACTTGATCCGGGTGCCGGTTTCGAAGTTTGGGTAGAGTCAGGCCCTCGTTACGACATTACTGTTGACTATACCGGAGCCTTGCGAATCTCTAATGTTACTTTAACTACATCATCAACACCTGCACTGAGTTATAGCGGTCCTGATCCGCTTGGTTACAACCTTATCGGTAACCCCTTTGCCAGCCCGTTAGATTGGGATATCGGCACCTGGAGCCTGACCGATGTAGGTGGAACCGTCTGGGTATGGGATCATACGGCCGGAAACTGGAAAGACCGAGTTGGAGGTGCAGGTAGCTTAACAGATGGAATCATCCCGATGGGACAGGGGTTCTTCGTCCAGACAACAGGCGCCTCACCATCAATCACGATACCGATGGATGCACGTGTACATTCGAGCCAGGCTTACTACAAAAGCACATCTGCAGAGGACGGAGGATCTGGATTTGAACAGATGTCGCTTAAAGTGTTCTATGGCCAGATGAACGATGAAATGAATATTGTGTTTGCAAAAGAAGCCACTGAACTTTATGACAATGGACGTGATGCGCGTAAGATGTTCCCGTTGGTTGGTGATGCTCCTGTGCTTTATGCATATCAGTCAGATGAAATGCTTAGTACGAACGGGTTACCGTTGCTGGAAGGTAAGAGCAGGACAGTAGATGTTCATTTCGTTGCCGGTGCAGATGGTGATTACCAGATGCAGGCCAACCTGGATAACCTGCCGGATGTTATGGTTTGGTTAGAAGACAGGAAAACGGGTGATATCATTGATTTGCAGGATAAACCGGAATTTACCTTTACCGCTTATTCCAGTGAGGAGAAAGACCGTTTTGTACTGCACTTCAACCCGATTCCAACAGGTATTGAAAATCCTGATGATGAAAACTTAATATTCGTATATGCTTTTGATGATAAACTTTGTATAAGGAGTACAGGTAATGCTGCAAATGAAGACAAAGAAGTATGGATTTATGATATGTTCGGAAGAGCAGCGATCCATACAGATACACCTGCTTCAACTTTTACAACCATTCCGGTTCACCAGTTGAAAGGATATGTGGTTGTAAAAATCATCAGCGAAAGCGGAGTTAAAACAAGCAAAGTCTATATTAAATAACCATAAAAAGCTAATAAGATGAATATTAAATATTTAAAAAAGATCATATTAAGTCTCGTGTTTGTGTTCGCTGTTTCGTTCTCATTTGCCCAGATGATGGCCCCCGAAGATCCGGGTGGAGGACCAGAGCCCGGTGATGACCCCATTGGCGGGGGAGCACCAATCAGCGGCGGAATTACAATTATGCTGACTTTAGGCGCCATTTATGGCGGAAAAAAAGTGTATCGCCTGGTAAAGGATGATACATCCAAAGAAGATTAGTAGCTTTTTATTAAGGCTAATAAATCAATGCTGCAACCCATTCCGGTTTAAACCGGAATGGGTTTTTTTATACAAATTTTCGTTCAACTCCGAGCGATCCCGATAGCTATCGGGAGAGTGCGGGAGTCTCCTGAGTTGGAACAACGAATTGTAATGGGAGATTGCCTGCCCGTCCGTAGCGTAGCAAAGGCGGGCCACGGTCGTTCCTCCCTCGCAATTAAACAATAATTAAAAAACCACCCCCACTTCAAGCATCGACACTTGAAGCAAGTATAACGTAGTACGCGGAAAATCCGCGCACCAGGTCGGGGACCAAGCGGTAGCGCTGGCAACTGAAACACCATTAAAACAACTTTCGTTTAATTCAGAGGGAGGAACAACCGAAAGAATCTCCTGAACTGGAACACGAATTATACAAGGGGATTGCCTGCCCGTCCGTAGCGTAGCAAAGGCAGGCCACGCTCCATTCCATTCCGCTCGCCTGCCTGCACGTAGCCGTTTCGGCAAAGGCAGGCAACTAAACGATAATAATAAAACCCACGTTCAGCCCCCGACTCTGGTGCGAATGTTTCGTGTTCGAAACCCACTTTTATCGGCGCATTAGCTGTGATTATCGTTATCGTACGCGGAAAATCCGCGCACCATTTTCGGGTTTGAAACCGAAGTGATTATATTTGTAAACTATGAAAAACCTTAATGCCTTATTTGTAACAACAATTCATAGTTTAATCATAGCACTGGTACTTTTTCCCGGTTCATTATCTGCAAATCAAAAGCTTGAAATAGACAGCCTGAAAAAACTTGTTGCTATAGCTGAGCCTTCTGACCAAATGGAGTTATTTAACCAGATTGGTAAACTACATTACCGAAGAGGCGTTTATGCCGATGCACTCGAAAACTTTACAAAAGCCCTGGCTGTTGCACAAAACCTCAACGACAGTTTATTTAGCGCAAAAATGTATTCAAATATTGGTGTAATTAATGACATAGTCGGAAATTATTCAGATGCTATTGATTACTATCAGCAATCGCTTAGCATCTATGAACAACTGGATAACAAAGAAGGGAAAGAAAGTGTGCTGAACAACATCGGCATCGTTTACGAAGAAATGAAAATACCCGATAAGGCACTGGAATACTATTTCCAGGCACTTGACCTTAAAAAAGAACGTGGCGACCAAAAAAGCATTGCGGGCACTTACAACAACATAGGAATTATCTATACTTATTTCAAAGAAGACCAGGACAGCGCATACTATTATTATAACAAAGCCTTAAAAATTTATCAGGAAATTGGTGATAATAAGGATGCTGCATTAATTTACAGTAACCTTGGCGTTATCCATTTAAGAAAAAATGAAACAGAAGAAGCAAAATCATTTTTTACCAGGGCATTAAAGGCGCATCGTGCAACAGAAGACCCAAAAAATATAGCCTCGGCCTTGCATCATTTAGGCTTAACCTATTATGCCGAAGGAGAATACGACCAGGCCTTGAACTACTATCAGCAATCTGTAAAGTTGGCTGAAAAATGTAAGGTAAAAAAATTACTTTCACAGCTTTACAACGATTTATCGAATCTGTACGAAAAAACAGGCAATTACAAGTATGCTCTGAAATACAACAAAAAATATGAAGAAATTAAGGATCAGTTGATCAACCTGGAAAAGATAAAACAAATCAGCCAGATTGAAACCAATTTTGAAATTGAAAAAAGAGAGCAGGAGATCACTCTACTTAAAAAACAAACTGAGATCAATGAACTGGAGCTGACCTGGACGAAAACAATTACTTATGCCCTGATAACCATATTTGTTTTAACAATTGTAATCATTGTATTGGTCTTCGCACGAAACCGCTATAAAAAAGAACAGGAAATGCTTACGCTGCAATCCCGGCTTTTCCGGTCGCAGACATCACCACACTTTATTTTTAATTCGTTAATGTCAATCCAGACATTTCTGCTTGATAATAAAGTTGACATTGCATCGGATTACCTGGTTGATTTTGCAAAGTTGATCAGAAGTATATTACAGCATACCCGGCAAACTTTTATCCCACTCGAAAAAGAAATTGAAGTTTTGCAACAGTATATTAAGCTTGAAAAGCTACGGTTCAGTGATAAATTTGATTATGAATTTATCATCAATGTTGAGGAACCCGAGGATATCATGGTTCCTCCCATGCTTGCCCAACCATTTATCGAAAATGCAATTATCCATGGTTTGGTTCCGGCACAAAAAAAAGGATTTCTGAAATTATTGCTTGAAGAAAAAAATGATGAGCTCACTTTCTTAATTGAGGATAATGGGATTGGCAGAAGGAAATCACTAAGCCTGAGCAAAAACGAAAATCATCAATCACTGGCTACCGAAATAACAAGCAAACGCTTACACCTGTTATCAAAAAGATACAATCGAAAAATCACCATGCACATCGAAGACCTCTACGATGAAAATGACGATGCCATTGGGACAAGGGTATTATTCAGGATTGCTGTAAATTGAGTTGTTCAAATCACTACTTTTGTTGATGATTGATTACCCGATTTATGCTTAAACTCGTTGTTATAGAAGATGAATTCAGGACCAGGGAGACGATCATCAATATTATCAAAATTGAGTGCCCTGAAATTGATGTTGTTGGCAGTGGCTCGGATGTTGAATCAGGAATAGATGTCATCAATACTTTTCAGCCCGATATAATATTAATTGATGTTCAACTATCTGATGGAAATGCATTTGATATCTTGAAAAACAGTGCAGTTCACAACAGCCAGGTAATTTTTGTAACAGCCCATGAGGAATATGCTTTACAGGCCATAAAATTCAGCGCTTTCGATTATATTTTAAAACCATTTAGCAAAGCAGAACTTACCGGGGCAATCATGCGGGCCAGGGAAGCAGTGCTGGAGCGTGCATCAGATGTTTCTATTAAAACTTTGCTGGATAATATCGACAGCAAAGAAGACAAGAAAATTGTACTAAAGTCCACTGATGATATTCACCTGGTAAGCATCAGCGATATTATAAGGTGTGAGGCAGATTCGAGCTATACCCATTTTTTCTTAACTGATGGCTCGCAAATAACCATATCAACCAACCTGAAGGAATACGATGAACTACTCGGCAATTACAATTTTTTCAGGGTGCACCATTCGCATCTGGTTAATCTGAATAAGATCGTAAAATTTCGAAAAGGCAATTCGGGTCATTTACTAATGACTGACGGTAGTGAAGTACCCGTGTCGAGCCGGAAAAAAGAGCGGCTTATCGAAAAATTTAACTCACTATAAATCATTTTCAATCTATTAAACTGCTTTCAAAGGCACTTCATGGCCTTTTTACACTTATTAACTAAAACCTTACACCTATTAAAAAAATTGAAGCAATTATAAAATAAAATGCTTTTGGTGCATGTTTTACTCTTGAATGTTTATACTTTTACATTGTGAATAACAGATTAATTGGCTATTAAATCATTCACTACTAAAACAACTAAATATACTAATAATATTGAAAAAACATGTTACCACATAAAGGTAACTTTTAAAATTTGAACTTTTAGTTTACTAATTGTATTACTCTTTTTACTACAGCAAATTACCTGCCTTTGAACGGTGAAAACCACAAAGGCGGGTTTTTTCTTTTTACAGCGTTTTCATTCTGGAGGACTTTTGCGCTCATTATGTTAATTGAGCCAAACGCATAATAAAATATGTCGTTTAATTGCGAGGATTCGCCAGGTGGCGGAGACGCAGCCCGCCTTTTCCGTCAGCTGACGGATACGGACGCCAGCCCGACAAAGTCATTCTGGCGGGGGCAGGCAATCCCCTTGTTCAGTTCTTGTTTCATTTCAAACCTCTACGCCTTTGCGTCTTTGCGTGAAATGAATACTGGCAGGACAGATCAATAAATATTTTTAAAACCCATCCAATTGCATAGTAACGGTGGGAATCAGCAACAACCATCCAAGGATTATTAAAACCAGCATAAAAGGAGCAATCCATTTCACCCATTTGTCATAAGGTATTTTTGCAACTCCAAGCACGCCAATTAATACTCCTGAGGTAGGTGTGATCATATTTGTAAATCCATCTCCAAACTGAAAAGCCATTACCGTTGCCTGTCGCGACAAGTTTACCAAATCAGAAAATGGCGCCATAACCGGCATAGTTAAAGCCGCTTTCGCCGAACCGGAAGGGATAATGACATTGATGATATTTTGAATAACATACATTACACTTACCGTTCCCAGTTTTCCCATTCCTTCCATCGAAGATGAAACACCATGCAGAATGGTATCGATTATTTTACCATCTTCAAGTATAACAAGTATCCCACCGGCCAATCCTACAATCAGCGCTGCCGACATAATATCGCGAACACCATCCAGGAAATGTTTGGTGATATCGTTTGCCGTATAATTCATGGCCATACCCGAAAATATGCCCATGGCAAAAAACAGGCTTGCAATTTCCATAATATACCATGAGTAACCCATTACACCAACTATTAAAAACACAATAGTGAAGGTGAGCAGGTTTAAAATGTAAAAATGAACCGACTTCCGCAAGGCAAATATCCCGCTGACAATAAATAAAGCAGTTGCTACAGGTACCGCCGGTAAAACACTTGATGCATTTCCTATTTTCATGGTGGTGGAAGGATAGACAAATGAAAAAACGATCAGGCCTATTGACAACAGTATGAAAGAAACCCATGCACTTTTAGGGGTATAAAACTTGAAGGAGTCAATATCCACCGCCCCTCGCTTCCGCCAGTATTCATCGGTATCGTAAACCAATGAGCGTTTTGGATTTTTTTTAATCTTTCGTGCATAAACGATTATCCAGGTGATACCGATAAGATTGAGAACCACCCAGCAGAACATCCTGTAACCAAAGCCCGAAAATAAGGGCAGGTCGGCAATCCCCTGTGCAATACCAATGGTGAATGGATTGAGCACTGCACCTGCAAACCCTAACCCTGCAGCAACAAACACCATACTAACACCAACTATCGAATCATAACCCATCGAAATGGCCAGCGGTACAAGGATAATAATAAAGGCGATGGTTTCTTCACTCATGCCAAAGACAGCACCAAATACACTGAATACAATCATTATCATGGTGATGATGATGTTATTTACGCCTATTTTTTTAAGTATTTTATTTGTCTCCAAACGCTCAGCAAATTTGAGGAAAGACAATATTCCAATATCAATGGCTTTGCTGCTGTTTACGATCCAGAATGCCCCGCCAATCATCAGGATGAATACTATGATGCCTGCCTGCATTTCAAAACCTTTGAAAAAAGCAGCGAACACTTCCCATGTTTGCTTTTCATGATCCACATATTGAAACGAGTCTTTGTCAATTACCGTCCGCTCCACCCCGTTTACCATGATGGATTGCCTCGCATACTCTCCACCCGGTATAAACCAGGTTAAAATAGCTGCCAATAAAATAATGCTGAAAACAATAACGTAAGTGTGAGGTATTTTTTTGAACATAGGAAGAAAGGTGAAGTTTCAAGCGATCAAAGATAAGAATTTATCATTGCTTATTTATTACTTTTTCTTCTTTTTACTTGACATTCAGGGAATTAATTCGTACATTGTAGCCGCTTTTTTCTTTGGGAACAATTGTTCTTTGACTTCAGGGCTAACAAACCGGCTGAAACTACTAACATGGCAACCAATATTTAATATTGATCGTGCCTTATACTCAACAATATATAACGTGTTAAAATTACTAAAACAAACCTCAAAAGACATAAATTATGAAAACGCTATCAACTATTTTCACTATCGCTTTCCTTGCATTTATTTCAATACACTTGCAGGGACAAGTTGAAAGCAACAAAGAAAAACTGTTGCAGTTTTCAGAAACCAAAACAGCTGAGTTCAATCAAAAAAAGGCGGAGGCAGTGGAATATGCCCGGCAAAATAACCTTCCAATGATCATCGAAACAGATTCCACTTTTATGGAGTTGATGTTTATTGATGATTCTGGTATGCCTCAATACTATGTTACTTCCAATGCAAACTCTGCCAAAACAATTTCAACAAACAAAGTTCATCCCGGTGGCGGCTATGGTTTTAGCCTTGATGGAAGCGGACTAACCGTACACGAATGGGATGCCGGAGCCGTGTTAAGCACCCATCAGGAATTCGGATCAAGAGTAACACAGGTTGATGGAGCAACTTACACAGATTACCACTCCACACATGTGGCCGGCACAGTGATAGCTTTAGGAGTTGATCCGCTAGCAAAGGGCATGGCTCCAAATGCCAACTTAAGAGCTTTTGACTGGAACAACGATGAGGCCGAAATGGCATCCGAAGCAGCTTCAGGGGCTTTGGTTAGTAATCATTCTTATGGTTTTGTAAGGGGATGGGAGACGTTTTTTGGAGAACCATATTGGTTTGGAACACCTGCGATAAGTATTCTAGAAGATTATTTATTTGGTTTTTACGATGCATATGCACAGGGTTGGGACCAGATAGCCCATGATGCACCCTATTATCTTATCGTAATAGCTGCCGGTAACGACCGTGATGATGACGGAAATGGTACATACCCCCCTGATGGCCTATATGATTGTATCGATCAGCTTGGTATTGCTAAGAATATTTTAACTGTCGGAGCTGTTGATGATATTCCAGGAGGTTATACCGTACCATCAGATGTGGTGATGAGCTCTTTCAGTTCATGGGGACCGGCTGATGACGGACGTATCAAACCCGATATTGTTGGCAATGGCATATCATTATATTCAACCGATGATGATAGCAATAGTGATTACAGAACTTTAAGTGGTACCTCCATGGCAGCTCCTTCAGTTGCCGGTTCTTTGATATTGTTACAGCAACATTATGAAAACCTGCATGGTACAGGTAATTTTATGAAGGCAGCGACGCTTAAAGCGCTTGTCCTTCATACAGCTGATGAAGCCGGATATTACCTGGGGCCAGATTACCAATTCGGATGGGGACTGATGAATACCCAAAAAGCTGCCGAATTGATTTCAAATGAAAATGGTAATGACACCATTATTAATGAGTTAACATTGACAGAGGGCGGTACTTATCAATACAGTTTTACCAATTCAGGTACCGAACCGCTCCAGGTAACCATTGCCTGGACCGACCCACCTGGTATTCCACCGGCTCCGGCACTCGACCCTTCGAATGTTATGCTGGTCAATGACTTGGATTTGCAAGTAAGCGAATCGGAAAATACTTTTTTCCCCTGGAAACTAAACCGTGACTATGCTTCTGCCGCTGCTACCAATACCACAGAAAATGATGCAGACAATGTTGAGGTTGTATTCATTGAGAATCCCATAATAAATGAGGTCTACACAGTAACAGTTGACCATGATGAAACATTGGAAGGTGGTAGTCAGGATTTTTCGATTATTATCAGTCCTGTTACAAAGCCTGAAATGCCTGTTTATTTTACAAATATACTGTGGTCTAAAACTTTTGGCGGTTCGTGGAGAGATGTGGCAAATTCAATATACGAAACCAAAGATGGAGGATATGTTGTTGCTGGAACGACAGCTTCAAATGATTGGGATATATCAGGTAATCATGGAGGATCAGATGCATGGGTCAGCAAACTTGATAGTGCCGGACAGATAATTTGGTCACAAGTTTATGGCGGTTCACAAGACGATCATGCAGAATCAATTCAACAAACAAAAGATAGAGGGTATATTGTTGCAGGAGAAAGCTATTCAAATGATGGAGATGTGTATGGTAACCACGGTGATTTAGATTTCTGGGTTTTCAAGGTTGACAGTACAGGACAGATTATTTGGTCAAAAGTTTTTGGCGGTTCAGGTGAAGATAGAGCCCAGTCTGTACAACAAACAAGTGATGATGGATATATAGTTGGAGGATGGACACATTCGAGTGACGGAGATGTTATGGGTAATCATGGCAGAGCAGATTTCTGGGCAATAAAACTTGACAGCGTTGGGGACATTGAGTGGACAAATAATTATGGCGGTTCACATTTTGATTATGGATCTGTCATAAAACAAATCGATGATGGAGGTTATATATTTACCGGAAACTCTTATTCAAATGATGGAGACCTTCCTGGCAATAAGGGTGATTCGGATGCCTGGGTTATTAAACTTGACAGTGCAGGCATGATAGTTTGGTCAAAAGTTTATGGCGGTTTACAGTGTGAAAGTTTTGGATCGATACAACAAACAAGTGATGGTAGTTTAATTTTTGCAGGTAGTACGGCTTCAACTGATGGGGATTTACCTGGTAACCACGGCGGTTATGACGCTTGGGTTGTTAAGCTTAACCAGAATGGGCAAATTAAATGGTCACAAGTATATGGTGGTTTACAACAGGATGGGGCACGTTGTCTGCAATTAACCACCGACGAAGGATGTGTATTTGCTGGTTCTTCTTCTTCAGTAAATGGAGATATTATCAGTAATCATGGAGGAAGAGATGCATGGGTCGTTAAACTTGATAGTACTGGACAGATAATTTGGTCAAATGTTTATGGCGGCTCAAAAAGCGACGGAGCATATTCAATTCAACAATCTAGTGATATGGGATATATAGTTTGTGGAAGCACAGAATCAAATGATGGGGATATTTCAGAGAATAAAGGTGAGAATGATATTTGGGTTTTTAAACTCGAAAGCGATCCATGCTATGCCCCAACCAACCTTACTGCCACAAATTTCTCAGCTACCTCTGCTAAATTATTTTGGATAGAAAACGGCTCCGCAACCACCTGGGAAATTATGCTCGATACAGCAGGTTTTGACACAACCGGCATTACCCCTGTTTTAGTAACCGAAAATCCTTATACCTGGAGTGGCCTCACACTCGAAACTGATTATGATTGGTATATAAGGGCTGATTGCGGTGATGGTGATTATAGTAATTGGGTTGGGCCTTCTACATTTAGAATTTTAAGTGAGGGTATACTTTGGGCAAGGTGTTATGGTGGCTCATCAACTGATGGTGCACGCTCCATTCAGCAAACTTCTGACGGTGGATATGTGGTGGCAGGTTATACCGCATCAGATGATGGTGATGTTTTTGGATATCAGGGTTATAACGATATGTGGATAGTTAAATTAACAAGCACAGGCGACACTATCTGGACAAAAACTTATGGTGATATAAATAATCAAGATGCATATTCAATACAACAAACATACGATGGAGGGTATGTTGTTGCAGGAGTTCATAACTGGACAGACTTTCATCCAACAAATTTTGATTTCTGGGTAGTTAAACTCAATAACAACGGAGATACACTCTGGACCAAAACACTAGGAGGATCCCGTAATGACTATGCACGCTCAATTCAACAAACCAGTGATAGTGGATATATTGTAACTGGCTATACATGGTCAAGCAATGGAGATGTTCAGGGCAATCATGGTTTTACTGATGTTTGGGTAGTTAAATTGAACAGTAATGGAAATATACTCTGGAGTAAAACCTATGGCGGATCATCATGGGACAGGGCGAATTCAATTCAACAAACTTTCGATGGTGGTTATGTGTTTGCCGGATCTTCCTATTCAAACGATGGGGATGTACATGGTAATCATGGTGCATATGACTATTGGGTTGTTAAACTCAATATGAATGGGGATACACTCTGGACTAAAACCCTTGGAGGATCAGCCTTTGAAAGGGCATACTCTATCCAACAAACTAACGATAGTAGTTATATCGTTGCAGGTTACACAGAATCGAATAATGGAGATGTTCAGGGGAATCATGGAGAAAATGATTTTTGGGTAGTCAAGCTTAACAATAATGGCAATATTTTATGGTCAAAAACAATAGGAGGACCAAATAACGATTTCGCATATTCAATAAAACAAACCTACGACAATGGATATGTTGTTGCTGGTTCCTCAGAATTAACCGTTGGAAATTATATTGACATTCCTGGTAACACTGATTATTGGATAGTAAGGCTTAATAGTATTGGAGATACCCTCTGGACCAAGACATTAGGAGGATCACGTTATGAAAATGCACATTCAATTCAACAAACCAGTGACAATGGATACATTATAGCAGGAATGACTAGTTCAAACGATGGAGATGTTTATGGTAATCATGGAAGTTCTGATTTCTGGATAGTAAAATTGGAGCCGGAGCTTATCCCAGGCGCCGAACCTCTTGCTCACTGGCCAATGGACGAGGGTACGGGTACAGTAACCGAAGATATAGTAGGTTCAAATGACGGTACCTTAATCAACGGCACATCATGGATTACAGGTATTGATAGCTACGGCCTTCAATTCGACGGAATTGATGACAGGGTTGATTGTGGTTCACTTGATGCCTTAAATATGGGCAATAAAGATTTCACCATATCCACCTGGGTAAAAATGGAGACCGGACAGTCTGCTTATCCAACCTTCGTTGGTAAAGGCGGGGGGGCATCCTACGATCCCGGCTACTGGTTCCACTATAGAAATGGCAGGTTGAAATTCTATATTTCCGATGGTACTACCCGGATAAATGCCCAATCAAACCCTGTTAGTATAATTGGAGATAATTGGCACCACCTGGCAGTTGTGGCTGACAGGGATGAGGAAGCCAAATTTTATGTTGACGGTGAGGAAGCAGGAACTTTTGATATTTCATCCCTGAGTACTTCAGAAATAGTCAGTTCGAAAAGTTTAACTCTCGGCTCATGGATGAGCAGTATCCATTGTTTATTAAATGGGAGCATGGATGATACCAGGTTGTATAATGTGGCTTTAAGCAATAGCGAAATAGGCCTTCTGGCAGAAAGTATATACTTACCTCTCGCACATTGGCCAATGGACGAGGGTACAGGTACTTTTACCGAAGATATAAGAGGTTCAAATGACGGAACCTTAATCAACGGCACATCATGGATTACAGGTATTAATAGCTACGGCCTTCAATTCGACGGCATTGATGACAGGGTAGATTGTGGTTCGCTTGATGCCTTAAATATGGGAACAAAAGATTTCACCATATCAACCTGGGTAAAAATGGAGACCGGCCAGGCTGCTTATCCAACCTTAGTTGGTAAAGGCGGGGGAGCCTCCTACGATCCCGGCTACTGGTTCCATTATAGAAATGGAAGGTTGAAATTCTATCTTTCCGATGGTACTACCCGGATAAATGCCCAATCAGACCCTGTTGGTATTGTTGGAAATAATTGGCACCATCTGGCAGTTGTAGCTAATAGAGATGACGAAGCCAGATTTTTTGTTGACGGCGAGGAAGCAGGAACTTTTGATATTTCATCCCTGAGTACTTCAGAAATAGTCAGTTCGAAAAGTTTAACGCTGGGCTCATGGATGAGCAGTATCCATTGTTTATTAAATGGGAACCTAGATGATGTGAGGCTGTATGGTTTTGCGCTCTCCGAAACAGAGGTAAATTTAATTTACAACTTTTATTCGGCCAACAAAAAGGAGCTGGTGGTTATAGAAACTGCAGTTACCGGAAAGTTGAATATCTATCCAAATCCTTTCAGGAGAACAACTACTATTGCCTTTAGTGTTGATAAAGCCAGAAGAACCACCTTGAAGGTTTACAACACCATGGGCATTGAAGTAAGACGGTTATTTGAAGGAATCGCTGAAGTGGATCGCCAGTACGAATTTACTTTCAATGCGGAAAACCTGCCGGAAGGTATTTACATCCTTCATCTGCAAAGCGGTGACAGGGTTTCGGTCAAGGAAAAGATGATATTGTTGAAATACTAATTCGAATACCCTGAATCTAAATGAAAAGGCTGTTTGTCAGTTGACAGACAGCTTCAGAATGACAAAAAACAGACTTGATGATAGAGCCTCTTTTATCAAATTATTTAATAAGTGAGAGACTCCGGCTTTTTCTTAATTTTATTGAATGAATTCCATTATTCAAAAAGCCCCGTCCCTGTTCCGTTTTGTTGAGCTATTAAAAAATAAAAGCTTTGACGGTCAGGGTACATTTCACCAGACAAAACGAGTAATTGCCGATACTGTTGGCGTAGCTTACGGAGGCATCCAAACAGCCGCTTTTCAATCTGCAGTTAAATCCAAAAACAAATTATTTGGAGAAGGGAAAATGCCCATCTGGGGGATGAGGGAAACCACTGATCTGCCCGGGTCGGTTTTTTATAACACGCTCGCGGTCAGCGCAACTGATTTTGACGAAGGGCATCGAAAGGCAGCAGGACATCCGGCAAGTCTGGTTGTCCCGGTTGCGATAATGTTGGGTGAGCATCTCGGAAAATCATTTTCGGATTCATTAAAAGCAATTATTGTTGGATACGAAGCAGGTACACGTTTTAGTTATGCACGATATCCTGAAAAAGTTGACACATATTCAACTGGCAGATGGGGAGCCATCGCAACAGCAACTGCAGCAGCTTACCTGCTTGAACTGAATACTGAACAGTTTATGCATGCATTGAGCCTGGCCTTTGTTTTATCACCCGGCATGCAGGGCGGATCGACAGATGTAAGCACCGGCTCCATGTCGAAGGAAGGTGTGGTCTGGGCAGCACAATCAGGTTTGCAAAGTGCGTTGCTAACTCAAAAAGGTTTTACCGGCCCTTACCTGTTCATTGATAGTTACGACGATATTGATGTGGAGAAATTGCTGGCTGATGAAAGTGGTGACTGGCTGATCAATTCCAATTATTTCAAACCCTTTTCCTGCTGCAGATGGCTGCACACAGCAATAAACCTTACACTTGAATTAAAATCAGAACATCAAATACTGACGGAAAACATTGAAAGCATTGACGTTTCCATTTTTAGACGGGCGCTTGACCTGATCGAATCGAAATACCCTGATAATAAAGTCCAGGCCCAATTTCATTTGCCTTTTACAGTGGCCTGTGCATTGCTGTTTGACAAAGTAACGCCAACAGAAATTTGTGAAGCGAACCTTTCAAATAAATTGATCAATCAGCTTATTGATAAAATAAAAATGGAAACTGATGATGAATTCACAAAAACATTTCCGGGCAAATTAGATTCGGAAGTTACATGCCGGTTAAAAAATGGAGCGCATTTCTCAAAAGCAGCAACTGATGCCCCATGGGATGCAACCAACCCTCCTTCAGATGAAGAATTATTCAGGAAATTTGAAAGCCTGGTAGGTGAAAATGCTGAATCGTTATGGAACAAGTATTTGCATTCGGAATGAGGATTATCTTTGTGGTATAATTTTGCACAATGATTATAATCGCAGGGGCCGGACATCCGAAAAGTGAGAAACACATCACACTTAAAACAGAATATTGTTCGCGCTGCAACAACAATTCATACTGGATACTGGAAAAAACCAGGTATCATATTACATTATTTTTTATCCCGACAGTTCCTTATAAAACCGACTATCTTTTTTACTGTTCCATTTGTGGCAATGCGATCAAGCTTGACAAAAGTGAATTTGAAAGAAAGGTGGAATTTGGAACACGTGCCTATCAGCAATAATACCGATTATGAAATAAAATGTCGCATATTTTCGCTAAGCTCGTTTTGCTCCTTTATTTCTATAACGGCATTAACCATTGTAAGGTTTATAATTTTCTGCGACATTATAAACCACAATTGGTATAACAATTTAATCCCTGATTTTTTTGTCGCTGATAACGCTGATTGGTTATGATTGGGTACAGACTAACCTTTCAGGCGGCCTTGCTCCTGAAAGGTTGATTTGTTTTATACTTTGTGCTTTGGATTCTCCCAGATGTTTATTCCATAGCAAAATCAAACTCCCAGGTAAAATCAATATCCAGGTTTAAAAAATAAGGCTGACCACTCAGGTTCATGGCCGAAATAATATTCTGGCCATCCGTTTTTAGGTTTCCTTTTCCGTTACTTATTCGTTTAAACCGCTCTTCACCATAGAAGAAACTTTTCATTTCGGGTTTTGAGGTAAATATTGCACTCGTTAAATTTTTCTCTACTGCCTCTTCCTCAAACATGCTATTGATTTCGACCAATCCATTGGCAGTTTTTATTTTCGCCTCTACCATATATTTCTCTCCTGTTTTCCTGATATTCAATTCAATATCACCAAAATAGGTAGGGAAACCGAAATCATTATACTTATTCCCCAACCGCTGGCTCTGATCAACAATAGTAATCGGGCAAACAAGGGTGTTTGTAATATTTAATCCGCTTTCTGTTTTTATTTCCTCCGACTTCTCAACCGGTATGAGTAGATGTGCTGCCTCCATTGGTCCTGATGCAAAGCCATCTATCAAATGTTCATTACTTTTAACTACAAACAGTATGATGGAAGTTTCATTTTTATCATTTACAATTTTGGGTGTAAGATCTGTTCCAATTATTTCTTTCACAACATCCGGCGGTGCATACCAGCCTATTGTTAATGCTGAGGCAGGATTGTCGCTCGAAATGATAAAGTCGTGCTCCTGAACCTTTTCATCACAACCAACCAAAAATAATAATATCGAAGTTGTGACTAAAAAAATTAAGGTGTTAATTTTCATCTGTTTAAAATTTTGTAATTTGTTAAATTTGAAGCTATTCCAAAATTTCTGCTCAGATGGAACCGCTTCGCTCTCCCATGAATTTTTTTAATCATTTTCTTGTGTGAATTTTTGATTAATAAAATTCATGGTCATTTCATGTTATTCATTTAGAATTTTTCGTCATACTTTGTCCACAGAAAGTCGCCCAATTTAATACAGCGGTCCATTACCATTTTGCCCTGCCTGTTAGAATATTCATTCAGTAATTGAATAGCCTGTTCCGGGTCTTTATAATAAAGTTCAAGTGCTTTTTTATCCATTTCAGCAACTTCATCAATAAACTGACTTTGAATTGGGTTCCAAACGGCATCCACATCTTTGTGCATATCGCCCCAACGCTGGGCTGCAAGTGTCCCGGTCCTGTTAAAAATCCACCAGGCCGATTTCATCGTATAGCCATTCACTCTTCCGGGCGTTTTATATTCTTCAGGAAGATCAGTCACGCTGCCGTAAACAGGCACATAAACCGATGTCGCCACATTATCCATTGCCAGCCATTCAATGCCACCAATTTCATCAGGAAGCCAATCCCTTAACTGAATGATTGTTGCGTACATGGTGTACCAGCGGGCGATGGTACGTTCACCTCTCCAGTCCCATCCTCCATTTATTTTTAACATTTTGTTCGCATCATATGGCATATGCGGGTTTGCAAGCGGAGAAATAACAGTTTTACCATTTTCATCAGTAACCGTTAACGATTTTCTCATATCAAAAGGCGTATCCTGATAGTAATCTTTGAAAGCAGCTATCAATTTTTCAAGTGTCACCAGTGTGTCAGGCTTTACCGAAAAGGGATAGTTCTCAGCATTCGGATCCAATTTCAAAGAGGGAGCCAATAAATCAAAAACCCGCCATTCGCGCCTTCGCGAAGCAAACGATGTACGACTGTGAAGTGCATAAACATAACAGAACTGAAATGTTTCTTCTTCTGGCTTGTACCAACCGTTATCAATAGCCACCTGGTAAATATTATCGGAGGCCATGAAATAATCTTTGTTTTTAAGATCAATCTCTTTGATTGTGCTCGCATTTACATTTACAGAGATATGATCATCCGGTACGCGCTGGGCTACCCAAACAGCACCTACTTTTCCTTTACCGGGGCCAACAACCTCGAAATGCCATACTTCTTTTTTATCAGCAATGGTCAGTGCTTCGCCATAATCGTTCCATCCATATTTTTCCAACAGATCACCTGCCATTTTAATCGCGTCCCTGGCATTGTCATTACGCTCAAGCATCAACAAACAAAGTCGCTGACAATCAATAATTCCCGCATCGCTTTGTAATTCTTCTCTTCCACCGAAGGTTGATTCTCCAACTCCAAGTTGTCTGGTATTTAAGCTGGGATAAGCTGTATTGATATATCCATAAGTTTCTTTTACCTGTGGTATTTCTCCTATCTTTTCGTGAGCATATGCCGGCATTGCCAGCGAATCGTTTTTAACCCGTTTATACATGTTGACCACATCACCCCGACTGTATGTTTTAGCCGGAACAATATCAATCCACGAGCGGGTTCGGTGGCTGTCATCGGTATGTGAAGTAATAACAGAACCATCAAATGAGGCAAGTTTTCCAACTGTGATGGATGTGCATCCATCCGGGTAACCGCCTTCCCAATCACTTTTATCTGCTGTTTGTGCTATTCCGGAAAACGAAAAAATAAGCACCATGAATGTGCCTAATAGGTAATAATTACTGCTTTTCATATTTACACAAATTATATTTCAAAATAAATTAATCATTTTTCATCCACTCAAAAGTATTGTAATGTTCACCATCCATGCCAACAGCTTCGTACACTTTTAATGCATGCGCATTGGTGCTATCAACATACAAACGAATTCCAGCTATGTTGTCATCATCATTTACCAGTTTTTTCACATGCTCAAACATCAGGCTGAATACTTGTTTTCTACGATATTCGGGTAAAACAAATACTGATTGCAGCCAGAATATATGCTGGTTTCGCCAGTCGCTCCACTCATAAGTGATCAACATGGAGGCAATTATTTTTCCTTCGTCTTCAACAACAAGATATTTTCCTTTTTGCGAATCCCTGAAAACAGCAAGGACACCGTTTGTCAAGATATCCCTGTCAAGATCAAGCCCTTCGGTTTCATTTGCCATTCGGGTTTGAAAATATGTAATTACCTGATGATCCTCTTCATTTGCAAGTCGGATACGAAACATCTTTTTTATACTTTTGCGTGGGTATCGCGAACAAAAATAAACATTCTGAAAGTTCAATGAGCGACAAAGTAAATCATGAATGTGGGATTGCATTGATCAGGCTTTTAAAGCCTCTTGAATATTATCTTGCCAAATACGGAACTTCCCTGTACGGCCTTCAAAAGTTACATTTATTGCTTCAAAAACAGCACAACCGCGGACAGGATGGTGCTGGTATTGCTGAGGTTAAATTTGATTTACCGCCGGGAAACAGGTATATCAGCCGAATCAGGTCAAATGCAAACTCACCAATTGAAGATTTGTTTAATAAAGCATACGAAGGCATCCAAGATGTTGTAAACGACAACGAAAATAGAATTCACGATGTAAATTGGTTAAAAACACATGCTGATTTTACCGGTGAACTATTTCTTGGCCATCTAAGGTACGGTACTTTTGGAGGCAACAGTCTGTCGAACCTTCACCCCATGATCAGGTCTAACAACTGGAAAACGAAAAGCATTGTTCTTGCCGGTAATTTCAACATGACTAACAATACAGAGCTTTTCCAAACATTGGTTGACCTTGGGCAATATCCGGTTGAAACTTCAGACACGGTAACTGTACTCGAAAAAATCGGACATTTCCTGGATGAAGAAAACGAAAAGATTTACCAGTCTTTTAAGGAAAAAGGTTTTTCAAAGCTTGAAACAACGCGGCATATTATTCATGAACTTGATGTATTAAAAATCTTAAATGAATCGGCAAAAAGATGGGATGGCGGGTATGTGATTGGTGGATTATTAGGACATGGCGATGCTTTTGTGATGCGCGACCCGGTAGGCATCAGGCCTGCCTTTTATTATCATGATGAAGAGATTGTTGTTGCAGCATCAGAACGGCCGGTAATTCAAACTACGCTGAATTTGCAATATGACGAAGTAAAGGAACTGGAACCGGGCCATGCTATGATCGTTAAAAAAAATGGTGATGTAAACATTGACCGTTTTACAGATCCCCTCCCAAAAAAATCCTGCTCTTTTGAACGAATTTATTTTTCGCGCGGTACCGATAAAGACATCTATATAGAGCGTAAAAAACTGGGTAGTTCACTCAGTAAGGCAATACTTGAAGAAATCGATTATGACATTGAAAATACCGTTTTCTCTTACATTCCAAATACTGCTTCCGTTGCATTTCAGGGACTTGTAGACAGGATCAGTGAGTTTACCTCAAATCAAATGGCTGAAGTTATCATCAAAGCTAAATCAACCATAACAAAAAAGAAACTTGAGAAAATGTTCTCAATAAAACCCCGGGTAGAATCAATTGCCGTTAAGGATGTGAAACTACGCACTTTTATTACTTCCGATACACAGAGAGACGATCTGGTTGCCCACGTATATGACGTCACTTATGGCATAATTCGAAGAGGGATAGATACACTTGTTGTAATTGACGACTCAATTGTTCGCGGAACCACACTGCGGCAAAGTATTATCAGGATGCTTGACCGTCTTGGCCCAACTAAAATAATTGTTGGATCATCGGCACCGCAGATCAGGTATCCGGATTGTTATGGTATTGATATGGCAAAACTGAATGATTTTGTTGCGTTTAAGGCAGCTATAGCATTATTAAAAGAAACGCAGCAGGAACATATTATCAATGAGGTTTACCGAAAGTCGAAAGAACAGGAAAACCTGCCAAAAGAGGAGATCATTAATTACGTAAAAGAAATATATAAGCCTTTTTCTGCTATCCAGATCTCAAATAAAATTGCTGAACTGGTTACTGCTTTTGATATCAACGCTGAAGTTAAAATTATTTATCAGACTATCGAAGATTTACATGCAGCAATACCTCATCATACCGGTGACTGGTACTTTACCGGCGACTACCCCACTCCCGGAGGGAACAAGGTGGTTAATCAATCATTTATCAATTATATTGAAGGGAAAAATACCAGGGCTTATTGATCTTCAAAGGCTTTCCTGATTGTACTTGCAATTTCAATAAATTCTTTGTTACTAAATGACAGTTTAGGACTTGAAAAACTCATATCGCTGGCCTTATTAATCGGAATTAAATGAATGTGTGCATGGGGTACATCCAGTCCGAAAACGATCATACCTATTCGCTTACAATCTACAACAGATTCGATTGCATGCCCTACCTGTTTCGCGAATGAGAAAAGTGTTTTATAAAGTTCATCATCAACATCCAGCATATAGTCAACCTCTTTTTTAGGTATAACCAGCGTGTGTCCTTTTGCCAGTGGATTAATATCCAGAAAAGCATAACACTCATTTGATTCGGCTATTTTATAAGAGGGTATTTCACCATTAACAATGCGGGTAAATATAGAAGCCATGTTTCAGGAATATTGGTTTATTCCAAAATTACAAAATAAAACACTTTCTCAGGTTGGTGAAGCCACCAACGGTGGATGTAAAAGTGAATTCGTTGTGAAAACAAGAAAAAACTAGCGTGAGATGTTTATGATTTCAAATGGGACTGTTCCTGCAGGTACTTTAATTTCAACCTTGTCGCCAACTTCTTTACCCAGTAAGCCTTTTGCAATGGGGGATTCAACTGAAATTCTGGCTTGCTTTAAATCCGACTCTTCCTCAGGAACAATTGCGTATTTCATTATTGCCCCGTTTTTCAGGTTTTTAACTGTTACATTGCATAACAGATAAACTTTAGAGCTGTCCATTTTTGATTCATCAATAATCCTGGCATTGGCGATTTTTGTCTGAAGTTTTGAAATTCTCAATTCAAGCAAGCCCTGGGCTTCTTTGGCAGCATCATATTCAGCATTTTCCGACAGATCACCCTTGTCTCTGGCCTCTGCAATTTGCTGTGATATTTTTGGCCGTTCAACAGAGATGAGTTGACTCACTTCTTCCTGTAAATGTTTTAATCCTTCCTCTGTGTAGTACTTTGATTCAGACATAATGTTGAACTTTATTGTGCTAATAATAAGATAAAAAGACCCTTAATTGAATTAAGGGTCCTTCAGGCTGCAAAAATAATAAGATTTGCAGAAATACTGTCTTTAGAAATTAAATAATATTCCCAGCGTGTGGTTATGATTAAATGAAACCGTTTCCCTGAAAGCATAATCAATGCCAATAAAAGTGCCTTTTTCCTTATTTAGTGGCAGGGCAAGGCTAATTCCGGCACTTATTCCATTATTGACATTTGTTTTATCGGAAGTGGTTATATCTTCCCACATACCGTTTTCATATGTATAAGAGCCACGAATCATGAGAATATCTTTGAAACTATATTCCAATCCCAGGCCGATTTGATCTTTCGTAAATGAATTGGAAGTAAAATTGGCAGCGAGTGTAATCCTGTTATCAGCAGGCATCAGGAAATCGTAAGCGGCACCAATATTCAACTGCGCAGGAAGTTCAAAAGGCATCGAACGTTGATCCATGGTAAACAGGTTGTCCTGGCCCGGAATTAATGACCGCAATGATAAACCATCACCGGAAAAGTTCATTTTAGGCCCTATATTTTTCAAGGCTATACCAAATGCAATCTGCTCATTTTCACCCGTAACATATTGAATACCTGCATCAATTGCAATTCCAAATGCATTTACATCTGATATTGATTCTGAAATTAATTTAACAACCAGTCCGGCATAAATACTGTTCGAAAAAGCTTTTGAATAAGTCAGGGCAATATTCATTAAATTGGGTTTATAAACACCAACCCCACCATCAGGGCTATCAGTAGTAGTAATCTCAATTTCACCAAAGTTCATCGATACAACCTGAATACCCAGGGCGCCGGCATCTCCTATTTTTTGGGAAAGACCAAATGCGATCAGGCTGGTTCCTGTGCCTCTTAACCAGTCGGTATAGGCAAACTGAATTTGGGTTCCTTGTGTAAAAGCAGCACCTGCAATATTGCCCCACATGGCTTCAACTCCTTTAACTTTTGCCATGTTAACACTACCCCATCCACTGCTTCTTGGCCATGGATTAATCAATAACTCTGACGCTCCTGCCTGGCCCGATCTGTCCTTATTCCCTGCAAATACAGAAAAACCGGACGGAAGCAGAAAGGCTACTGTCAACATTACCACCAGAAATTTGTAAAAAGATTTCATGCTCTATATTTTTGTTTCTATAATTCTACTTTTCTTATTCATTCTACCTACTAGAAAGTATTCATATCAGGTACTCTCGTTGTACAGAAGAATTTAAGCACTTTTTCTCCGGCTGACGAAGTAACATGCAAATAATAAACACCCCCGGAAATTGGGACATTAGCAAAGTTTTTCAAATCCCAATCCAGTGTTGTTTCAGGTGAGGCTTTTGTGAATTGCCTGATCTTGATACCACTTACATCATAAATTGTAATTGTGCATTCTTCAGGCAAATTGGTTAACCTCACACGATTATCCAGGGAATTTCTTTCATAGGAGGAATAAGCATAATAAGGATTAGGTACCACTCTAATTTCTTCCAGATCATTGACCAATTTTGTTGGATTATCTTTTTCAACTTCGAGCCCTTCCATTGAGAATTCATACATTGGGTAGTAGTTGTTTATATTCATACCAGGATAAACTGTATCCAGCGGAACTGCTGCATATCCTCGTTCGTAAGGTTTGGCCACCCTGATCCGGATTTTAACTTCATTATCCAACCACTCCTGACCTTCCACACCCATTGGCATACCTAAGTACATCACTGTTCCATAGAACTGATTTACTGTTGATACGTAAACAGATTTGTAAATTGTATCTAAAACACTTACGGCATATCTCCCTGCATCGTAAGCAGGCATATTAAAATCAACGCCAAGCTGACTCTCCCTTTTAGTGGTATGCGCCATAATGTAGACATAATGTTTACCGCCAAATACCGGAGTCTGGTTAAAAAAAGTACCGCTGAAAATATTAGGATCAAATTTTTGAACAAGTTCGGGGTCAGTAAAGCCTGGGATGAAAGTTCTTTTAGGAGGATTAAACAACATATCCCGGCCATTTTGGGCCACCAGGTACGAATCCTCACCAAACATGATATTCAACCGCTCTCCGGTTTCAATATTTATGGCATAACCCGGAAACCAGCCCATTCCATAGTCACTGATATAATTTGGGTCATTTTCATTATCACTGGGCTCATCACCTATTGTTGCAGGATTTCCATCTTTATCAACCGAAGGTGCGGCCCGTAATCCGAACTTGTTAGCGTTACCCTCAGCCAGGACGGCATCATAGCTCATCTCTATAACCGGGCTACGTGTCCACAAAGTTTTATCATTGGTAAAAACGATATCTACACTTGCTATATCTTTTAGAGGTGATCTATTTTTTGAAATACTGCTTATTGCCGGGCCAACACTGCTTTGATTTACCGATTCACCAATATTCATATCATCTATTCCACTGTATGCCGTTAAACAGTAAGGTGCCCATGTTCCATTCAGAATTTTTTCATATACCTCGCCAGGATCCCAGGGTTTTGGAGGGGATGAATTCGTATTCCAATCGTTGTTGGCAATAGTACCGGTATTGGCATCTTCTTTGTGTGAACCAGACCTGATCCAGTCAAGCGGATCACCCGGAACATCAATATCTTCAATACCACTTAACCATTGATGCGAACTGTCGGCATATTGGATTGTTGCCTCGATTAACCCATTATTAGGTGCAAAAATATCGTAAGTGGTTTTGAGTGTATTATCAGCATTTATCTTGCCATACGCAATTGGCCCCGGATAAAACGGTTGTTCAACGTTAACGGATATTCCTAAATCATCGAATAACTGCTCATTCCCATACAAAGTGTTTGCGTCGCTTTCCCAGGTTTTTCCTGTACTTATGTTTTCAATCTCCCAATACCCAACTTGTTTGACTACAGTATCCCCTTGTACCTCAGGCCTTCCGGTTATATTCCTAATTGTATCAGGAACCAATGTGTCCTGCCACCATAAATAATTTGCGCTAATTACATCCAATGGATTTATTACCTTGGCATTTAATGGTCCTGCATTGATATTATATACAGCGGTATAAGCGATTGGATAATCAGGGCCACCAAAAATATTATCAGGACCAGCCGGTGGTTTCAACATAATTTCATCTATTGTTTTTTCTGAAAGATCAACATTCAGTCCACCATTACCATGTCCGGCAATTCGGGTTACCTGTGGCCTGTCGCCATACTCCGAATTCATAACAGTACCATTTACGATTCTGTGCGGCATTCCTGAATATGGTTTGCCTTCTTCCGTCTTGTCGCCAATATTTTTTCTACCCGAAAGATATGGTTTTGTTTGCCCTGCAATATTAGGATATTCCATACCAAAATCCAGGTAATTATTGTATGCATAAGCCAGGGCATAATAGTAGTACCGTTTATTATTTACCAGCCTGACGTCAGCTGTTGCAAAAGCATCCTGTTCAATAACAAACGAATGTGAAATTCCATTGTCCTGCCCTTCTACTTCAACAACCGGTACATTGGCTCCTATATCATCATTAAAATAATAATTAACTATTTGGGTGACACTGTTGTCGATATCGAATTGTGCTATAAGCCTTGCCCTGTCAGGATCGTTAACTTCATCAGGCCCGACTTCTTCACTTACTACCTGGAATATCTGATAGCCCTCGAACCTGTAATATGGATCGCTTGGCACCGGGCCGTCAGGATCCGTTTCACTCCCAGGTAAAGGCTGAATGATATTGGGGTCAAATTCTTCGTATTGTTCTTTGTAATTATTCGAATTTGGAGAATTCGTAATATAGAAAATTAATTTTCTGTCTAATGCTGTAATAACAAGATCGGGAGCCGTAGGTCCGTCAATCACTTTAAAACAATTGTCGAACAATGCCTGGCATTTGTCATCAACAACCCTTAGCAAATCAACTGATGCAAATGCACCACCTGATTTAGCTCTTGCCCATGGAATACCAACCGTAATATAATTTACTGCACCCGGTTTCAGGGTAAACGGACCGGCTGATTGCATAAAGCGCCTGTCGGCAGGCGGATTAGGTCTGCCATTATCACCGGTTTCTTCCGACCAATAGTTTCCGTTTGCGTTCCATCCTCCATTAGGCGGAGTACCTTGAGTTCCCCAGTTACACGGATCGGTATCAATAGGAAACATAAAATCACATTGGGGCCCAACAGTACCGGATCCTGATTGATGTCCCGTACCTCCATAAAGCATTGGAGTACCATCTTTCCAAATTCCTTTTAAATAGTTGTAATAATCAGGGGCAATTCGAGGGTCACCCTGGTTTCCTCCGCTATTGTTATGGTAAACAAACCTTCTCATTCCGTAACGTTCGTCATCAATAATATCGTTTCCAAAGTTCACACCATTGATACCGGCTGACTCAACCCTGGTTTGTGTCATGGTTCCATCAGCTTTAGGCATATCAAGTACAACATTGTTTTTACTAACAATCTGGCATCTTTCATCCACATCGGGAGTACCAGGATCATCAACAAAGCGAGGGCCATTACCTGCTCCGCCATAGCCAGGATTATCATATCCGTCAGGATCCATATAAGGTCCCTGGAAAAAGTCAACCCCAACTGCGGGAGGTTGTTCACCATAAGCTTCAACCTGACCACTTCCGTCAACATCAGTTCCATTGTAACAATAGCCTAAACCACGTTGTACATCACAGCCAACAAAGTCATCAAATGCATATCCCAAATCAGTGTCGATCCAGGGACAGAAATAGGTTTGCGTTAATTCAAAAGTAGAACGGTTAATGATCTCATAACTGTAAAACGTCATGTTATTGATCACATCGTTGGTGGCAAATGCAAATGCCTGGGCTCTGATCTCCAAACCAATGGCGGCACCGGAGGTTTCGGAGTGAACACCCCCCTTGTCGTTAAATACCCACCATAATGTTTGATCACCTTTTATTACCTGGTCAGCCAGGATACTCCCCTTCACGGTTCCTTCAAACTCTTCTTCAGGTGTTGGTATATCAGTATGGCAAAGATCATTTTCAAGGTCATAATATGGGAAATCACCATTTTCGGGATCATATTCACCATCTCCGTTCAGGTCGTAGAAAGGAGCTAAATAATAGCTTTGTCCTAATGAAACATCACCGTGTGCAGGCCAGTTTAAAATTTCGCCTGGTATAATATAATCCGATGCAGGTTCAAATTCCCCAGTCTCAAAATCGATATATTGTGTAAATTCATCAATCAATAACCTGTTCATTTTGAAAAACCTGTCATACTCTGCACATGTAGCTTCGTCAGTAGAAGCAGTACCATCTATTTTTAGGGGACCGGTCCAAAAGTCGATTCCAACCTGCCTGAAACGCTGTGCACAGAGTTTTAGCTGATTGTTAATATCAAGTCCGCCAATCCACAAAGCGCCTGAAAAAATTGAAGTGGCTGATCCGGCCTTGGGAATATAATACCTTGAGATTCCATCAAGGTCCCACCACATATCACCTCCTGTATTGATACGGGCTCTTACATTATTGATGTCGAGCCAGTCAAAAGCTGATGCCGGCGCACAATCTGCAGCGGTTTTTTTCAGGTTTGTGCTGTTCTTGGTATTTCCGTATTTGTACTCTTCAGAATACAATTGACTTGAAATCATCGCTAAAAACAATATAACAAGCGTAACCTGATATATACTCTTCATGATATTATTTGTTTTTTCTTTTGTAAGCATCTTTATCATTCCTTCTGTTTATAAATTAAATATTAGGCCAAGCCTGATCTGTCGCGGCAAACTAAAGTTATCGGGCTGATTAACATAAGCACCATACAAATCGCGGAACGACTGCGGATCAAGTTGGTTGTTGATCTGGCGTTGCCATTCAGGTGCTGACAGGTATCCATCATCATCAGGATTACCTGTGTATGGATAAACAGAGATGACATTTTTGGTATCTAGGAGGTTAAGTACCATGAAATATATATTCATATAGCCCATTCTCACATTTTCTTTCTCTTTTTTACCCATTCTGAAATAAATGTCTTTGTCAACTCTCAGGTCAAGCCTGAATTGCCACGGTTTTCTGGATCCATTAATTGTACCCTTCAAGAGATTACTTTCAGTTGACAATGGCGAGTTGGCATTTCGTGATGCCGAATAAGGTACACCCGAACCTCCATTTATCGTTAAAGTAAAACCTGTGTTGCTTAACCAGTCAATTGGTTTTTTACCATCTTTCCGGTTGGTTCTCGGCCCATTATAATCTTTACCTGAAGCCCAACGATAATCCAGCACAATATTAAAGGAGTGCCTTCTGTCCCAGTTCAATGGAAAAGTTGATCTCAAATTAGGCAATCCGGCAGCAATAAGCGAGGCCGCTGTGGTTGTTGAAGATCCTGTTCCATCGGCAAACTGAAGTGTATAGGAAGCCCTGACCCTTGCATTTCGTGTACGCCGGAGGTCAAACTCAGCCGTTAATCCTTTTACAGTACTGAAGTCAATGGTATTAAAAGATTCATAATCCTTTGGGTAAGCGCCGGTAAAACGATAAACCTGGATCTGGTTACGCATCTCACGATAAAATGTTGTAAATGTTATTGATGACGTATTGGATACTTTTTGTGTAAATCCTAATTCATAATCAACTGTTTTTTGCGGTAGCAATGCAGGATTATTAATTCTGCCCTGGATGCTGTTAAAATAATACCATATATTCGGTGGCGTGTAATTATTGCTTGCAGGGCGCTGGGTTAGAACGTCATAATGTGCAAAAAACAGGGCTTCGTCCGAAATAGGGAATGAGAATGAAATCCTGGGCATTACACTGATTTGCGGATCATAATCCTTGAATGATGCTGATGTAACACGATCCTGTTCTGGATCAACAAGCATTGGGGCCATTCCATCTCCAAGTACTGTAGGGTCAATCACTTCGATACCATCAGAATTATACCATATACTTCCATCGCGATAACCCACAACCTTAGATGGATCATCAACTTTATCAACATAAACAACATAATCATCACCCATATTTGAAGGGTGTGATATTTGTTCTCCCTGCAATTCGTTGACGTCTTTAAGTGGAATAGTTGGATATAGCACAAACGGATCCTTCAGCACCTTCTGGTTTGCATCGAAACGGTCAATACGAACACCTATGTTAAAAACAAGATCCTTGAATGCAAACTGATCCTGAATATAACCGGCCATATAAATTGGCCGAAAGGCACCCACCGGTCTGGTATAATTCCCATTTTCATCCTGCGCAGTGAAAAAATCATCAAATGCGGGTTGGGAAGATAATTTTTTTCCGGTGTAATCGTAACCGGAATAATTCAAATATGAGAATCCCTGATTCCAGAGTTCATCTGCTGAAAACATTGAAATATCAAACTGTCCGGCATCAATATTTGTCGTGTGCAATTTACCATATTTGTCATAATACTGGATAGAACTATTTTCAAAATCATAGGAGTCAGTCATAATAAAATCAAGTCCATCAATCTCCAATCCCATCATTTCTCTCAGATTTTTATCAAATTCCTTTTGTGAAGCCTGGTCATAATTCCGGTAATAAATAATCGTGTCAACATGGCCATCATATTCAATCGGTACCGGGTTGTCCTTATCCAGTTCCCGGATGTGGAAATTTGTCAACCCTCTCATCAAAAACCAGAGATCTGTGGGACCGTAATTTATATATCTCTCTACACGCTGCTCATATTGGAACCCTAGTTTCAGTGCATGGTTTTTAATATCAAGCGAAGCGTCTAACCGCATGTTATATTGATCATCATTCCATTTTCCGTAGCCCGACTGGTTAACACCGGGCACATCGTACAGTGAGTAAATTCTATCCGGTGTGCTTCCATTTACAAGGCCTCCCCCTAAAAGAATCTGGTCGATGTTTTGATAGTGTCCTTGTGGCTGGCCTTCATAAATATTATAGTAATTATTGGTATGCTCAGCAATAAGCGGGTTGATGTCAGCAGGATTCCATTCCACAAGAGTATCAAAATCCCATGAGTTCAATACCCATACGTTGTTATAGGCCTGCCCATCAATAGTATCACTACCTATTTCAAAAGTGGGTGTTTTGTAAGTGGTGAATTTTCCCAGATAACCATATTTAAACAGGTCGCTGCCATGATAAGGATCACCATACTCGCCTTTATATTTTGAATAGTCAAATTGAATGGTGTAGAAGAAGTTTTTAAATGCAGAGGTGCTTTCGGCAGATCCGGGGAATCGTTGTGAAAATTTCGCATATCCTCTGTAACTTTCTGTGGTTCGTACCCGGTTTTTATCGGAGTTGACCAAAGAAGAACGATACCAGTCACCAAAACGATTATCACCATTGCCTTTCCTGTAATAATAACTACCTCCAACTGTGAAATTAATTGTTTCGGTGGTTCTTATGTTGATGTTACCAATAAAATTGTAGGTTGTAATCGAAGTATTTTGCGAAGTTTTTACATTCTCCAGGTCATCCAGCCGTAAATACTCACCATTCAGAAATGTACCTGATCCGGTACCTGAAGGACGAAGCGGATTTTCCTGTAAAAATTGAATGCTTTCATCAGTTCCCTTATAATAACCGATTGCTGATGGCCTTCCATCCTGTCGCCAGTTAATATCTCCTGCGATAAAGAATCCGAGCAGGGAAGTATTGTTTTTATTTTTTCCTTTGATCAACGGCCCCATAACGTTAAAACCAACGCGGTTGTTTCCAAAAGGATCGAGATATTGTGATGATTCTAATTCGATACCGGCACCAAACTGACGGGCCGGCCCTTTTGTGGTTACATTAATAATTCCCGATGTAGCATCTCCGTAACGTGCAGGTACTCCGCCAAGGATGATATCCACCTGTTCAATAGCCGATTGCGGTACCGAAGCGTTTCCTATAACGCGGATACCATCAATGTAAGTTGCAGTTGCATTACCACGTGCTCCACGTACACTGCCTCGCTCTCCGTCTTCAGAAAATACACCTCCTACTGTGGTTGCTACCGCATCGGCAGTTCGAATCGGCATTTTTGCCACTTCTTCGGCAGTTATACTGGCACCGCTGGCTGTTTGATCTTTATCAATCAACGGAACTTTGTAGTCAACTATTTCAACCATTTCAAGCGTTTCGGCAGTTGCTTCCAACTCAATATCCAAAAACCTGATCCTGTCGGCTCCGATTGTCACACCCTGGATAACCTTTGTTTTGTAACCAACAAACGTGGCTTTAACATCAAATTTTCCGGGGGGAATAGGCTTAATTGTGTAGTTACCATCAAAATCAGATGAAGTTCCACCAACCAGCGATCCCTTGTTTTCTACAACAATGTTTGCAAAAGGAATTGGTTCTTTGGTGTCTTTGTCTACTAGTTTACCCTTCAAGGTACCTTCCTGGGCATACATTACCACACTGGTTAACAGAATTATACCAAGGGTGAGGAGTAAATTTCTTATCATACCTGCAATTTTATATTCGAATAAATCCTGCTTAAATTCTCAACTAAAAAGGCGTAAATTTACTAAAATATAGTAATACCTTTTAACATTTATTAACAACATTTTTTTTATCCTCAAAAGTAACGTCTGTTCAGTATTTCTGAATAAATCACTGCCTTTCGAAGATCAATCCGCGGTTTCTTTCTTTTTTTTGAGGGTAATATTGTTGGTTCTACTTCAATTTTTATATCAGATTCAAGCTTACTTTCAGTGACGCTAAATCTTTCCTGATAGTTGCTTTCTTCGTAATAATCATCATACGAAAAAACTTTCTCTTTAACTACTTCGCTCTCAACTTCTTTTTCTGCCGTTACTATGTCTTCAGCAGGTGGCGTATACAAAACAGGCTCTTCTTTGGCAAGTATATCATCAAGAAAAGTATCAAAAACTGATTTCTTCTTTTCTTCGGCATCTGTTGGAGTCTGATTTCTTTTCGACTTAGCTTTTCCTTTTTGGGTTCCTTTGTAAATTGAATATGCAATCCACAACACTCCAATAACGACATAAATAATTTCTTCGAACGAACCCTTTACCAACATGCTGTAATTCTGCTTTAATAGTAATTTACGGGTTAAAAATAACAATTAATTGGACATAAAATCTTCAATCAATTTGTTGGCTTTTGGATTATTCTCCCCAGCAATAAAATAAATTTTCATATCGCTGATAACATGCAGATTAGAACAATTTTGAATGAATTTAAATTATTCGGAAGGAGCCAGTAATACCAACTATAACCCCAGATTACCGATATAAATTGTTTCTTTTTCTCTTTCTTTTCGTTAAAAAATATTTCCGTAGCTATGGCTATGCAAAGATTTTCTGCCTCAATAAAGAAAAAAACAATTCAATTTCTTTATCGGCAATATGGAATCATAATTGGTATAAAAGGTGATTAATGTTAAGGTTACGGCCAGGAAAAAATAAATTCTTAACTTTTTACACTGGTTTGAAGCTAAAAAAGTAGAACGTTAATGCTTCATTTTTTCAGCAATGCTATAATTTCGTAACTGGTGAACAACAGGTAATAGATAAAAAATGTAATAATAAAGGAGACCGCATCGGTACGTTTAAAATATGCGTAAACGAAAATAATAATTGTAAAAAATACCAATTTACCGAAATTGACCAGCATATAAGCATTGGCAAATTTGCTTAATCTCCTTTCTTTCGTTTTTTCTAACAGCCTGAAAACAATTAACGTAAAACCATAAAAAAACAATACTACATAGGGATAGGCAGGTGTAATATGTATAAAAGGCATCCATAAATAAACAGCAAGGCTGATCAACAATATAACAACAGAAAATATTGTAAACCCTCGTGTAAAATTTTTAAAACTATCAATCATCGAAATCTGCTATATTACTTTTGCCTGAATATTTCCCGCATCCCGTAGATGGTTGCAATTGCTACTGCAAGGATGGTCAGAGCCAGGGTAAACACCGGAAATTCAAAACTTACTTTTTTGTCAATTGCTTTTCCTCCAAAGGCACCGGCCAGTATAATTGCGATCATTTGAAGGGCCAATGAAGAATACTTTGCATAAAATTTTAGCGGACTATCCTTTTTTTTATCGTGATCTTGTTTATCCAAAAATTATGCTTTTGGTTTAAGTACCGGTTGTGTTTGACCGGTGCTTGTGCTTACGGATGAAGTTGAGGTTGTTGTAGTCCCCATCTGACAGGTTCCCGAAAAAATAGCACCGGGCTCAATGGAAATTTTCTTTGTAATGATATCTCCTGAGAAGTTACAATTCGCTCGTAATGAAGTAAGTTCGGTTACCTCCATTTTTATCTTTGCCCTTCCTGAAATATCAGCACTCTGGCAATAAACCTGTCCTTCAACATCCCCCGATTCTCCAATTACAACTTTGCCTTTCACTTTAATGGTTCCTTTTATTGAGCCTTCTATTCTGAAGTCCCCGTTCGATTCAATGTCTCCTTTAATCGTAGTTCCCTGGGCAATGATATTCCTTGCCTGAGGTTCTGTTATTCCGTTTTTCATCTTTTTCAAAGCGTACGTTATTATTTATTTTATTTGATGCTGAATCACTCTCCAAAATTACTGTAATATTTGCTAAAAAACTCACGATAGGCCTTAACGTTTTTATCCCGGTAAAAAACAGGATAGTTATTCATTGAAATGGTAAAGATCTCAAACCCCTCGGCCTCCATTCCTGAAAACACATATTCGTCATTTTTGATGGCTGTGTAAAAGGTATCAGCAGCGTCTTTTCCTTTAAAGTTCCCTATGGTTATCAAGGTTCGCTGGTTATCCAGAAGCAGGCTTTTTATGTTGAGCCTTTCCAGACGGAAATACTTTTTCTTAAAGTCGGATATGCGCACCTTTAAAGGGTCTGTTTCAATATTCTCCGAAATAACGATCATCATGAACAGATGCCTGGCTTCCGGATCAAAATTAAATGGTGAAGGTTCGTTTTCATCCGCTTCGAGTAATCCCTGTTTCTCTTCTTCGGATATTCCCAATCCGTAATCAAGTTGAAGTATCCTGAGTATTGATTGAGCCATCGGAACAACCGGGCTATCTGGATGGCTGACAACTAATTCGTCCAGTGCTGCATATAAAGTGTCGGGGACTTCTACTTTCCCCAGTGATATCGCACGCAAATATTTGAAACGTGGAATATAGGCTGTGTCTTCAGGAAACTGTACAATTGCATTATCAGCTAATTTTATTACACGGTAATACTGTCCTCTGTCATAAGCCAGATATGTTTTTTCATACAATTTAGCTGCCTGGTTTTTCTCTTGTGCCTGTTTGATGTAAAAGTCAGGATCGAGAATGACTTTCGCATAATCACTATCAGGATAATTACCGATAATCAGGTTTTTATAATGCAATGCCTTTTCTGTATTCCCCTTTTCGTTGTAAATTTTATAAAGTGCATACCACGATTCCAGGCGATATTGGTTTTCGGGGTATCTGTGCTGAAATGTCAGATACGTTTCCAGTGCATTGATCGTATCATTTAATTCCTCAAGGTATAAAAAGCCTAATTTACTGTAGGCCATGATAATTAAAGAATCTGAGTCTTTTATGTCCTGCTCTGTTTCAGGAATACCAACCAGGTAGAAGGCCCGGTTTTCGGGATCGGTTGGTTTTCTTTCAGCCTGCACACTATCAATCACAATCTCTGTTCCTTCATTTTCCACCAGGTCATCTCCACCCGACTGCATTAACATTCGTTTATCGGTAAGGCGCCAGTTATCTTCCAGTTTCCGGTTTCCCCATTTCTGGATAAAACCCGACCGCCCCATGCTTAATGCCTGTGTATTGTAAAAATACCATTTGCCGCCCAGGCTTTGCCTGGAAGTACCTCCTCCACGATTCATGTCAACAAATTGCACCCCACCATCCGACATGCCTGATTCAAGTTCTTCCTGCCTTTTTTCTTTTTCTTCAATATATTTTTCAATAATTCCATCAATCAAAGCATACAGTTCAACCGTATCCATGGCCGCCAGTTTCTGAAGGCTGTCCTGCAAGGTAATTGTTTGGGAATACATCACCATTTCGGTTAAAACGTTTGCTTTGTTTTTAATGATGTTGTAATTCGGATAATCAGGTGGCAAAAAGGAAACGGCAGTATCGTAATATGCCTGGGCATCGCCATATTCATTCCTGGTAAAATACAAATCAGCCAGTTGGAGTGCCGATGTTGATTTTTGATAGTTGTTTGTTGTGCTCGTGCTTACTGATAATCGTAAGTATTCGATCCCTTTTTCAACATCTCCATCTTTTAAAGCAACTTCGGCAAGAGCAAAATAAATCTGGTCGAGAAAATCCTTATTTTTAAAATCCTTTACCATTTTATTAAGGACTTTGTAGACATTTTTACTGTCACCGGTCCCTTCATCATAACTTTTTGCCATATTTATCCTGGCTTCAAAGTCCATAATGTAGTGCGGGTTTCGCTTGATCACTTTCTTGTAATATGCCGTTGCCAGGTCGAGTTCACCATCTTGCTGATTGATCTGGGCCAGAATATAATTTGTACGCGTAATAAGGTCCCGGCTATTACCCAGTTCAATAGCCCTTTCAAGGTATGGGTAGGCGTTATCAAATTTCCCGGTAGCAATATAAAAATCGGCCTGAACAAGTGGTAAATCTTTCTTCACACTTTTTGGAATATTACCTTCATCCATCTTGCTGCGGATCAGGTTCAAATTAGCCTCTGCCTTTTCGTACCGCTCGGTTTGAATATATGTTTTTGCAAGCCACAAATAACCTTCAAAGGAGATAGGTTCTTCATTGTATTCTTTAGCTACATAATCAAACACCCTTCGTGCACTAATGTAATCCTGTTTCAAAAAATGGGCTTTCCCCATCAGAAAATAACTCTCCTTTACCCATCTGATTTTTTCTTCACCCCCAAAATACATGGAGTGCTTTTGAATGGCAATGGATACTTTTTTGATCGCACGGTCCATTTTGGGGTATAACCTCTTAGCTTCTTCTTTGGTGCCATAGTTATAAACACGAAGTATTTCGTTGTAGTTGTCACTAATGTTTTCCTCCAGGTTATAAGTCCCGTCAACCATGCTCATTTTCCCATTCCAGAAAACATTATACTGACAGGTAACATTATGGAAAGCCCTGCGCGTCCAGGTGTTTTTTTTGGTTGAACAAGAACCAAAGCCCAGTGCAAAGGCAATTACAAAAAGGAGAAAAAGTATCCTATTTAACTTTTTGGGTGTCAAATGTCTGATTTTCCTTAATAACTGATTTTGTAAAAAAATATTTCAAAAAGTTCAGCAAAAATAGCAGTAGTTCTCAATTAAAACATCAAGCGAGTAAAAAATAGGCTTTATCAAAATATTCAATCCCTGTTATTCACCTTAATATTACCTTTGCATTTTAATAAAGAAAATTCTTAATGTTGACTATCTTAGTGGCAGGACCACCAAGTATTTCGCCAATTTTATTTCAATCAGGAGATTGAAAACCGAATTTTCATTATTTTACCTCACCCCAGCCCTCTCCAATTTGGAGAGGGAGAAATAGGAAACCCCGAGGCAAGCCTCGATGAATTATTTGATTAAATTAAATGACTGTCCAGAAAAAAGATGAGAAATGGTACCGGAAACTTCGCAATCGGTATCGACTTGTAATATTTAACGATACTACTTTTGAAGAGCGTTTTTCGTTCAGGTTAACAAGACTCAATGTTTTGATCTTTTTCCTGAGCATGGTCGTAGTTTTTATTACCCTTACATTTTTCATCATCGCTTACACACCACTTAAAGAATATATACCCGGCTATCCTGATATTGACCAGAAAAAGGAATTATATAGCTTATCGCTGCTTGCCGATTCATTGATGCATGATGCAAGGCAAAAAGATCAGTATCTGCGGAATATTAAAGATATTCTTGCTGGAAAAGACGTTGGAACTGATAATGATGAACCTGAAGCAGCAGCACAGAATTATGATCATATTGAGATTCGCAAATCAACAGAGGACAGCTTATTACGTGCCGAGTTTGAAAATCAGAATCTGTATTATCTCAATGTAAATGAAACAGGTCAACTGAGCGATGCCAACCAGTCTTCCATCCGAAGTTTTAACTTTTTTAAACCGATTAATGGAATAATTACATCCGGTTTTGATCACAAAGAAAAACATTTTGGAATTGATATTGTTGCATCTCCAAATGAGGCTGTAAAAGCCACCCTGGACGGAACAGTAATTTATGCCGACTGGACGATTGAAACCGGACATGTTATTGCTATCCAGCATCGCAGGAACATGATTTCGGTTTATAAACACAATTCAATTCTCTTAAAAAACCAGGGTGATTATGCAAAGGCCGGCGAGCCCATTGCGGTGGCTGGCCAATCAGGAAACCTGACCACGGGCCCTCATTTACATTTTGAATTGTGGTACAATGGATCACCTGTAAACCCTGAAGACTATATCATTTTTTAAATCGCTCATTTTTTTGAAAAAACGTATTGCTATATTCGGTTCAACCGGCTCAATCGGTACCCAGGCACTTGAAGTGATGAAAGCCAACAAGCAACATTTTGAAGTTGAAGTGCTCACAGCCCAAAATAATTCTGATTTGTTGATCAGGCAAGCTATCGAACATAAACCAAATGTAGTGGTTATTGGTAATGAGGATCATTATCAGGAAGTATATGATGCGGTTTTCGATCATGATATAAAAGTTTATGCAGGAGCCGACGCTTTGTCGCAGGTTATACAAATGGATTCGATTGACATTGTATTGATGGCTATTGTGGGTTTTGATGCACTGAAACCAATCATTGCAGCGCTTGAAAACCGAAAAACTGTTGCCCTTGCCAACAAAGAAAGCCTGGTGGTTGCAGGTAACATTATTTACGAGATTGCATCAAAAAATAAAACTCAGATTATTCCGGTTGACTCCGAGCTTTCCGCTATTTTTCAATGCCTGGTTGGTGAATTTGACAACCCCATTGAAAAGATCGTGCTTACTGCATCGGGCGGGCCATTCCGAGCTTATCAAAAACATCAATTGCAAAATGTATCAGTTAAAGAGGCGTTGAATCATCCCAACTGGAAAATGGGAGATAAAGTCACGATTGATTCGGCAACATTGATGAACAAAGGCCTTGAAGCTATTGAAGCCAGATGGTTATTTGGCCTTTCGGCCAACCAGATTGAGGTTGTGATCCACCCGCAGTCCATAATTCATTCGCTGGTTTATTTTAAGGACGGATCTGTAAAAGCACAGATGAGCAATCCTGACATGCGCATTCCGATTCAATATGCGTTAAGCTATCCCGAAAGATTCATGATGTCGTCTGAAACGCTTGATTTACTTAGCATTAAATCGCTAACTTTTGATAAGCCGGATGTTGAAAATTTTCGTAATCTTGCACTCGCATTTGAGGCCCTCGAAAAAGGGGGAAATATGCCATGTATCCTGAACGCTGCCAATGAATTAGGTGTTCAGGCTTTTTTAAAGGGAGAACTTGGTTTCTTACAAATTCCAGCCCTGATTGAGAAATGTATGGAAAACGTTAAGTACATCAGAAAACCAGGCCTGGATGATTATTTTGAAACTGACAGGTTGACCCGCGCTAAGGCAAAAGAACTCATACAACAATTTGATTAAAGAATAGTATGGAAATTATAATCAAGATACTCCAACTTATATTAAGCCTCTCGATATTGGTAGTTGTCCACGAATTTGGGCATTTTTTCGCAGCAAAGATCTTTAAAACACGAGTTGAGAAATTTTACCTCTTTTTTAACCCCTGGTTTTCAATTTTTAAATTCAACTACAAAGGAACCGAATACGGATTGGGTTGGTTGCCACTTGGCGGATATGTGAAAATTTCAGGCATGATTGACGAATCCATGGACAAGGAAGCAATGAAGAAACCTCCGCAACCCTGGGAGTTTCGTTCGAAACCGGCCTGGCAAAGGCTAATCATCATGCTGGGTGGGGTTATCATGAATGTGGTATTGGCCATATTTATTTACATCTTTATGCTCAGTTATTACGGAGAAGAATACCTGCCAACTGAAGAGGTTAATAAATATGGAATCAGCGCTGATAGCCTGGCACAGGAAATGGGCTTCCGCAATGGCGATAAATTTATTTCGCTGGATGGTGAATACATTGATAATTTCCAGAAAATCCCTATGAACCTTATTTTAAATGAGGCTAGAACTGCCCAGGTAATCAGGGATGGAGAAAAAATTGATATCACCTTCCCGGAAGGCAGTTTAAGTAAACTTGTCAAACATAAATCCACATTATTTTTATCGGTACGTATTCCGTTCATCGCTGAAAAATTTTCTAAAAACTCAGTTGCCGAAAGTGCGGGTATGCAGGAAGGCGATACAGTTTATGGTATTAATGGTGTGGTGGTCAAGTATTTTGGTGAGTTCAGGGAAGAAATACAAAAACACAAAAACCAGGATGTTGTAATTGATCTCAAGCGCAACGATGATACACTTCATCTTGCCATGACACTTGGTGAAGATGGCTTGATCGGTGTTTACCCTAAAGGTGATTTGAATGAATTTTTCGAGTTAAAAGAAAAGAGGTATTCTGTAGTCGAGGCTATTCCGGCCGGATTTACCAAAACCTGGGATGGTATAGGTAATTACCTGAAACAATTAAAACTTTTGTTTTCTCCTGAAATAAAAGCCTACGAAAGTATTGGTGGTTTTGGAACCATCGCCAGTATTTTTCCTCCTGAATGGCATTGGGAAAGTTTCTGGAGGCTGACAGCATTTCTTTCGATCATGCTGGCCATATTAAACATCCTTCCTATTCCGGCTTTGGATGGCGGACATGTTATGTTCCTCATTTACGAAATTGTTGCCAGGCGCAAACCTTCAGATAAGTTTCTTGAATATGCGCAGATAGTAGGTATGGTTCTCCTTTTCAGCCTGCTGATATGGGCCAATGGTAATGATATTATAAGGGCGTTTAATTAGGTGGTAAGTTGGAAGTTAGAAGTTGGAAGTCGACAGACTGATCAGTAACAAGTAACCAATGACAAGCAACCAGTATCCTCGCCTTCGTTGTGCTACGGACGGGCAGGCAGTATCAAGCTACACCGTCACCTTATCTTTCAGCGACTTAAATCCGTTTCCAAGGATTTCGTTGGCATTGATTACTGTTACAAAAGCATTTGGATCAATTCCATTAATAAAATCCTGAAGCATAACGATTTCACGCCGGTTTATAACTGTAAATACGATTGACCTTTCATAGTTGTTATAAAGACCTTCGCCTTTTAATATGGTACCTCCCCTGTTCAGATCGTGGATAATTTTTTCCCTTATTTCATCGGTTTTATCGGAAATAATGAACAACACTTTATCATAATCAATTCCTTCAAGAATTGTATCGAGTACCTTTCCTGCAATAAAAATAACAATAAGGGAATAAAGAGGTATTTTCCAATCCTGGAATGCTGCCAAGCCCACCAACACAATAACCGAATCTACAATTATCAGCAACCTGCCGACTGGCAACTTAGTGGATTTACTAATCATCATAGCCACAATATCGGTTCCTCCGGATGTAGCCCTCGACTTAAAGATCAACCCCAGGCCCACACCAATAAATAAGCCTCCGAAAATTGAAGACAACAATGCATCACCCTGCACCAATGGTTCTGTGCCGTAAAAATAAGTGAGTCCGTCAACAAAAACTGCTGTCAGTACAAACCCTACTACTGTTTTCATCCCGAATCGCGGACCCAGTACTTTAATACCAATAATGGTAAGCGGGATGTCAAATGCAAGAGCAACCAAACCAACCGGAGTGCCTAATAAATGGTGTAATACAATGGAGATACCATACACACCTCCCGGTACAATTTTATATGGTGTAATGAACAATACGAATCCCGATGCAAGGATAAATGCACCTACCACTATTAAACTATAATGTTTCAGCCATCTTTTGCTAAATATTTTATCTTTCTGTAAGAATGCCATACCTCTTAATATTTAATATGTTCGACAATTCAATTATCAGTCTACAGTCTTCAGTCCACAAATTGCATTTTACGGACCAGCTCATGACTAATAACCAGTGACCAATCCCAATTTTTAGGCGCGCAAAAGTAAGGAGTTTAAATTACTGGCAATGAAAAATCGAGAAAATTTTCACCTGTCTATTTGATTGTCATACAGAGCATAAAACAAAAAAGCGCTTCGTTCTCCGAAGCGCTTCAAATCTACCTTGTATATATAGTGATCATTATTGAAATCCTGACTATAATACTGACAGCAGGATTACGACAATAATGAATGTAGGAATTAAACTAAACAAGGCCATTTCGAAAGATTGACTGAGTGTTTTCATAAGGCTTAATGTTAGTAGATTATTAGTAAATACAAAAGTGCAACATTCACTCTTAAAATTTTTAATCGTTTTCCGTCAATTCAAAAAAATAGAGGTTTTCAGCTACCTAGAAATAGAAGTGGCGCATTTAGAAGCTTATTGGTTGTAATTAAAATAATCCGGTTTTCAATATTCTTTTGTTAAATAACTGTTAAGTTTTCAGTCACTTACGATCTGTTGTTTATGTTTGATACGAAATTTTTCAAAATAACTAAAACAAGATATCATGAAAATTTATTACAAATTACTGGCAGGACTGTTAACATTACTTGTTCTGCAAACTAACATTGCTTTTTCACAGGAAAATAAAGAAGAAGCAGAACAACCACCCGTTATTGTGAAAACCACAGCGCATGTGGATTTTGATTATAAAGATGGATCGGTTAAAGATTGGAAAGCCATTGAGAAAGAATATTTCGATAAGGTAACTTCAAAAAATGAATATCTGTTGGGTACCAATGTGTTGACGCATTTGTATACCGAAGACAATTCTGAAGTAATTTTTGTAAGAGTATGTAAAAATTGGGGCGATATTGAAAAAGCTTCTGAACGGGATAGTGAACTCGCAAAAGAGGCATGGCCTGACAAAGAGGAGCGTTCGGCACTCTTTGATAAGCAATTTAAGTACTACTCAAATTTGCATTCAGATGAGATTTACCAGGCTATTGAAGGGGCTAAATTTATGGATGACGAGAATCGAATGGATCAACATGTTTATTATGTGCGGATAAGTCATCTGGCTTTTCCTGAAGATAGCGAACCGGGTGAAGGCCAGAAAATATATAAGGAGTACATTGAGAATGTAACCCACAAAAACCCACTTATTCTGGCTTACTACCCCTATACACATTTGTATGGTGCAGATAGTCGTGAATTTGTAGAAGTATTTGTAGTAAAATCGATTGGAGATATCGAAAAATCAGCTGACAAAATCGGTGATCTGGTTAAGGCTCACTGGCCGGATGAAGATGCGAGAAAAGAATTTTTTAAGAAATATAGTAAGTACTATACCGGCTGGCACGCTGATTACATTTATCAGAATGTTCCTGAACTAATGAAATGATACCCGCTTAAATTATTGAAAAGAGGCTGTCGCATAAGTCATATTTCACGCAGCGCCGCAGAGAACGTAGAGAAGAACAATATTGAAGTTCAGTATCTTAACGCTGCGATCTTTGCGACTTTGCGTGAACCAATAACGAAAACCTGACTTATGAGACTGCCTCTTTTTATGTATTCAGAACCGTTTATTCAAATGAGTTATAGGAAAATTTCTGTCCTCCAACAGTCGCTTCGGCCATTAAACCACCGTTATCTTTGGTAACAATAACTACACCATCACTGTATGCCAGGTCGTTTGATACTCCATAATCAAGTGCAACTGCGGCAAGAGAAACCGCGACTTCATAGCGTCCTGTCATAAATACCTCGAATTCAGCTTCGCTTTTAAAAAAAATAAGCTCGGCATAAGATTTTCCACCTATCTGTCCCCCAATCGTTAATTGGGTCATTTCGGTTGTTCCGACTGGAACATCATTTTTAAAAACAATGCCTTTGCCATGGGCTCCGCCAACAATCAATCCGCCCTTTCCTATTTTAGGCAAGATGGCATAGCCGTAAGCCTCATCAAAAAACTTTTGAAGGCCCCGATCTGTTTTCAGGAACTCTTTTCGTGTTCGTTCTGCCTCAGCTATTTCAACAGTATAATCCGACGCTGAAACCTGTCCCGCAACAGGCTTGATCCCATTAAAAATAATAAGGATTAAAGTTGCAAATACTATTTTTTTCATTTTGTTTTCTATTTAAAATTAAACGGGCAAAGATATCTTATTGTTAGTTATTCTTTATTTAAATTTTATTAAAAAATACCCCACATCCAAAGGTGTTTGATATATTCAAAAGAACATTGTGATTAAAGCAATATCAACATCATTGCAACGGCTGCCAGCAACACGTAAGTTAGGCCGGAAAGCATCGTATCTGTTTTTGTTTCATACATTTTCATGCTTGTAAATATTTAGTTTGCTAAATAGCATTATTCAATTTCTACCTAAAGACAACACAAATCAAAAGGGGTTGTAAATCTCAGTCAGAAAAATCAAAAAAGTTTAAAAACAATAAATAGAACTTATGAGACAGCCTCTTCTTTTTCGCCTGAATTTCTTCAAAAAATATTTCATTCCTACAGTAAAGAAATTATTAATTTGCAGCTTGTTAATTCCAACAACATGAAAATATTATCAACCTTCTTTTTTCTATTATTTTTCATAAGTATATCTTTCCTATTGGAAGCTCAGAATAATCAAAACCATATCTATTGGCAACTGTCTGGCAGTGATGGTATCGTCCGGGATTTGACCAACGAAACCATACTCCCTCATACCGATAATATCGAAATGAGTGGACAACGAGTTGCTGTAATCATCACCTATGCTATTGATGAAAATAGAATCCTGAAAGTTAGCCGGGATATTATTTTTCCGCAACTACGTATTTTCATCGAATCATCGGCTAACCGCTGGAGGAAATACCGTGCATATTTACGGGATGAATATTCCGATGAGTTTATCCCAACCATTGTAGTGGACGAAAGGACTTTTGAACCGGGACGATTGGATTCGGTTAGAATCAACGGAATGATTCAATTCTTTCATGCCGAAAGTCAGGGACTGAAAGTGGAGAGGATATTACTGCCTTCGATGACCGGGCGATTATTTGTTGAGCAATGGAAGATTACAAACATAGATGAGCTATCAAAGGTTCTTCAAATCGGTAAAACAGAATTTACCCAGGAACAGTTTGGCCAGAATGGTCTTTTTAAAAGAAAAGTCTATTCCGATACCAAAGGTCTGGTCACTATCCAACCAAACGAAACATTTGAATTTGCCATCTATTTTTCAGCGCAATTAAATGATGAGAGTGCTGTGGATGATTCTTTTGCAGATGTGCTTTCGGAACGCAGGGATTTTCTGAGAACCATGAAACAGAATCTCATTCTTGAAACACCGGATCCGGTTTTAAATATGCTGTTTACCTTTTCAAAAATAAGGGCAGCCGAGAGCATTTACGATACTAAAATGGGATTGATGCACTCACCGGGCGGTGGCAGCTATTACACAGGTGTTTGGGCAAACGATCAGTGTGAATACGCCTCGCCATTTTTTCCTTATCTGGGTTATGATGTTGGAAATACGGCTGCATTAAATTCATATTTGCAATTTCTGAAAAACATCCCTGAAGCTGACGGTCAATTCTGGTCATCTTTTGAAATGGAAGGCACAATCACCTGCTGCGGTGCTGATCGTGGTGATGCTGCCATGATCGCCTTTGGTGCCAGCCAGTATGCACTTGCAAATGGCAATAAAAAGGATGCCGAAAAAATCTGGCCGTTGATTGAATGGTCACTTGATTACTGCGAGCGACAAAAAAATGAAGCAGGTGTAATCAAATCCGATTCGGATGAGATGGAGGGCAGGATTTCGACAGGAGGTGCCAACCTTGCGACATCTTCTCTTTACTACGGGGCGCTCAACCAAACTGTAATACTGGCGAAAGCGCTTGGCAAACCAAAAACATTGGTCCGGGATTATGAAAAGCGTGCTAAAATATTACGAGAGGCTATCGAAAACTACTTTGGTGCCGAGATCGAAGACCTGGAAACTTATCAGTATTTTGATGGTCACCGCTACCTTCGCCATTGGATTTGTTTACCACTGGTGATGGGTATAGATGATCGGAAAGAAGGTACACTTGAAGCCCTCTTTACAAAATTATGGACTGACAATGGCATAAAAGTAGAGCACAACCCAAATCTTGAAGAACCGAACCTGTTCTGGGACAGGGGAACTTTGTATGCTTTTCGCGGAGCTTTTAAAGCTGGTGCTGCCAACCGTGCGTTGGAAAAGTTGCATGCCTATTCGCAAACCCGTTTACTTGGGTTTCATGTTCCTTATGTAGTTGAAGCCTGGCCCGAAGGGAATATGGCACATCTTTCGGCTGAAAGCGCCCTGTATTGCAGAATATTTACAGAAGGTATCCTGGGGATAGTTCCAACCGGATTTCATAGTTTTGAAATGACCCCAAATATTCCTGACGAATGGGACTACTTTAACCTGAAAAATATCCGGGCTTTTGATTCCAAATTTGATGTTTTAATCTCTAGGTATTCTGACCGGCTGGAAATTCAGATCGTGCAATCAGGTAAAATTATTTTTAATCGAAAAATTAAAAACGGCGAATCTGTCAACATCAAACTCCAAAACTAACTATGAATCCAAAAGCAAACAAAAACTTATTCCCTGAAAAACGAGTATCTTCAATAGGTTTTATCCTCAATAAAGAGCAAAAAATATTGTTGGTTAAGCCATCTTATTATCAGTTCTGGCACCTGCCGGGCGGTTTTGTGGACGAACATGAATCGCCCTTGCAGGCAATTTCAAGAGAGATAAAAGAAGAAATTAATCTGAACATGGAACCTGAACGGTTAATGATAGTGGATTATGAAGCAGGCAGCGAACAAACAAAAGAAGTGCTGGTTTTTATTTTTGATTTTGGGATTGTGGATCAGCATGGTTTCAGCGGCTTAAAAGTAGACAACACGGAGATCATTGATTTTAGTTTTTTTGACAAGGAACAGGCGGTGGAAATGGTTGGTCCTGATAGACGCAAACGACTGGAAATATGTTATCAGGCTCGCCGGAATGACGAGTTTTATTACCTGAATAACCACAAACCATTTCCGGATAACCAACCAGGAGATCTTTAACCCTATCTGGAGATAACAACAGATCGTGAAGCCACTTTATGATCATTCTCAATTTTTATCCAATATACCCCTGATTTCAAATGCTTAATGTTATACATGGTTTTATACTGGCCATCTCCTCCGGTTTCGGCAACTATTTTATTGAGTAATACGCCTGATATGGAATAAATTGAGAGCAGATATTCTTGATTTGGCTTATCCGTAAAGCTTATGTGAATCACATCATTTGCCGGGTTTGGAAAAACAAGCAGTTGATCATTGGATATATGATTATCGCCAACAGCAGAAATCTCAGATTCATATATTTCCTTCACTTTTTGGTAAGAAATTCCATAATTATAAATACGGAGTTTATCCATTACTCCGCTAAAATTAAAACCACTTTGGTCAGGCAATGATTGCCCCAAAACAAGGTCATAAGTTGTTTTATTAATTTGTCCTTCAAATGGTTTAAACCCATCCAATTCTCCATCAATAAAAACAAGGCAATCCAATCCATTGTACAAACCAACAACATGATACCATTTGTCAGTTTCCAGCTTTTTTTCCGAATCAACATCAATGATTCCAGTACTTCCGTTGATCGTAAAACGGATACGCTCGTCTGTAAGCGATGTTTTCCAGCGTGTAGTCCAATTGCCGTGGGATACAGGATAAGATTCATGTTCAAAATACTGGTTGATCTTTAACCAATAACTAACAGTCAGTCCATCCTGGAAATTCAAACCTTCGTTGTTGGGCACTATAATTTTGCTCGTTGAAATATGATAGTTAATGGCCTTTTTTTCAATACCATGCATGTCGTCAACATATATGCAATTTGTCACAAAACCATCGTTTCCGTTACCAGTTAGGTCATTTGCATTGCCGCTAAATTCATAATGTGCTACCAACTCACCGGTCTGCCCTTGTTCCGGGTCTCTTATAAGAATCAAAATACTGTCAGCAGTTGAAGCATTTTCCACATCAGTCACAGTACAAACCAGGTAAACATCGGCTACTTCACTGGGAGTTTTATAAGTAATTTCTTTTCCTTCGCCTTCAATTTGGCCTAGTGAAGTTTTCCATTCATACGTTATCTCATCTTCGTTTGGGTCGGAGGCAAAACAAGTTATAGTGGTTGAACTGCCTGGTGCTAAAATCTGGTCTTCGGCTACAATACTTTCGATTTCCGGCGGATAATTTATTTTTTCCACAACTTTAACGGTAATTGAAGCCGAATCGCTCAAACCACCTTCGTCAGTTACTTTACAATTTACCGTTAAATAGCCTGTTTCCTCAGGCATCTGAAAATTAAATACTTCATCAGCTTCAAACTCCACATCGTCTATGCCCCAGAAATACTCAAGTTGTCCTCCTTCCCTGTCCTCTGCTGTACAATAAAAACCAACCGTTGTACCGGCGACAACAAGCGTATCCTCAGTAGCCAATGCTTTGATCCTCGGCGGATAATTCTCAACAGTCTGGCCGGCATTGTAATCAATAATAACCCCGTTTATGTAAGCGTAATTTAAATGAAAAACGATCTCACTGTTCCAGGGCAGAATAACTACCATTACGGATGATTTTGCAACGATATCAATATTAACAATATCTGTTGCGCTCTCGATGATAATTTTATTTGAAATGGCATCATAAATAGTTCCTGCGCCACCGGGTATTTCGATTTCCACCTGCCTGGTCTCATCATACGGATTGAAATACAGGTAAGTCTGGTAGGAAATCGGGCCATAATAATCAGTAGCCAATAAATCAAGTTGCAGAATTCCTTCAACATTGGTTTTTTCAATGATACCGCCAAAAATTCCTATATGTGAAGAACCATAAAGTCCGAGATTTGTTTCTGCCCAACCACCATTCATGGCATCGCCGGTACCATATGGCCCGTCATCTTTTTCACGAAGCGATTCATAGGCAATGGCTGAATTAGGATCGTATTCTGTAGTCCAGTCTTCGTTATCCTGCATATTATCCGGAAGGAATTCAGAAAAGTAAAACCGTGAAGCATTGGCAGCATTAAGTACCCATTTTGCAATTGCAGTTGCGAACCGGTCATCATACCTAACTGCCGGAACCAGGGCTCCCACGTGTTCCAGGCTGTTCATGTTAAACACATAATCAGGCGCTGATTCATTTACTTCGCCGATCAGGCCATCCATATCATTACCTCCCCAATCACCTGTGATTACACCCCATCCACGTAAATCACCCCTGTCAAAACACCAGTTTATCATTTTTTCGATGTCATACTCCGTTCCCAGTTCAGCATTCATGCGGGCGGCTGCATAAACACCATAAGGAAGCTGTATTTCATACGAAGGGTTATCTGACCAATCGCTCAGAAATTCCAAACAATGCTCAGCTCCAATTAGATATTTTTCTTCCCCGGTTATCGAATAAGCCTGATACAAAATCCAGCCAATAGCGCCTGCAGCTTCGGGTTGTTTTACACCGGTTTCGAGTGGAGTCATGGTTGATAATTTAAAAGCACGATAGTTCATGTAAGGTTGATGCCATGGGGTAGTACTACCACCCATTGCGCCAACAGCCTGCAACCACCGGTCAGCTAATGTTGTAACCTGGTATTCGAATTCGCCGGTATTGGAATAGAAATAATTCAGCTGATAAAAGAAAATATTGGGCATGGTTTCGTACCACCAGTCATGGCCTGTGGAAGTTGTAGGCCCATTGAGGTATACATTTTCTTCAGGACGTTTGTTAAAATACTCCTCGCAATACAATGGCCAGTTAATCCCATTCTGATTTGATTTATCTATCCCTGATAAAGTAGCTCCTACAACAGCAGCTAACACATTAATAGCTTCTTTGCCAGGAAGGCTGTTTGTACCAACATAAGATTGAATTGCCAGGGCATCATGGTCAGGATAGTTGGTAGTGTTGGTAAAAACAGAGGCCAGAGGAAAATATTGGCCGGATGCTTCAAGATCAAACACCAGCGAATCGTAATTCTTTGCAACCTGCTTCCAGTTCCTCATTTCGTAGGGCTGAGGCATATCGGGCATCATATCGACACGTGGAATAGAGATTTGTTGCGCAAAAGACCAATTAATAATTAAACTGAATATAATGATTAACCGGTATTTCATGGTATTGGTAGTTGTTTCTCCAAATTTACTGAATAATAGGTAGTAAAAATTGAATGTCTGAAAAATGATCGATTCATCTTAAAAAAAACATCTTATATTTAACTAAGAAGTGTGATAATTTTCATAAATTTGGTAGCTTTCCTAAGCAAGTTAAAAAACTCAGTAAATAAAAATGGAATCTTCCTTTATGAAATTTCGGATCGGTGTTTTAGGTGCAGGGGGGTTTTCATATTTTTCTGTTGATGCATTCCTCAGGGTTCCAGGCGTTTCAATATCAGGAGTATATGATCTTGATCCTGAAAATGCCAATTCATTTGCTGATAAATTCAAATGCCGGATTTTTAAAAATCAGGAGAAACTATTAACTGATCAGGAAACAGATATTATATATATTTCTACCCCACCCTATTTACATTATCAAAATTCAAAAGATGGTCTACTTGCCGGAAAACATGTAATCTGCGAAAAACCGGCAGCATTGAAATCGGGGGAGGTAGTTGATTTGATCGGCATTGCTAACGAAAAAAAACTACTTTACGTTGTTAATTTAATGCAGCGATACAATCCTTTGTTCGATAAGGTCAAAAGCATTGTTGACCAAAAAATCCTTGGTGAATTTTTACATGGTTATTTTGAGAATTATGCTTCCGATGAAAACCTGGTTGAAGGTCACTGGATGTGGGATGAGAAAAAATCAGGAGGTATCTTTATCGAACATGCTGTACATTTCTTTGATTTGATTGAAGGATGGCTGGGAACAGGTGAATTGGTAGCCTCGCAAAAAATCACAAAACAGGGAATTACAAAGGAAATTTGGCCGGAGGTGCAGGCTATTTGCAAGTACCGGAATGGCATATTCAATTTTTATCATGGATTTCATCAGGCTAACCGGATGGATCGGCAGGAATTGAAACTGGTATTTGAGCTTGGAGATGTCACGCTGAACGAGTGGGTTCCAACAACATTAAAGCTTCAAGGTCTTGTTAATGATGAGGATATCAGAAAGATTAAAGATTTGTTTCCGGGAGAGGAAATTAAAATAATCAGGGAGTTCAGTGATGACGAAAAAAAATTCAGAAGCAATTTTAAAGATCGGTCTACTGATTTTGAAATCGTTTTTGAAACCGGGCAGTTCGCCAATAAATATAACATTTACAAACAACTTTTAACCGACATGCTGACCGACCAGATAGCCTGGATTAAAAACAGGGATCACAAAAGAGTGGTCACCGGTGAAAACGGGCTGAACTCAGTTATCATGGCCGAGAAAGCTAACAATATGGCAGTAATACTATGAGTAGAAGGAAAAAGAAAATACTGCCTTATTTTATGGTATCACCCTACCTGATCCATCTTTTGGCGTTTACCACTTTTCCGGTCCTCTTTTCTTTGTTCCTGACCTTTTTTAAATGGAACATCATCGGCCCGATGGAATGGACAGGTTTAGGGAACTGGGAACGTATTGTCAACGACCGGCTCTTCTGGAAAGCCATTCTCAATACCTTTAAATTCCTGGCAGTCCACATTCCGCTTCAAATTGGTGTAGCGCTGTTGCTGGCAGAAGTTTTAAACCAGAAAATTTTCATGCGGGGGTTTTTCAGGGCAGCCTTCTTTATGCCATTTGTGATTTCGGGTGTGGTAGTTACAATTCTGTGGCAACAACTACTGGGTTTCGAAACCGGAGTAATAAATCGCATCCTCGTTTCGATTGGTTTAGGTAAAGTTGGCTGGCTGATCGATCCGAAAGTCGCGATAGTTTCTATCGCCATCATGGCAACCTGGAAAAACGTGGGGCTTTACGTGATATTATTCCTGGTAGGACTGCAAACCGTTCCGAAACAATATTACGAAGCGGCTGACCTGGAAGGTGCAAGCCACTGGCAGAAATTTATAAATATTACCGTACCAATGATCAACCCTACTATTTTTATGGTGGTTGTACTCTCAACAATCGGTGGTTTTTCACTTTTTATTGAGCCTTATATCTTAACAGGAGGCGGGCCACTGAACAGCACATTATCTGCTGTTTTATATATCTATAAGCAGGCTTTTGAATATTACCACATGGGTTATTCGGCCACACTAGGTGTATTCTTTGCCATACTGGTTATGTTTGTTGTTATCGTCCAGAAAAAATTTATTGAACAAGACGTGTGATTGAATGATGAAGTTGATAAAAAAAATACTGGTTTACCTTTTCCTGACAATTGCTGCGTTGAGCTTTATTTATCCTTTCATCTGGATGATCATGGCATCTTTGTCACCTGAGCAAGACATTGGAACCTTAATATTATTCCCTTCAGAATTAACGCTGGACAATTACAAAATGATGATCGGTAAAATACCCATCTGGCGGGCGCTGTTCAACAGCCTTTTTGTATCGGGTATCAATACCGGTTTGTCTTTGGTGTTTTGTACGATGGTGGGTTATGCATTGGCACGCATGGAGTTTAAAATAAGAAACCTCATCTTTTTCATCATTATTTTTACCATGTCACTTCCATTCCAAATCACATTAATCCCTAACTATGTGCTGATGGTGAAACTGGGATGGACAGATACCTACCTGAGTTTGACAGTCCCTTTCCTGATCAATGCCTTTGGAATCCTCATGTTCAGGCAGGCTTTCAAGGGAATACCTCAAGCATTGATTGATGCAGCAAGAATTGATGGCTGCGGCGAGTTGCGTATCATTTTCAGGATACTCTGGCCGAATATCAAACCCACAATTATCACTGTAGCCATATTGGCATTTATGGGTTCGTGGAACGAAGTGCTCTGGCCATTGATCGTTATTCGCGATGAGCAATTGATGACCTTGCCGCAATTGGTAACACTTTTTACAGTTGGTGGACGAGCCGAGGCGCAACTCGGTGTAAAACTGGCCGCTGCCGTTTTCCTTGGAGCCCCCATCATTATTGCTTACCTGATCTTCCAGAGACATTTTATACAGAGCATGGCCTCAACTGGCTTAAAGGACTAGTATTAAGTAAAGCATTTAGGGCAGCTATTACTCAAATCACACCTAAAGATTTTTTACTAAAAACTGAAAATTCTATAGATATTTATATTAAATTTATATCGTAAGGATTCTTCTTTATAATCTTCTAATATATCCCGATAATTATGAAAATTGCCTATATCGGAACTTATCCTCCACGTGAATGCGGCATTGGTACCTTTACCAATAACCTGTTCAACTCAATGTTAGTTAACACCGAAAGTTGGGAACACAGGAATGAGGGTTTTGTTGTTGCGTTAAACGACTTCGACCTTACTTATGAATATCCTGAAGAAGTACAACTGACCATAAGGCAAGAACACCAGGAAGATTATTTAACAGCTGCTAAATTTATTAATCTAAGCAGTGCCGACCTTTGTGTCCTTGAACATGAATTTGGTATTTTCGGCGGTCAAAACGGAGTATATGTCCTTCCTTTGCTATATAAATTGGAAGTTCCTCTTATTGTAACCTTACATACCATAATTAAAAACCCCTCGTATAACGAAAAGGCTGTTTTACAGGAAATATGTAAGATGGCACATAAAATAGTGGTGATGAGCCATAAAGCAATTGAATTCCTGGTGAGTATTTATAAAGTGCCGGAAGAAAAAATTGTTTTTATAGAACATGGTGTACCAGACATTCATTTCAGTCATGAAGAATCGAAAAAGGAGTTTAAGCTCGAAAATAAGAAAGTGTTACTTACTTTCGGTTTTATTGGACGCAGCAAAGGAATTGAAACGGTAATAAAAGCTTTGCCCAAAGTTGTTGAAAAACACCCCGATGTTATTTATATCGTTTTGGGCAAAACCCACCCCAATGTGCTGCGATATTCCGGTGAAGAATATCGTATTTTCTTAATGCGTTTGGTAAAAAACCTTCAACTGGAAAAGCATGTTATATTTCTTAATGAGTTTATTGATGAGCAAAATTTGTTCAAATACTTATATGCTTCTGATATTTACATAACACCCTATTTAAACGAAGCCCAAATTACCAGCGGAACACTTTCGTATGCTGTTGGAGTAGGTTCGGCTGTAATTTCAACACCTTATTGGCATGCACAGGAATTATTGGCGGATGGTAGAGGCAGGCTTTTTAACTTTCATATTTCTAAAGAACTTTCAAGTATTCTCGTTGAATTGTTAGACAATCCGGAAATACTTCAGAATTTTAGAGAAAAAGCATATAATTATGGCCGGAAAATTACCTGGCCGAAAACAGGTGAAAAGTATATTGCGCTTGCTAATAATATTCTGAAGGAGGGGCAAAAGGTAATTGTAAAAAAAGATACTGCACTGGATTTCTTAATTCTTCCCCCTTTTTCCCTTGCTCATATCAATTGTTTAACTAACAATACAGGCATTATCCAACATGCAACTTTTGGTATTCCAAACCTAAAAGAAGGCTATTGCCTGGACGATAATTCCAAGGCTTTGCTAATGGTGTTAATGGCATACAGGCAAAAGAAAGATCTTCGGGCCCTCGAATTATTGCCTATCTATTTAAGCTATATCCATTATATGCAAAATGCGGACGGTACCTTTAAGAATTTCCTGAGTTTTAATCGTAACTACCTGGATGAAGTGGGCTCCGAAGATTCTTTTGGGAAGACTATATGGGCATTGGGTTACCTGTTAGCGAATCCACCCAACGATGCGTATTATCAAACAGGCAGATTGGTTTTTTTTAATGCATCTCCCAATTTTGAAAAATTAAAGTCAATAAGGAGTATTGCAAATACAATGATCGGAATAAGCTATTACTTAAAAAGCAACCCATCTGACGACTCAATGACCGAAAGATTACGAAACCTGGCCCAAAACTTAATTAAACATTATGAGGAAAACGAAACCTCCGATTGGAAATGGTTTGAATCCTTACTTGCTTACGATAATGGCATTTTACCTTTAGCTCTTTTACATTCGGCAGAAATACTTAACGATGATAAAATAACTGAAATAGCACTCGAATCGATGAACTTCCTGACAAAACACACTCTGAAGGATAATTACTTATCGATAATTGGAAATGAGAAATGGTATAAAAAAGAGGGAGAACGTTCTGTTTTTGCCCAACAACCTATAGATGCCGGGGCTATGGTTTTAATGTACAACCAGGCCTTTATTGTGACAAAAGATAAAGATTACCTTACTAAGTTATATACCTCATTTTTGTGGTTCCTCGGTGAAAATGACCTGAGGATGAGCCTGTATGATTATGAAACAGAAGGATGCTGCGATGGATTTGAGAGTTATGGTGTAAACCGCAACCAGGGTGCAGAAAGTTCACTGGCATATTTAATTTCTCATTTAACAGTTCTTCAGGCATTTGAAGGTATGCATAAAATTGATTAATTAGAGTATAAAACTAAGAGATACATTTCAAAATAGCTCCATTTGGTTTGAAGACTTACACAGTTCGGCAATAAGTTCCTTTAAATTGATAGTTGCGTAAGTGGAAGCATAATCAGACATTGCATACGGAATAACGACATGATTGTTATGGATTATTGCACCACACGAATAAATTACATTGGGGACATATCCCTCTCTTTCCTTCTCGTTAGGTATTATCAAAGGTGTTTTTAACCTCCCAATTACTTTTTCCGGATTATCGAGGTCAAGCAGTGTGGCGCCCAGGACATACTCCCTCATTGCTCCCACGGCATGGGTAATAACTAGCCAGCCTTCTTTTGTTTCAAGGGGAGATCCGCTATTTCCAATTTGCATAAATTCCCAGGGATATTTTGGTTCTTGCAAGAGTTTGGCCGTCCTCCAGATATTAATATTATCTGAAAAAGCGATATAATTATTTACGCCATCAATCCTGCATAACATGGCGTATTTACCATTTATCTTCCGTGGAAATAATGCCATGCCTTTATTACTGGTTATCTCACCATGAATTGCCGAACTTTTAAACTTATAAAAAGATTGAGTTTCGATTAACTTTGGCAAAATGACCATGCCATCATAAGCTGTATAGGTAGCGTAGTAAGTTACTTCGCCATTGTCATCAGTAAACCTTACAAACCGGGCGTCTTCAATGCCGTTCTTTTCAGATTTAGACACAGGAAAGATTACTCTTTCGGATAAGGCAGTATCAAGTGAAAACTCAATTTCATAATGTGATAAAGCAAGCCATAGAATCTGATCAAGTACTAACTTTTGAGCTTTTGTATACTTTGATTTCTTTTTCAGGTCAACGATATAATATTTCAATTCACCATATGTGAATTCAGAATTTAATTTGTCTAATACACTTTCAGGGGTAATAACATGGTTAAATTCTAATGTTTCCTTCAACCGTTCAATAAAAAAGTCTTTGTTATAAACATACTTTAAAGAACTAGATGCCTGATCTAACAACTGGCCGGCAGGTTCTAAAGTCAGGTAATTATTTTGATCCAGTATACCACAACGAAAAACCAGCGAAGAAATATGCCCTTCTCCAGTGGCTCGAAAACTCAAAACAACTCTTTTATTTCCTCGTTCCAACTCTGTTTGATCAGGGTGTTCTACGATTGATGGATTAAAGAATGCTGCCGATTCAATAGAAAACTCATGTGTGAAATAAGAACCAATAAGCAATTTACGATGCAGCGAAAGACTATCTACATCTATTTTCAATTTGTCAAAGAGGTGTCTGACTTTTTCAAAGTGGTTTTCGAATACCTGTGAAATATTTCTGTGCCGTTTGGAAAAATCTCTCAACACCCGCTTAATAAAAATGTCAATCTCATTTTCCGACATGTTCATTACCCTGCCAATAACATCCATGCCTCTTTCATCACTGAGATAAAAAAACCGGGCAATTATCCTTTTCGGATCAGGAGGAAAGATAACATCATTTCTGTTGACTGTCACTTGCATATATCACTCTTTTTCATTTATTTTCAGGGTGTAAATGTAAATATTTCGCTGGTTTTTAATAATATGTTTAACGCAAGAGCATGAGCCAGCTAAACAAAACAATTCTAATTTGTTATTTTTTAGGTCATCCAAACAGAAATCCAAAACTATTTGACTGGCGAAAAAGTACTATGATATTTGAAAAAGTCAATGTATCTTGCAAATAATATATTGAGCATCACGTTTGTAAAATTTTCGGTTAATGAGTAGGTCCACGAGAATAATTTCGTTAAGCTTTTTTATTGGGTTATTTGCTTTCGTAAACTGCAATGTTAACTATAACAAAAGTTTTGAATGTAGATTAAACCTCGACCACTTTTTGCATTTATACGATGTGGTTGACCTGCCGGGAAATTTGTGCGGAGGCATTGTCCGCATTTACAGCGAATACCCTGATTACAATTTCGAGATAGAACCCAATGAGGGTTTTACGTGCGTAGATGATGTTGCCAGGGCAATGATGATTGATGCTATCCGGTTCAGTGATGATGAAGAATTACAAGGTAAATATAATTTTATGGCTGAATTCCTGCTGTATATGCAAGCCAAAAACGGTTATTTCCACAACTTCATCTGGTACGATTTGAGCATTAACAAAACGTACAGAACCTCATTGGCAGAACCCAACTGGTGGAGTTGGCGGGCATTTTGGTCGCTTTCTAATTATAACGGCAATAATCGGCAACTGGCTGAAAAAGCAGAGCAGGCTTGTGAACGACTGGCAGAAAATATATTTGAAGAATATTTAGACAAGCCTAAATCATTTGATACCATCAGTGGAGTTGTGGTGCCCACTTGGCTGCCACTGGAAACGGCCAGCGACCAGGCTGGTATTCTCATCCTTGGCTTGGAGGCATATTATCAGCATGTAAAAAAAGATGAACGTGCACTGCAAGTAATGGAAAGGTTGGCTGACGGGCTACTGTTAACTCAAAAAGGTGATGCCGGAACCTTCCCTTTCGGAGCTTATATGAGCTGGCAAAACATGTGGCATGCTTACGGAAATAGCCAGGCTTATGCCATGCTGAAAGCCGGTCAGTTACTGGATCGTCGGGATTTTATTAAAAGTGCTTTAATTGAGATTGATCATTTTTATCCTTATCTGATGAAAGAGGATTTCCTGGCTTATTTCAGGATAAAAAAATCCGACACCGGTTTTGAGATTATCGACCAACAACAGTTTCCGCAAATCGCCTATGGTTTCCGGCCGATGATCTGGGCATGCATTGAGACTTTTCAGGTTACTGGTGAGGAAAAATATATACAAAGAGCTGAAGAAATTGCAGAATGGTTCTCAGGAAAAAACATTGCCAATCAGCAAATGTATGATCCTGAAACCGGTAGGTGTTATGACGGAATTGTGTCGGAAACAGAGGTGAACAGGAATTCGGGCGCTGAGTCAACCATCGAGGCATTACTTTCATTACAAGCGTTCGATCAAATAAAACACAAATGAAAAAAGATATTCTGGTCAATGATTATGTGTACCATTTGTCGCTGAATGTGCCTGTTCATCGTTATGAACATAATCCAATACTTACGGCTCATGATGTGAACAAGGTTTGGACGGATCCACAGCTGAGAGTTATTACCATTCATAATGCAGGGATCACCGTTTTCAAAGAAGATGTACTGATGTTATTCCGGTCACATTTACGCAATGGCATTTCAGTGATTGGAATGGCGAAAAATGAAAATGGTACCAACGACTGGATTGTTTCCGAACAACCCGCCCTTGTTCCATGCAATGAAAATGATGCGTTTGCACCGGGAACAGACATTGAAAAGCTCATTGAAAATGAAGCCGGAGGTGTAGAGGATCCCCGCATTTCCAAAATCGACGAAACTTATTTTATCACCTACAGTGCTTATCACGGTTTTAAAAAGGACAGGGTAAGGGTCTCGCTGGCAACAACACAGGATTTTCAAACTTTTACCAGGCACGGACCGATTCTGGAAAAAGACATGCGTAATGTCGTGATATTTCCCGAAAAGATCAATGACAAATATTTTGCTTTGATGCGCCCCAATGACGACCCGCGGAAATCACATACCGGGGGAATCTTTAAAGAAATACGTTTAGCAACTACATCCGATCCGTTTTCAAATATTTGGAAAGTTTCCAAATATCCGGTCATGAAGCAGGATGACGGTCCCAGTGCGTTCGGCGATAAAATTGGCCCCGGAGCACCACCGATCAAAACAAAACATGGCTGGCTTAGTATTTTTCATGGAGTGCGATCCACAATGGACGGTAACCCTTATGTGCTGGGTGTTGCGTTACACGATCTTGATGATCCGTCAAAAGTGAAAGTATCTAATATTCCGATATTATTTCCGTCACGGGCAGATTGCACCGTGGAACCCGAAGATTATATTCATGTTCCAAATGTTGTGTTTACTTGCGGTGCGTTGCGAAATGAAGACGGAACAATTTTTATTTATTACGGAGGGAATGACACTGTGATGAATGTGGCTTTTTCGCATGAAGACATTCTTGCCGAACTTTGTAATCGTTTTCCACAGGATCCTTTAACAGGCATTCCTACATATAATCTTTTTTACCGATGAAATTTGAAACTGATATATTGATCCTCAGGCCGGGGGATGTTGATTTAAGCTTTTCACCGTTACGAAAGGATATCGATGTTGAAACTTTTGTGCTAGGGGCTTTCAATCCGGGTTTGACCAAGCTGCCAAATGGAAACCTGCTAATCATGGTCAGGGTGGCTGAAGCATTAAAAGAACCGATGTTTGATGGGATGATCCATTCAATCCGGTGGGGTGAGGATGGTTACAAATTGGATGGTTATTCTTTGAATGAAGTTGATATGGAGGATCCACGAAAGTTCAGTATCCAATCAGATCTGTCTGCCCCTAATTTGGCCCTAACTTCAATATCCTGGTTGCTTCCGGTTGAGTTAACTCCTGACGGATTGCATATTGTTAATATTCATTATGATAAAATCATCGCACCGCACCGGACCAGTGAGGAATATGGCATCGAAGACGCGCGCATTTCACTTATTGATGGCAAATATTACATGACCACCTGCACGGTAAGTGCTGAACGGCATGCCACTTCACTTTATTCCAGCGATGATGGATTTAATTATTTCTTTGAAGGCATTATTCTCGATCATCAGAATAAGGACATGCTTTTATTTGAAGGAAAGGTGGGTAACAAATACTACGCGCTTACCCGTCCATTGGGCTCGTTGTATTTCCAAACTGCAAAAGATTCTGAATATCTGCCCGGGCCAACAATTAACCTTGCCTCGTCACCTGATCTTCTGCACTGGAAACCGACTGATGATCCATTAATCCGTCCAAAAAAAGGAAGTTTAAATATTGACAGAATTGGTGGTGGAACACAGCCGATACTGACTGACCAGGGTTGGCTGATATTGTACCATGCGGTAGAAGTTAGCGGCAATGTGGGCATTTACAGAACTTATTGGGCAATACTTGAGAAAGATGATCCATCAAAGATCATTTGGATTGAAGAGAAATCCCCATTGTTGGAAGCAAATCCATTGTTAACTAATGACCTTACAGAATCCATCTATTTAAACGATGTGGTTTTTACCACTGGGGTTGTCGATGCAGGTGATTATTATATTGTCGCATCCGGTGAATTGGACTTAGCTTGCCGAATAACACATATTCCGAAGGAAAAATTTAATTTTTAAAAGAACCAAGATGAAAGAACCAAGATGCAAGAGTCAAGACGCTAAATTTCAGACTCCCGACTCCAAACTCCAAACTCCAAACTCTTTTAATAATGGCTGAAGTAAAACTGAAAAATATCGCAAAAAGCTACGATGGTAAAACCATGATAGTCAAGGATGTTAGTTTTGATATTCGTGATACTGAATTTCTTGTATTGGTTGGACCGTCCGGTTGCGGAAAAAGTACCGTTTTAAGGATGATTGCCGGGCTGGAAGAAATCACAGGCGGTGACCTGTACATTGATAACAAGCGTGTTAACGACCTGCAACCCAAAGATCGCGGCATAGCAATGGTTTTCCAAAATTATGCCTTGTACCCGCACATGACGGTTTATAAGAATATGGCCTTTGGCTTGAAAATAAAAAAAGTGCCAAAAAAGGAAATTGATCAGCGTGTCAGGCGGGCTGCGGAAATTCTTGAGATCACCGAATTGCTTGACCGCAAGCCCGGGGCAATGTCAGGCGGGCAACGGCAAAGAGTGGCTATTGGCAGGGCAATTGTCCGGAATCCAAAAGTTTTCCTGTTTGATGAACCTTTAAGCAACCTGGATGCCAAACTCCGGGTATCCATGCGTGTGGAGCTACAAAAATTGCATCAAAAATTAAATGCTACAATAGTTTATGTCACCCATGACCAGACCGAAGCAATGACGCTGGGTGACCGGATAGTTGTGCTAAAGGATGGTGATATCATGCAGATCGGCACACCGATGGAGTTGTACCATCAGTCGCAAAATATTTTTGTTGCCGGTTTTATTGGATCGCCACCAATTAATTTTATCAAAGGTCAAATCATAAAAGACAGTTCCATTTGGTTTTACCAGGAAAGTTCAGGGGTTAAGATCGACCTTTCAAAAGTGGAAAACCAATCTATTCACAATTATATCGATAAACCGGTTGTGCTTGGAATTCGCCCCGAAAATATCAAATCCAAACTAGCTTCTGCGGGTAATCATTTTCACAAGCAACAGGTAGAGGTTGTCGCGTTAGAGCAAATGGGAAATGAGATTTTGGTCTATTCCCAGTTAGGTGAGAACCAGATCATCGCCCGTTTTTCGCCGGAAGCGGAGGTTCACGTCGATTCATCAACCAATTTGTATTTCAACCTGGATAAAGTTCAATTTTTTGATCCGGAGACAGAGGCGGTGATTTTGTAATTTAATCAATGCTATATCTGACGAAACAATTAATTATATTGTTAGCCCCGAAGGGGCGATGATCAACAGTCCCGGGTATTAGTCAGGTGATACTTTTATGTTGAAAAAAAATACTTGAAATTATAGTCCAAAGGGGCGATAACCAAAAGGGGATACGAACGAGAATAAAGCTCCAAAGGGGCGGATATCAATAATCCCGGACGTTAGTCCGGGAGTACAAAATCAACAAAATACTAAGCGCCAAAGATGCGCAATTAAAAAGATTAACAATGCCACAATCATTAGTTAAAAATTACCTCCACATTACCTTTAGCACAAAAAACAGGTTCCCATTCATTGATGAGAAAATCAGGGAAGAATTGTTTAGTTAGTCGACCCTGAAAAACCGTATAACATGTTGATAATTAACAAACCAATGTGGATAACCGGCTTGATTTTGAGCGCATAAATTGCAAGGTATTTGCTATTTTTATCTAAAAGCTTGCAATATGGTTGGAAAAATAGATAA
>JAUVKF010000023.1 GCA_030596395.1 Chlorobiota bacterium | reverse complement strand
CGGCTTTTCCAGTAAGAAAAATATGTTGCCCGGTAAATTCGACAAAATCGTTAGCCAATTGAAGCTGGGGATTATATACGGTTTCTTTTTCCATTGGTTAAGCTGAAAGGGAGGCTAAAAGTACAAAAATCGAATTATTAGCAATTTAATCAAATGAACAATTGTTAAGAAGGAGTTAAACTCGCTGAATAGACTTTAGTTTTCAGCGGGTTGAAATTAAGTTTTCCCAAATATATTCTCGATCCGCTAAAGCCAAGCCGATTTAGCGGATCAGGAAAATTTTTAAGTTTTTGAATCCCAAGACCTTTGGCGATCTGTCGGGTCTTTCAAAGAACAACCTTCCAGAGTCGGAATGACCTGGAAGCGGTGTTCCAAACTAAAACAACAAAAACAGTCAGGACAAAATACAAGACTCTTCCAAGAGCTGCGCACGCTGGAAGGTCTCTTTTATATAAACAAAAACAAACCCAGCATCACCAGAACCCCCAATCCAAAACCGCCATACACCTGGGCTTCGTTGTGAGCTTTCAATTTAAGGCGTGCAAAAGCTGAAAGGCCGGCAATAACAATAAAAAGATATATCAGCAAAGTATGATACTAGTCTGTATTAATCAAACAGTCTCTTAAAGTTAATATTTAAATATGCAGGGAAAAACTATTTCTTTCCAGCGTCAGACAGGGATAACTTCAAACTAAATCAACGAGATTAGCCTTTCTGCAATTGAGAAATCATATTTCTATCATTTTTAGTTATCTTTACACATTCGGAATCAAATTCCAGATTTGTAAGCAATGTTAATAGACAGGAACTTAACAGTCAAAATAAGACAACTGGCCAAACAATTTCCGGTTGTAAGTATTACCGGGCCAAGGCAAAGTGGTAAAACAACACTGGCAAAACTTTGCTTCCCCGATTACCACTATGCTAATTTAGAAATGCCCGACATCAGGGCATTGGTTGAAGATGATCCGCGGGCATTTTTAAACAGCTACAAACAGGGGCTTATTGTGGATGAGGCCCAGTACGTGCCTGAATTATTTTCATACCTGCAGGGATTTGTTGATGATTCGCGGGAATTGGGAAAATATATTCTTACAGGCTCACAAAACTTTTTATTGCTTAATAAAATAACCCAAAGCCTGGCCGGAAGGGTAGCGATTTTAAACCTGCTACCTTTATCAAATGTCGAATTAAGAAAAAGCGGTATGGAACCTGTTTCATATTCTGAGTTTCTGTTTAAAGGTGGATATCCTGCAATTTACGATAAACACATTGAACCGCCGGATTTTTTTCCATCTTACATTCAGTCTTATCTTGAACGTGATGTCAGAAGTATTATAAATGTTTATAATCTTTCGACTTTCAGGAAGTTTTTGGGCATTGTTGCAGGCAGAACAGGGCAACTGTTAAATGCTACCAATATATCCAACGAAATTAGCATTGATCAAAAAACCGTGAAGAGTTGGTTGTCGGTACTTGAAACAAGTTTCATCATTTTCTTTGCCAGGCCTTATCATAAAAACTATAATAAGCGACTTGTGAAAAGCCCGAAATTGTATTTCTACGATACGGGACTTGTTTGCTCATTACTGGGAATAAAAAATACAGTCGATATTCAAACCCATTTTATGAAAGGCGCATTGTTTGAGAATTATGTTTTCTCCGAAATTGCGAAGTACTATTTTAATATGGGCATAAGACCGGAATTATATTTTTGGAGAAACAATACGGGCAACGAAGTGGACTGTATTATTGAAGAAGGAAGTGAACAAAAAATTATTGAAATTAAGTCGGGAACCACGCTTAACAGTGACTTTTTTAAAGGACTTGAATATTACAGAAAACTGTCAGGTTTACAGGCGAATAGCTTTTACCTGATTTATGGTGGTACTGAAAGTCAGCAACGATCCAACGGAAATGTTCTACCATGGAATGCCGTAAACGACTTGTTTAAATAAACTGTAAACTAAATTGAGATATACATAATCCAATCATCTCCCTCATCATCGACGATGAACAAGACGCCCGCAAAACTAAAACAACAAAAACAGTCAGGACAAAATACAAAACTCTTCCAGGAGCTGCGCACGCTGGAAGGTCTCTTTTATATAAACAAAAACAAACCCAGCATCACCAGAACCCCCAATCCAAAACCACCATACACCTGCACTTCGTTGTGGGCTTTCAACTTAAGGCGGGCAAAAGCAGTCAGGCCGGCAATAACAATAAAAAGATATATCAGCAAAGTATAATCCTGGTTGAATGAAATAGCGAACCCCGTAAATGCCCCAAAAAGTCCACCCTGTGCTACCATATGAATGGATACCTTTGTCAGGTAATTAACCAATAAACTAATAATAACCAGCAAGGTGGCGCCGAGCATAAATATATTAAACAGTGCAAAATGCGGTCCCTGTTTAAGCAGATAATAGGTTCCGTAAAAGAAAATGGCCACAAAAAACAATGGCAATACCCGCTCATGCCTGCTTTCCATTTGCAATGATTTTATGGTGCCAATTTTTAGTAGAATGAGCATAAATAAAACCGGCAGGACAAATGAGGTTAAAAAAACGATCATTAAAGCGATATATCTGCTTTTGCCAGGCATAACCAACACAAAATGATTGTTGGTATTGATTAAAATAAGCATGGCATAGCTGGGGATAAGCAATGGATGAAACAGGATGGAAATAAGTTTGGCGAGTTTTTCTTCCATTTAACCCAATTCTTTTCGTAACCGAGCTACCGGAATACTTAGTTGTTCACGATATTTGGCTACCGTCCTGCGGGCAATGTTATAGCCTTTTTCGTTGAGTAGGGTTTTCAGATATTCGTCAGTGTGGGGTTTCTTTTTGTTTTCTATTTCGATGATCTCCTTTAAGATGGTTTTGATTTCCCGGGTTGAAACCTCTTCTCCATCGTCTTTTAGCATCGATTCGCTGAAAAAACTTTTCAAAAGAAATGTACCGAAAGGGGTTTGAACATATTTGCTGTTGGCCACCCTGGAAATTGTTGAGATATCCAGCTCCACCATTTCTGCTATATCCTTTAAGATCATGGGCTTAAGCTTGGTTTCATCTCCCGTAAGGAAATATTTGTACTGGTAATCCATGATGGCTTTCATGGTTGAGAAAAGGGTGTTTTGCCTTTGTCGGATGGCTTCGATAAACCATTTGGCCGAATTTACTTTTTGTTTGATAAAAGTATAAGCCTCGCGCTGTTTTTTGTTTCTTTTTTGCTGGCTTAAAGTGCTGATCATGCCTGAATAGGTATTGCTGATCCTGAGTTCCGGCGAGTTCCATGAATTCAAATATAACTCCAGGTCACCATTGGTATTGGAGATGGTAAAATCGGGTATGATATAATGGTTGTTTCGCGTGGTTTCACTTAATGAATTACCCGGTTTTGGGTTCAGACCAAGAATAATGGCCATGGCCGCTTTCAATTGCTCTTCATCCACCTCGGCACGTTTCATGATCTTCTGATAATGCTTTTTGGTAAACTCATTGAAATACCGGCCAACTATTTTTTTCGCCAGTTCCAAAGCTTCGGATGACACTTTCTGATCATTACGCTTGAGTTGTATCATCAGGCATTCCTGTAAATTACGTGCTCCAACACCCGAAGGGTCAAATTCCTGGATGAGTACTAATATTTCTTCAACTTCTTTTTTATCTGAAGTGATGTTTTGTGTGAAAGCAAGGTCGTCAACAATCGAATCTGTTGACCTTTCCAGGTAGCCCGAATCGTCAATGTTTCCAATAATGTACAGGCCTATCTGGTATTTATGTTCATCCAGTTGTCGTAAGCCAAGTTGCTGTTGAAGTAATTCATGAAAACTGGTACCTGATGCAAAAGGAATCTCTTTGTAATCGTCATCTGGACTGTAATTGTTCATTCGTGTGCGGTAATCAGGAATGTCATCGTCATCAAGATAATCATCAACCTGGAACTCTTCTTCTTTGTCTTTATAATCTTCAATTTCAACCTCATCACCAAATTCGTCTACTTCCTTTTCATCGTCCAGGTCATCAACAGTGTCCTCCTGATCTTCTGATCCTTCAACCTCAAGTGCCGGGTTTTCTTCAATTTCCTGCTTGATGCGTTGTTCCATACCGATAGCCGGAATCTGTAGCAATTTCATTAGCAATATCTGCTGTGGAGATAGCTTTTGAAGTAATTTTTGTTGTAATCGCTGATTAAGCATCCGTCAAATTATGTTCCCGATTGAACGGTCAAGACAAATATAATACAAAATACGTGTGGCATGATTTTGGTGAAGTTCGGATATTCACATTTTTTTTTGTATATTCTCGCCCCTCAAAATTTTGTTGCTGAATGTTTTAAGGATGCATTTTAAAACTCACAATTTTGTGGAGATCTTGGGAATGGAATTACATCACGGATGTTGCCCATACCGGTCATAAACAGCATAAGGCGCTCGAATCCTAAGCCGAAACCTGCATGAGTAACACTACCAAATTTACGGGTTTCAAGATACCACCACATCGATTCTTCAGGTATATCCATTTCTTTGATGCGTGCGTATAATTTATCGTAATCATCTTCACGTTGTGAACCGCCAATGATTTCACCAATTTGCGGGAACAAAACATCCAGGGCACGAACTGTTTTACCGTCATCGTTTTGCTTCATGTAAAACGCTTTGATTTCGCGTGGATAATCGGTTAAAATAACCGGCTTTTTGAAGTGTTTTTCGACCAGGTAACGTTCGTGCTCCGATTGCAGGTCGGCGCCCCAGCCTTCAATTACAAACTGGAATCTTTTCTTTTTGTTTGGCTTCGAATTGCGAAGGATATCAATAGCTTCGGTGTACGTAATTCTTTCAAATTTCTGGTCGAGCACAAATTTCAGTTTTTCGATCAGCTCCATTGATCGGTCTTCTGCTTTTTTGTTTTTTTCCTCATCCAACAGGCGCTTACTCAAAAACTCCAGGTCATCCATGCAATTGTCGAGTGCATATTGAATGAGGTATTTAAGCATATCCTCAGCCAGGTCCATATCGTCATGGATGTCATAAAATGCCATTTCGGGTTCGATCATCCAGAACTCAGCCAGGTGGCGTGAAGTATTTGAATTTTCAGCGCGGAAAGTGGGCCCGAAAGTATATACTTTGGACAGCGCCAATGCGGCTAGTTCTGCCTCAAGCTGACCTGAAACAGTAAGGTTTGTAGCCTTACCAAAAAAGTCGTCATTAAAGTCAATTTCTCCATCATCACCTTTCGGGATATTGTTTAGGTTCAGGGTGGTTACCTGGAACATTTCTCCTGCTCCTTCAGCATCAGAAGCTGTGATAATGGGCGTGTGGATGTTGTAAAACCCATTGTCGTTAAAATACTTGTGTACGGCAAATATCATCGCATGACGTATCCGTGTAATGGCGCCGAAAGTATTTGTCCTGAACCGCAAATGGGCTTTTTCGCGAAGGAATTCCAGCGAGTGTTTTTTAGGTTGCAATGGGTATTCTTCAGGATCGGCAGGGCCAAGCACATCAATTTCCTTTGCCTGTACTTCAACTTGCTGCCCACTACCCGGTGATTCGATAATGACACCATCAATTGATAATGCTGCTCCTGTATGTACATTTTCCAAAACACCTTCCATTTCAGGATTTAAATCAACAACTACCTGAACATTCTTGATGGTTGATCCGTCATTCAGTGCAATAAATGCTACATTTTTACTTCCTCTCTTTGTCCTAACCCAACCTTTCAGGTTAACTGCTTTACCGTAGTCGGTTGACGACAAAAGCGTTTTGATCTCGGTTCTTTTCACTTTTCTGATTTTAAAATCTTTGCAAAAAAACTAAAATTCAGGGAACTGCATCGCTATTTATGATACTTTTTCCATCTGCGGTTTTCTCTTTCTAATAATGAAGAGAATTTTAGTGGTTCGCTTATTTGAAATAAACATTTTTCATCGGAAACAGGATGCTTGAATTCAAGTCCAATAGCGGATAAAAACAGTCCCTTTCCTTTTAATAGCGGCAGGTCATTTCCATATTTTCTGTCACCCAATATCGGATGCCCGATTTCAGCCATATGCCTTCTCAGTTGGTGTGTTCTTCCTGTTAATGGAAATAAATCAATCAGCGAAATCTGTTTTACTTTTAATGAAGGTGTGGCCTTAATAAGTTTGTATTCTGTAATGGCTACCTGATTTTCGATTTGGTTGTCAATAACTCCTTCATCCGGTGGTTGCCCGACAACGATTGCCCTGTAATTCTTTTTTACCTGCCTGTTCTCAAACTGATTGCCCAGCTTAATCCGGGCCAATTTTGTTTTTGCCACAAGCAATAATCCCGAAGTGGGATAATCTAAACGGTGAACGGGTAAAGGCCACTTCAAAGCATCTTCTGCTGTCGATGGTTTAAGGTTATAGGACAGGGCATTAACAATGGTTTTGTATTTATTTCCGCTTACAGATATTCCTGCCGGCTTGTTGATTACAGCAAGGCAATCATCTTCAAAAACAACATCCAGTTTGAGTTCGTAAACCTTAGGAGGATTATTCTGTAGGTCAATCAATGTTATAGTTTCACCATGTTTGACCCAGGCACTTTGCTCAGTTTTTTCTCCGTTTAAAAGAATTTCACCACGTTTGATGGCTTTTTTTATTCCTGACTTTGAAGGAATTTCAGAAAAAATCTTTAATGAATAATCAACAAGCCTGATGTTTGAAACAGAATCAGGAACATGATGTTGGCTCAGAATGATCATTTATTCTTGCGGTATTTTTTTCCCGATGGTTTGCGCTTACTGCTGAATTTCTGTTTGCCAACCGGTTTTCTCCGGAATAAAGGTTTTTTAGGATTCCATATTGGTGCCTCCCCTAACTCGGCCGGCAAAGGTAATTTCATCACTTCCTGCTCGATCAATTCCTCGATGCGATGTAATTTATACATATCATCTTCATTCACAAGTGTTAAAGCTAAGCCGGTTGCATCGGCTCTTGCCGTACGGCCAACCCGGTGCACATAATCCTCAGCCTCGTTTGGTGCATCAAAATTGATAATGATGTTGATTTCTTTGATGTCAATTCCACGACTCAGAACGTCTGTTGCAACCAACACCCTTGTTCGCTTTGACTTAAATCGCATTAGAACTTCTTCCCGGTTTCGCTGTTCGAGGTCAGAAGAAATACCCTCCACTGTAAAGCCATGGCCTTTTAAACCGCGGACAATCTCAAATACCTTCTTTTTAGTAGAGCTGAATACTAAAATACTTTGGACATCAGGTTTGTTTGCTATTAACAGGTTAATGAGATTGACCTTTTGATTTTCATGGGTGAGGTATGCTGCCTGCAAAACACCTTCGGCGGGTTTCGACATGGCAATATTCACCTCAACGGGGTCAATTAATATCTGTTTTGCAAGTTTCCTGATCCCATGGGGCATGGTCGCACTGAACATCAGGGTTTGTCTTTTCTTTGGCAGGTAGGTTATAATTTTCTGAATGTCATCGTAAAAACCCATGTCCAGCATACGGTCCGCTTCATCTAAAATCAGATGTTCAACCTTATCAAATTTAACATAACCCATGTTAAGATGGGATATCAGTTTTCCAGGTGTGGCGACAATAATATCGGTTCCACTTATCAATGCTTTTTTTTGCTGCTCCCAGGATAATCCATCACCACCACCATAAATTGGAATCGAATCAATTACAGTAAAATAGGAAAAGCCTTGAATCTGCTGATCAATCTGGACGGCCAGTTCGCGGGTTGGAACAATGATCAATGTACCGGTCACATGTTCATGCTCCTTTAATAATTCGTTGAGTACAGGGAGCAAAAAAGCAGCTGTTTTACCCGTGCCGGTCTGTGCACTTCCGATCAGGTCGCGCCCTTCCATTATGGTTGGTATAGTTTTTTCCTGGATTGGGGTTGCTTTATCGAAACCAATGTGGGATATGGCTTCGATAAGCTGATCGTTTAATCCAAATTCGTTGAAATTCATTAGGTGAGCTGTATAAAAGAACGGGCAAAAGTACTTAAAAAAGAATAACTGGAAACTGGAATTTTAGCAAACTGATATAGGATCGATAAAAAGGTAACTTTAAGCGTTATACTTCTTAATTCTTACTTTTGCAGCCTGTGAGTACGGATTTACAAATATTGCCCCTGGCAGAGTGGCTTCATATTGTTGATGGCCCACTCATTATTGCAGGTCCGTGCAGTGCCGAAAGTGAAGAGCAACTGTTAAAAACAGCCGAACAAATAGCTGATATTCCAGCTGTTAAAATATTCAGATCGGGAATATGGAAACCACGAACCCGTCCAGGGGATTTTGAAGGTGCCGGTGAAGAAGGTTTGAAATGGCTTCAAAAAGTAAAGGCGAAATATGGTTTAAAAACTACAGTTGAAGTTGCTGAACCGTCACATGTTGAATTGGCCCTGAAATATGATGTAGATATCTTGTGGATCGGAGCCCGGACAGTTGTGAACCCTTTCTCAGTTCAGGCAATAGCTGATGCCATAAAAGAAAAGGATATTCCTGTTATGGTTAAGAACCCTATAAATCCCGATCTGAAACTTTGGCTGGGCGCTATTGAGCGCATTAATTCGGTAGGGATCAATAAAATTATAGCTGTTCACCGGGGGTTCCACTATTTTGAAAAATCACCTTTCCGTAATGCACCGATGTGGGAAATTCCTATCGAATTAAAACGATTAGCGCCCAGGCTCCCTATCGTTGTTGATCCAAGTCACATCAGTGGCAGGCGGGATTTGTTGCAAACCATTTCACAACGGGCACTCGACCTTGAAATGGATGGATTGATGATTGAAAGTCATTTTGATCCGCAACATGCCATTACAGATGCTGCTCAACAAATTTCGCCTGACGAGCTTAAAAAATTACTAACCGGGCTAATCATTCGCAAAAAAACGGGTGACATCGAATTTCAACATAAGCTGGAAGAGTTAAGGACCGAGGTGGATAAAATTGATGGTGAATTGTTGCAAATCCTTGCAAGGCGAATGGAGATCATTGATGAAATTGGCGATTATAAAAAAGAAAATAAAATCACAATCCTGCAAATGAAAAGATGGGCAGGTATTATCAACGACCGGCTTTCGCAGGGAACACACCTTGGTTTGGATTCAGATTTTCTGACACGCCTGTTAAATTTGATCCATGACGAGTCGATCCATCGGCAAACGGAAATATTTAATAAGATAAATCGAAAAAAATAATTGAATTCGTTCTTGTTGGTGAGGACACCAATAAGGGGATTAAAATAAAGTCAAAGCCACTTTTTACTTCTGAAGTATATTAACATTGCTGCGCCAATAAGTACCATAGTGCAAACAATTATCCAAAAGGCAAAAGGGTTATTAGAAATAGACATGTTTTCATAATTCATCCCATAAATACCGGTAATAAAAGTTAGTGGCAAAATAATTGATGAGATCAACGTGAGGGTCTTCATGATCTGGTTTGTTTTATTGGTCTGCATCGAATCGAAGGTAGTTGAAAGGCCTTCGATCAATTCGCCATAATCCTCAGTCATGTCCCACATTCGGTTGTAGTAGTCAAGAATATTACCCCAATAATCTTCCATATTGTCAGCGAAACCTTTTACCACACCTGATTCAAATTTATTCATCACACGCAATTGCGGTTTGAGCATGGTGTTGAGTAAAATGATGTTTTTCCGGGTAACGGATAAACGTTCAATTGTCCTTTCGGCCCGTCCGCTAAATAGCTCCCGGTTAATAAATTCCAGTTCAAGTCCAACTTTTCGAAGCAGGTAGATCGTTTCATTCATTAAGCGTTCAAGGATGGCATATAATAAAGCATCAGAGGTTCCGATTTCAAAATCTTCGCTGCGTTCATCCTGTTCCAGAGCTTCTTCAAACATTTTATCTACCACCCAGTGTGATTTTCCCACGGTGATAATATAGTCCTCACCCCAAAAGATCTTTGCTTCACGTGTTTTAACAAAACGGTTTTGCTTGTCGAAAACCGGAAAATGAAGGATGACAAAATAATAATCATCATAAATGTCAATCTTGGAACGTTGGTTAGTCTGTCGGCAGTCCTCGAGATCGAGCCGATGGAAATGGTAAGTATAGTCTAAATAAATGAAATCCTCTTCAGAAGGGGAATTAATATGCTGCCATTTCAGTCTGCCTATTTTGATGGTTTCTATCATTGCCCTTCCTCCAATTTTAAGTGACAAATGTCAGGATTATACTACATATCTTGGTTGTATTCGGAACAGCCAAAAGTAGTAAATTATGTTGGAAAGCAAGATTAATTCAAAGAAAAACCCCGATCTGGTACCGGATCGGGGTATTGAAAGTTTTTTTGAGCCTCTATAGCTTGATTAGCTTTGAGGATTTAGATACATGGGTTCCATTTTTCAAACGGTAATAATAAATTCCGTCTTGTAAATCGTTTATCTTAATATTGAGAACCCCTTTTTTATCATTTATCGGAACTGATTTAAGCCTGTTTCCTGATAGGTTGAATAGTTCAAATACCGCATTATCATTATTGATAAGATCGTATTGAATGCTGAAAGCATCCATCGCAGGATTCGGATAAGCATCCGATACAAACAACTCATGCTTTTTATTTGGCTTTATTCCTGTTGCAGCTGAAATGACAGAAATTGACAGGGCATCAAAATAGAAGCCATCTGCCTTAACATATGAGTCGGAGTCTAACCTGAAGCGCAGTGTAATATTCTTGTCAGTGAACTCCACCAGGCTGATTTCTTCCTGTACCCACTCATTTTGTATGCCATCATAAACCGGCTCATCCTGACCAAGATAGTAATTCCCATATGACGCAAACTTTCCGTGCAGTGGTGTCCAGTTGCTGCTTTCTTCTTCTTTTGCTGAGAGCTGAACATAATCATAACCTTCTTCGATGTCCCACTTTGCCCAAAAACGCAGGAAGGCCACACTGGCACCGGTTAGACTGATGGTGGTATCGAGTGTAATGCTGCTGTTTTCGTTATGTTGGTAATCCCCATTTGGTGAATCGGTAATTGAAAAAGACGGAGAGTAGTATTCCTTATCAGTTGTATTCCATTTGTTTGAAATCCAGTTATCCATGTTTTCGCAATCATCTTCAAAAACAAGAACTTCTATACCAAAAACTTTGGTAATTGTATCAGAAACAATAAATTGACCGTTATCGATGGAAAGCAGATACTGGTATATTGTACCATTCTCAATACCTGCATCAAGCATATAACTGATGCTGTCAGTTGCTGTTTCAAGCAACTCCATATTGTCAAATTCAATGTCATCACCAACCTCAACAATATGCTCATCGAGTGCCTGGATGGAAACAGTAAAGGTTTCGGTATCTGCTAATCCAAGTCGTGTAATTGTAAAAGAAGCATAATTCTCTATTTCATCAGTTACCATAGGGCTCATATCTTTTACCACTCCGTAATGACCAACCAGACGGGCAGCAGTAAGGTTTTGCCACATTTGCTCCTGGCAAAGCGGAATGATCCTTGAAACACTTGGCCAAAAACCATCACCACTACCTCCAACTTCAGGGGTATAGGAAAGGATCATATCTTTTGTCTCCTGTTCGCCATACATCCAATCGTCTGATCCGCCATTGGTTGGATAAATTGTGGTGCTCCCCGGCCCGTAGGTATAGTTGTTCTCTTTGGTCATTAATTCAGCGAAAGCAAGAAAAATATCATTTTCAGGTGGTAGCTCGGTGGTATATCCCCAGGGTGATAAAAGAAGATTTGAATATGAGTGGTAATTAAGTGCAATCAGAAATTCATGATTATTGCATAAATCACGAATGTTCTTGATTTCGGGTTCTGAAAAAGGGGCTGGTCCACGATAGGTTTCATCTGATGGGTAGGGCGAAGACCCCTCATTATCAAGTCCCCAGAAATAATCGTAATTCCTGTTTGGATCAACACCATACGAACCATCTCCATTGTTGCGCCTGTTCTTGCGCCACATGCCACCACCATTTGGGTTAGTAAACTCATTGTGAGCATAACCGTCAGGATTGATCACCGGGACAAAATAGAGTTCAGTATTGTCAACAATGAGTTGAATCTCTTCATCTGTATCGTAATTTTCGAGCAGGTACCACATATAAAAGATGGTTTGCTGTACGCTAATTGGCTCTCGTGCATGATGAATCGCAGTATAAAGTACTTCCGGTTCTTCTTCGTTAGTACCAGGATTGTCAGATATTTTTACCCAGTATTGTTTTCTTCCGTCATGTGTAAGCGTATCATCCGATATAGCTTGACGCTGTGAAACCAGGTTCGGATATTTAGCGTACATCGAATCAAGTTCATCATATATTTCGCTTAAAGTGTAAAACCCTCCCATTGAACCATATTCCCAGTTCTCAGGAATAGTCCATTCATCATCTGTACTGCGAACTATTTCAAGGTTTTTTTCAGACGATGCGCGCATGGCATAAAATTCAGCAACATCTTTAATTAGTATTTCGGTAGAAACACCATTATCGTTTAATTTCCTGATTTCGTTTTCGGAAAGATCTATTTCGAAATAGGCTCCTTTTTTAAGAGCACCCTCGGTAATATCGATACCAATCCGGGCTAAATCGGTTAATTCAACTTGTTGTAAGCTGATTCTGACTTTGGAATATTGCATCTGTGAAAACAGGCTCACACCAATTGTGAGCAACAGCAAAAAAATAAAAGTTCGTTTCATATATATTAAATTAAATCTGTTATAAATATATTGACATTTTTTTTTAATTCGGTTGCTTGCCATCTTTCCACTGAAATGTATTGATCAGGTGTTCAATGTCTTCTATAATGAAATTAATGACGGGTTCCAAAGAATCATTATTAGGAACAACATTAAAATACAATGCGCCCCTTACAAAATTCGATAAACTATCTGTAAGGAAAAACTGGTAAGGTGAGGCAGCTCCGCTTCCTTCAATTTCATAGATCAGACCGAAAATGTTTCTGTCCCTGTCAACAACCAGGCTATCGTAAATGGCATCGGCTTTAGGAATATGTTTAGTCACCAGTTTATGGGCATCTTCGAGGTAAGTGATTAAATTACCTTCAACTTGTTTATGGCTGATATGAAGCGTAGCATCGAAAGGCGTAAAGTTCAGGTTTATCCAGTATTTTTCATTGGGCGAATGCGGGTCGCCCGTAATTGTTGTATAAACTGGCCTTTCAAATTGGTATGGAAAAGAAGTGTCGAATGAAGTGTATTCTTTTTCAGGCATATCAATCCGAAAATACCCGCGAGGTTTAGGTGTATAGGAATTTTCGCAGGACAGGAATAATACTATTAATAAACTAAAAGCGAAAAAAATAAAGTTTCTTCTAAACACGGTACAATGATTATTTTGTTTCCTCCCCTTTTTTGATTTTCACCTTCACTTCATTAATCTTTCGTGAATCGGAATCGGTTATTGTGAATTCGAATTGCTGGTACGAAACAACTGTATTTTTTGCAGGGATCGCTCCTTCCAGCTCAAGGATCAGTCCTCCAAGGGAATCTGATTCGCCTTTCACATCATCGAAAAAATCATCTTCAATTTCTATAATCTTACAAAAATCGTTTAAGAGTGTTTTCGCTTCAAACTTGTATGAATTGGCTGAAATCTTTCTGAATTTAAACTGGTGTTCTTCGGTGTCGAACTCATCACTAATATCGCCTACAATTTCTTCAATTATATCTTCAAAGGTAATGATTCCCGAAGTGCCACCATATTCATCAACAACAATAGCAAGGTGAATTTTCATCTCACGGAATTCCTGTAAAAGATCATTGATCCGTTTATTTTCGGGAACAAAAAATGCGGGCCTGACCAGATCCATCCAGTCTGGTTTTTCATTTTTATCAATATGTGGTAGCAAATCTTTAATATAAAGGATGCCAAGTACTTTGTCAAAAGTTTCTTCATAAACAGGAATACGGCTAAACCCCGATTCCAGCACGATCTTCATCATATCGCTATAAGAAATTGTGCTGTCGATGGCAGTTACATTTACCCTCGACTGCATAATTTCGCTGGCTTCAATTTCACCAAACTTGGCGATTCCCTTCAAAATCATTTTCTCCTCTTCCGGAGCACTTTCATCAACAGTTAGGTCAATGGCGTCAGAAAGTTCACTCATGGTAATGTTATGCCCTTTTGCCACAATTTTTTTGTCAATTACTGAAGTGGACCTGACTAAAACAACACTCAACGGTTTAAATAAAATAATAAGGACTTTAAGCGGCCGAACCATTAAATTGGAGATAACAAGAGGTTCTTTGTTAGCATATATTTTCGGAATTATCTCACCAAAAATTAGAATTACAGATGTAATGACAACAACTTGTAATACAAAGGCAAGAACCCGAAAATCACTAAGATTAAACAACAATGTTGATACATAGGCAGATAAAATTACGATAGCCACATTGATAAAATTATTGCTGATCAATATAGTTGCCAGCAGCAATTTTGGTTTGTCGCGGAACTGCAAAATTAATTTGTCGTTGCGATGGTTTCTAGACCTTAATGTTTCAAGGTTTGCAGGTGACAGCGAGAAAAATGCTGTCTCTGATCCGGAAACAAGCCCTGATGCTAAGATCAGGATAATCATTACACTGATCGAAATAATTGCTTCGGTTGAAAAACCATTAAAAAACTGCCCGGCTACAAAAGCAAGTTGCGTAAGGTAAGGGTCTAAATCCGCTTCTTCCAAGTTGTATAGATTAGAGTAATATATTTGACAAAATTACTAAGAAAAGTATTCTTTAGTAACAAAAGCCTGATCTTTAGAACGGAAGATCATCATCCGGAGCGTTAGATGATGAAGACGCATCGGTATTAGTACTAACATTAGTGTTTTGTGTAGATTGTTGTTGGTTGTAATTACCTCCGGTTCCGGCTTGTTGTCTGACCAAAATATTAATCTTATCGGCAACTATTTCAGTAATATATTTTTCAACTCCGTCCTTATCGTTGTATTTTCTCGATTTTATCTTCCCTTCAACATAAACCAAATCACCTTTTGCTATACTTTTTTCGGCCAGGTACCGATACCCTACAATATTGTGCCATTCTGTTGAATCTTGCCAATCCCCATTGCGATCGCGATAGCTTTCGGTGGTTGCTACTGAAACACTCATTTTTTTTGTGCCATCATCAAACTGAAATACATCGGGATCTTTCCCGATTCGTCCTATTAAAATAACTTTGTTTAAACCTGCCATAATTTTTAAATCAATTTCTGATCCTGTAAGTACCTTTCTATCAGTCGCGAAACAGGATAATTAGTAATGTCATTTTTGTTGACCAAAAGTATGGAATTTTCAGCTTCAATATTTTCAATTTTATTCACAAAAATCCGTATAAAAACAGCATTAATTTGTTGGTGAGTGAGTTGGTGCTGATAATTATCTGAAATGTCTACAATTCGATACTTGGAACTTTTCAGATTTATTTCAGCTAATAGTTTATTCAGCGCTGTATGCGGTTCGGTTTTATTTGAAAATTCAACCAGAGGGAAGTCATAAAGTTTTTTCCAGATATCGTTCTTATCACGTTTTTTCATTAAAAAAAATGATCCGTCACCGTTGTTCGACTCAATAAGTACATAATAGAAGAACCTTTTTTTAATATTTCGCTTAGGAAGTTTAACCGGATAACTGATCACTTCTTTTTTTTGCCAGGCAATACAACCTTTAATAAAGATACATTTTTCACAATCGGGGTTTTTTGGCTTGCAATATAAAGCGCCAAATTCCATTAGTGCCTGATTGAATTCAGCCGGAGGATGATTCGATATTAATTTTGAAGCGATCAATTCGAATTCTTTTTTTCCAGCAGAAGTGTTAATTGGTGTTTTAATTGCAAATAGCCTTGACAGCACCCTGAACACATTACCATCAACCACAGGTTTCGAAATATTAAATGCCAGTGAAGCTATTGCAGCAGCAGTATAATTGCCAATGCCTTTAAGAGAAAGCAATTTATTATAATCAGCCGGAAATCGCCCATTAAAATCTTTCACAATTGTTTTTGCGGTATCCATCATGTTATCTGCACGATTGTAGTAACCCAACCCCTGCCACATTTTATAGACCTCATCACTATCAGCTGCAGCCAGTTTTTCAACAGTTGGAAAACGTTTGACAAACCTTAAGTAATAATTAAGTCCTTGTTCAATACGAGTTTGCTGTAAAATAACTTCTGAGAGCCATATTTTGTATGGATCACGGGTACTTCGCCATGGCAGATTTCGTTTATTTTTATCATACCATTTTATCAAAATTCTTCCAAAACGCCCCATTGTTAATCGAATAGTCTTATTAATAAGTAATTAGATTGAAAAAAAATAAATTGAAATTTACAATGTTACTAAAAAAGTTATATTTTTGCGACCCGAATAAAAATCTAATAGTTAATCAATTAAAAAAATAGAAAGATGACAAAAGCAGAAATTGTAACAGAAATTGCCAACAAAACCGGAATTGAAAAAGTAGCAGTTCAGGCAGTAGTTGAATCTTTTATGGAAACTGTAAAAGATACTATGGTTAACGGCGAAAACGTATATTTAAGAGGTTTTGGTAGCTTTATTATTAAAGAAAGAGCTGAAAAAACAGGCCGTAATATTTCAAAAAATACTACTATTATTATTCCTGCTCACAAAATTCCTGCTTTTAAACCGGCTAAAACTTTTGTTAACGAAGTAAAAGGAAACCTTTAGTACCTAATTTTTAATAAATTAAATTATGCCAAACGGAAAAAAGAGGAAAAGGCACAAGATGGCGACGCACAAGCGTAAAAAACGCTTACGTAAGAACAGGCATAAAAAGAAATAATCTTGCTTTAAGTATTAAATAACACAGTGTTAAGCACTAACACTGTGTTATTATTTTTTTATTAGTTCCTTTCGACAAATCGTTTGCTTAGCAGCAGTTTATCCCCTCGTAAACAGAAGCTACACAAAAGTGTCGCTGCAGATGTAACATTTTATAAAATTTAATGTGAACAAAGAATTATTTATAGATTCAAATGTTTCGGAGGTTAATATTGCGCTGCTTGAGGACAAATCCCTTGTAGAACTTCATAAAGATCAGACAAACAACAATTTTAGTGTTGGTGATGTATTTCTTGGAAAAGTAAAAAAGATAATGCCAGGCCTTAATGCTGCTTTTGTTGATGTTGGTCACGAAAAAGATGCTTTTCTACATTACCTTGATTTAGGCCCACAGGTACGGTCATTAAATAAATACACCAAACTGGCTTTACAAGATAAAGCGCAGCACCTTACCGTTGATAAATTTAAACCGGAGAAAGACATTGAAAAAACCGGTAAAATAACCCAGGTATTAACCTCTGGCCAACAGATAATCACACAGATAGCAAAAGAGCCTATTTCGACAAAAGGACCAAGAATTACAACCGAAATTTCTTTTCCAGGCAGGTTTATCGTTTTGCTCCCGTTTTCGAACAAAATTTCTATTTCTCAAAAAATAAAGAGCAAAGACGAAAGAAGTCGACTTAAAAGACTAATCCTCAGTATAAAACCAAATAATTACGGCGTTATTATCCGCACAGTTGCAGAAAACAAAAAGGTAGCTGAGCTGGATACTGATTTGAGAAATTTGGTTGAAAAATGGGAAAGGGTATTAAAAAAGCTTCCACATATCAAGGCGCCGCAAAAAGTACTTAGCGAACTGGACAGGACTTCTGTAATGTTAAGAGATAATCTTAACGAATCGTTTAACAGCGTTTACATTAACGATCCTGTTCTTTATGAAGAAGCTAAAAGTTTAATAGGTCAGATATCTCCTGAAAAAAAAGATATAGTTAAAAAGTACAAAGGTAAAGTGCCAATATTTGAATATTTTGGGATTGAGAGGCAACTCAGAAGTTCTTTTGGCAAAACCGTGACTATTAAAAGTGGGGTTTATCTTATTATTGAGCACACCGAAGCATTACATGTTATTGATATTAACAGTGGGCACAGGGTTAATAAAGAGAACTCGCAAGAACAAAATGCATTAACCGTTAACCTTGAATCGGCCGTTGAAGTAGCCAGGCAGCTTCGCTTACGTGACATGGGTGGAATTATTGTGGTTGATTTCATTGATATGCGTGAGGCGAAAAACCGGAAAAGTTTATACCAGAAATTAAAGGAAGAAATGGCGAAGGATCGGGCAAAACACACCATACTTCCGCCAAGCAAATTTGGATTGGTACAAATTACACGGCAGCGTGTCAGGCCCGAAATGATGGTCCCTGTTCTGGAACAATGTCCGGTTTGTAAGGGTACCGGGAAGGTAAAAAGCAGCATGATTTTGATTGACGACATTGAAAATAACCTGGATTATCTAATTCAGGATCAGAATGAAAAGAAACTTACGCTATCAGTACACCCATTTGTGGAATCGTACCTTAAAAAAGGAAATATCAGCTCAATACAGATGAAATGGTATATGAGATACAAAAAATGGATTAAAATCAAACAAGTGAAAAACTTCCATTTGCTTCAGTATCAGTTCGTCAACAAAAACGGAGAAGAAATTACATAACCATACAGAATTCCACTAAAAGGATTTCTTCGAGGCAACTTCCAGAATTATATAGATCGTTTTAAAATCAATTTTTGGTTTTATATCTGATTCTCAATTAAGTGTAATAAAGAAATCCTTTATCAGGATGTATACTTAAAACCGGAATTGGAGAATGATTCACCATTTGTGAAGAATATGGGCCCAGCCATAAATTGGAAAGTTCAGTTTCCTGTTCTGTCATAATAGCGATCAGGTTGGCTTCTATTTTCTTGGCGTAGTTAAGTGTTGTTTCAGTAATATTATCTGATTCAAGAAAAGACACAGTATACCTTACATCATTTTCCTTAAAATAATCTTCAGCTTGTGCAACATAGTTCCTGATACGGTATCTGATATCATCGAGCGAAGAAGTAAACATTCCAACAATATGAACTTCAGAATTAAAGTATCTGGCCAGTAATGCTGTAATTGGTAATTTTTGCCTGGTTTCTTTGGTGCTGTCAAATGGCATAACAATCTTATTCAAATTAGACTCAACATCAATACCACCACGGATTGTGATTACAGGTCGTTTACTGGATGATACAACTCTGTTGGCATTGCTCCCAATCCAGAATTCTTCAAATCCTGATGATCCATGAGTTCCGATAACAATCATAAAGGCATCTAATTCCTCACCTACTGCACATACCTCCTTATATACCCTGCCTTTTCTGATTTGAAATTCAAGTGGCATACCATGTAGTTCTTTCTTATATTTCCTAATCATTTTTTCGAACCGGCCTTCAACTTCTTTAATCAGTTGTTTTGGTTCTACCGAAAAAATTTCTTTGGAATAATCAAGGTGGTTAACCCATACCATTGTTACTCCTGATCTTGCTTTTTGGGCAATTGTGATTGCATGTTCGAGCGCATTAATCGAACAATCAGAGAAATCAATGCCGACAACTAATGTTTTATTCATTTTAATATGATTTTTGGTAATTTGTTAATTCGGGAAAATTTATTTCATCTTTTATTACCCAGGCATTTGGGTACTTTCTGATAATCTGTTGCAAAAATTTTTCTGCCTCCAAACGTGTTCTAAAATCTCCTACGCGTACCCGGTAATAGGGGGCAACAAATATGAGATAAGCATTATTGTTTTTATACTTTTCATTAAAAACTTCCTTTACTTTTTCAGCCTGATTTAAAGCTTCATTGCCCGATTCCATGAATATTTGAATACGATAACCTGGCATAAATGGAAATGCCTCATTATATGCTACATGAAGTTTAACCAGTTCCTCAATCCTTGGATCTGAATTTATACTAATGTTACCCTGGTTTGCATTCTGTCCATAAACCATCCATGTTGTTAATATTAACAGTACTACCAGATATTTTTTAAGCTTCATATTTACTGATCAATCCTGATTCGTTATTATCTATATTCTTTTGACCTTACGCTCATAACAGGAACGGACGAATTGTTTATTAATTGTTGAGCATAGGGTCCTAAAAACTTATTGGCAGTAGTTGTTCCCTGGTCTGTCATGATAGTAATGATATCAATATCATTTTTCAGTGAATAATCTACAATAGAAGGTGCAACATTATCTACTTCTAAATGTTTTATCACATAATCCACTTTTTCAGTCTTCATGCACTTTTCAGCCTCTTTAGCGATACTGTCAATTCGTTTTCTAACCACATTTAAAGGAGTATTGTAAATAGCAAGTAAATGGATTTTAGCTCCAAAATTAATTGCCAGCTCACAGGTGTATGGTAACTTTTGCTTGGTTTCCAATGAACTATCCAAGGGCAATAAAATATTTGAAATTGATGGTTTAAAATTATATCCCCCTCTTATGGTTACAACAGGGCAAGGAGCCTGTGTAACAATCCGGTACGCGTTACTGCCAATCCAATATTGTTCAAAACCAGAAACGCCATGTGTGCCGGCAAATATCATTTCAGCTTTGATCTGTCTTGCTGCTTTTGTTACTTCCTGGTAAACTCTTCCTTTACGGAATAGCATTTCTATTTTTCCATTTTCTAACCTGGGTTGATATTTTTCAATCAGTTTGTCAGCATACGATTTAATCTCTTTTCTGAGTTCGCGATCAATAGTATCAATGGTTATTTCATCTGACAACGTATTGTCAACCCAAATTAAATGAATCCCTGAATTGAGTTTTTTCGCAAATACCAAGGCATATTCAAGTGCATGCTCTGCATTTTTTGAAAAATCATTTGCGACAAGTATTGTTTTCATCGTAGTGGTGTTTATTGGGCCTTCAATTACAGGTAATTAACTCCACGCTTCACACTTAAGGCCAGTTCATGTAGCTAATGTAAGGTTTTTTTCAATACATAGCAAGCCGTATATTCAGGTGATATTGCAGTTTTCAAAAAGTTGCCACTGTTTTGTTTCGTTCACGTAATGAAAAAATAAGTGTCAAACTAATTGTTAATTTTGTTTTTTAATATCGGCAAAATGAACGATAATCTGGATGCTAAAAGGGATCACCTTAGCAAGGCAGAAATTGAAATAGAAAAAGTACTCAGACCCGGACAATTTGAGAGTTTTGCCGGTCAGAACAAAGTTGTTGAAAACCTGAAAATCTTTGTAGAAGCAGCCAAACAAAGGGGAGATGCCCTTGATCATGTTTTGCTGCATGGCCCACCAGGCCTGGGAAAAACTACCTTATCATACATTATTTCAAACGAACTGGGTGCTAATATTATAACTTCCTCAGGCCCTGTATTGGACAAACCGGGCGACCTGGCCGGATTGCTTACAAATCTGAACGAAAATGATGTTTTATTCATTGATGAAATCCATCGGTTAAGTCCGGTTGTTGAGGAGTACCTCTATTCGGCAATGGAAGATTTCAGAATAGATATCATGATAGAAACCGGGCCTAATGCCCGGTCGGTTCAGATAACGCTAAATCCTTTTACACTGATTGGCGCAACAACTCGCTCGGGTCTGCTCACTGCTCCATTACGCTCTCGTTTTGGTATTAATTCGCGCCTTTCTTATTATGAAACACCAGTATTAGCAGGTATTGTCAAACGCTCAGCCTCAATTTTAAAAGTCGATATTGATGATGATGCTTCAACAGAAATAGCCGGAAGGAGCAGGGGAACCCCAAGAATTGCCAACCTGCTTTTGAGACGGGTAAGAGATTTTGCGCAGATAAAAGGTACAGGCCAGATAGACATGCCCATTTCTCAACATGCATTGGAAGCATTAAATGTAGATAAATATGGCCTCGATGAAATGGATAATAAAATTCTTGTTACCATAATAGAAAAATTTAGTGGAGGCCCTGTTGGTTTAACAACTATTTCAACTGCTGTAGGCGAAGAAGCAGGCACAATTGAAGAGGTTTATGAACCTTTTCTTATTCAGGAAGGATATATCATGCGGACACCCCGGGGGCGCAAGGCCACAGAATTAGCCTATAAACACCTCGGCATTGCAATTAGCCCCGATCAAGGCAAGTTATTTTAGTAGAACGTAAGTTTGACATAAGAAAATGTGTCAACAAATTAAGAGCATGGCTTTACTTTATTAGATAAAATAGGAGTAATGGAGTATTGGAGTAATTATGTATCTATATTGAAGTAATTACTACTCCGGTACTCCACCACTCCAAGTAGACATAAAGAAACAAGACACTGTTTATGAAGTTTTTAATTAATTGTCTTAAATCGAACTGACGTTAATAACAGTAATTCTGTAATTTTATCCAATGTCAATCCTTGACCAACAGCGATTACTTCCTTCATCTTTTATTAAAGAAAAAGCCAGACTATTGGGTTTTTTCGAGTGTGGAATTTCCAAGGCAAGTCATTTAATTGATGATGAATTAAGAATGGAAAAATGGCTGGATGAAGGTATGCATGGCGAAATGAGCTACCTGGAAAGGAACAAAGAAAAACGCTACAATTCAACAAAATTGGTTGAAGGAACGAAATCAATAATATCCGTTCTCTATCCATATGCACCGGAACACAAACTGCCGGAAACCGATAATTATAAAATTTCAAGCTATGCGTATGGAGTTAATTATCACGGAGTAGTTAAAGATAAACTGTTTCAATTATTACACATAATCGAAGAAATAACAGGAAAGCGAAGTTCCCGCATTTTTGTTGATTCGGCACCGGTACTTGATCGTGCCTGGGCACACAAAAGTGGGCTGGGTTTTATTGGTAAAAACACGATGCTGATCAACCGGAAAGGTGGTTCATTTTTTTTTATTGGCCATATTTTTATTGATCTGGAGTTGGAGTATGATCAAAATGTTGCTGAAAAAAATTTCTGTGGGAGTTGTATTTTATGTATTGAAGCATGCCCGACAGAGGCGCTTGAGCCATTTAAACTGGATGCCCGGAAATGTATTTCTTATTTAACTATTGAAAATAAAAAAGATATTCCGGTTGAATTCAAAAGTAAATTCAACCATTGGATATTCGGTTGCGATATTTGCCAGGATGTTTGTCCATGGAATAGAAATTCCAAAATTCATCAGGAACCACTTTTCAAGCTTACTGAAGAATTAATTGCAATGAGGAAAAGCAACTGGCAAAACCTGAGCGAGGAGCAATTCAATAAACTGTTTGAAAATAGTGCAGTCAAAAGGGCTGGATATGAAGGGCTAAAAAGAAACATAAAGTATTTGGAAGAATAAATTACTTTCGTTCACAAATATCAATTAGATGATAAAAAGACCCGGGACCTGGATAACAGTCATATTTATATTGCTTGCGTTAGTTATCATGTATCTTTATATCAATGAGAAAAACAAAAAACTTTTTCCTGAAGAGATCATTTGTAATACTTCCGAGCAATTCAGGCCCGACCTGGGATTATTTTTAAATAATGTAGAATCAACAGCTACTAAATTAAAATCGGATGTTGCGCTGATTCATGTTGATAAATTGCCCGTTGAAAGCCTGAACCGGTATTTTTCTGAACTAACCTCAAAAAATGATTTGCTCTATGGTGTAGTACTGTATGGTGATGATATGAATTATGTGATTATACGTGATCAGGATTCGTGGGTTTATACCTATAACAGTTTAACCGATAGTTTGATAAATTGGCAACGAATCGACCAAAACCAGGAACCAATACCCAATGGGAACTGGACGGATACTTACAACAACTTTATGGATGAAAGTAATTTTGGGTCGGCAAAAATTATGGCGCAATTAACTGAAGGAGAATATATGTGGGGAGCAGCCAAAAGTACTTTGCCCGACAGGCATGACCTGCTGTTTAATGTCTTCCGGCTTAAAACCGGCGATGATGTTGACATAGCTGCACTTATTTATAAAACCTCCGAGATCAGTAATCGTTTTTCAAGGATATTACTGTTTGAAAACCCGCTTGTTTCTGTAATTACAAAAGACGAGAATATTGTAAGTCCGATAAGGACCAAAGACACAGCAATGATAACAGCCTTCAGGATACTGGAAGAAAATATTAAAGATAATTATGGTGCATGGAAAGAAATGTTTTCTGAAAATCCACATACTTTTCAATTTAATCAATTCAATCAATTGTATTATTCAAGGTTTGATACCATTACGCCTCAATTGGGTGTAAAAGGCTATGTTTTAACGATCTCGAAAGAGGACCTTGACAACTCGAAGCAAAAATTAGAAGAGGCTTTTTTATATGCAGTAATTCTTTTATTGCTTTTTGCATTGTTTGCCTTCCTGACTACATACAATAAGTATAAGAAAATGAAACATCCTGTCGGCGGCATTTTAAAATCTTTAGCAAATAATGAAATCGCATCAATTATAAGTCAGGGAGAAACGGAACATATTGAATTTAAATCATCATTGCGTTGGGATTACCGTGAAGAAAAAGTAAATAAAGTATTGGAAGATGTAATCATGAAAAGTATTGCAGCCTTCGCCAATGCGAAAGGAGGAACATTATTTATCGGTGTAAACGATGATTTGGAAATTATTGGTCTGGAGCCTGATTTTAAAACTCTGAAAAAGCAGGATGCCGATTATTTTGAGTTGCATTTGCGTAAGATGATCAATAATCAATACGGAATCAAATTTTCGAACAAGCACCTGTTAATGCAGCTACCTGTAATTAATAACCAAACCATATGCGTAATCCAAATATTCCCCGGTTCGTCTGCCCTGTTTATGAAAACGAAAAACAAACAAGGACAGATGGTGGAAAAGTTTTATGTGCGCTCTGGTAATTCATCTCAGGAAATTACCTCTTTAACAGAAGTTAATGAATACATTAATGAGAGGTTTGATTAAGAAAATCATTTTGAACAATTATATTTTTACCGTTTTTTATGCCTGCCTATGAACTGGTTAATAATCTGGATAGTAATCTATTTGGCGGTCATTGTTGTGCTGGCTCTCCGGCACTTACGCACTTCCGACTTTGAGCAATACCTTGTTAACAACCGGAATACTAAAACCCTTCCTCTTGTTTTTACCATGCTTGCAACCCTTGTTGGTGGTGGAACTTCCATCGGTTTGATGGCAATGGGCTATGAATCGGGCTTTGCAGCAGTTGGTATCGGTATTGCCTACGTCATCGGTTTTATGATTATGACACGTTTTGCCGGAAAAATAAGGGCTTATGGTGCTAAACATAACATTTATAGTTTTCCGCATTTCCTGAACCACAAATATACCTCTGCTGATGAGGTTAGTTTGCGAGAGTTTTTTCTGCGACGGTAAGTGGTGTTAACATCTTTATCTTTTTCTTTATCCTGTGCGCCCAGTTTGTGGCAATGGCCAGCCTGTTGAAGTTTTCTTTTGAGATCGGCTTTACAACTGCAGCTATCATCTCGGCAGTGATCATTATACTTTATACGGCTATCGCCGGATTATCAGGAGTAATTATTACTGATTCTATCCAGTTCATTGCTATTGTCATCATGATCATTTTTATTTTTGTACCCGGTATTATTACCGACACAGCGATGTTTGAGCGATTAAGTGAACTACCTGCAAACTTCCTGAACGGTACTTTTTATGGGCCGGCATTCCTTATTGCATTGTTCATTTTCCTCTCATGGTCGGTGCTGGTAAGAATGGATGTGTGGCAGCGAATATTAGCTGCAAAGGATGAAAAAGTAGCTAAAAGAGTAAGTTTTTGGTCGGGTATGGGTATGTTGCCCTTTTACATAATTTTTCCACTGGTTGGCATGACCATGAAACTGGTACTGGATTATAACCTTACTGAAGATCAAAGTGCAGATGTGGCCTATTTATTTATCGACTGCCACAGTACCGGATTTATCATGGCATTTGCGATTGTGGGTTTGTTATCGGCATTGATGTCATCTGGCGATAGTTTCCTGAATATCATTTCCATTTCGGCAGTTAAAGATTTTGTGGGTTGGGGTAAGAAAAAAGGAGAAGTATCCAAGGAAAAGGCTCATTTGATGATCAGGATTGCAACAATCATATTTGGTCTTATTGCATTATTTATCTCCCTGGTATTCCCGAATATTGTTGATTTGATGGTTGTTGGCATTTCAACCATCACCATTTTTGCACCAATTACCTTATTTGCATTGATTAGCAAAAAGGCATTCGCTTACCGGAGAGCAGCGCTATGGAGCATATTATCAGGTTTTATTGTAAATATTTTCTTCTTCACCTGGGGCATTGTTTCACCAGAGCAATTTCAGGCAAAATCATCATTTATACCGGCTTTTATTATAGCGACTTTAGTTTTAATCGTTGGTGTTAAACTGACAAACCCCCAAACACATAACCAGCGCAAGCATCCGCTTGTGCGATAGATATATCAAATAACACTCGGTATTATTTGAATTTTCAACTTGAAAAATATAATTTTAAAGAAAGTACTGGTCTAAGATGGACGCTTAAACCAGGTTTCCAAATCACAAATCCAAAATCACAATACTTTTTGGTTATTGATAAATTGATATTTGTAATTTATTTGAAATTTGTTATTTGTTTTTTATAATTTCCCAAAATGAACCTCACCATCTTTTCCGACGAGTACTTCATGAAAGAGGCATTAAAAGAAGCCCATATTGCATTTGAAAAAGATGAAGTACCTGTTGGGGCTGTAGTTGTGTACAATCAGCAAATTATTGCACGTGGGCATAATTTAACCGAAACATTAAATGACGTAACTGCACATGCAGAAATGCAGGCTTTTACAGCGGCTTCAAATTACACAGGAGGAAAATATTTAAAAGAATGCACACTTTACGTTACCCTTGAACCTTGTGTGATGTGTGCCGGCGCTTCATACTGGACACAAATTGGTAAAATTATCTATGGTGCAAAAGATATAAAACGAGGATATACACGCTTAAAAACTTCAATCCTTCACCCAACAACCCAGGTTGAAAAAGGAATTTTAGAATCGGATTGTGCCCAACTTTTACAGGATTTTTTTGCTAACAAACGCAAAAACAATTAGTTGTTAATTATTAACAAAAGTTAATAACTATTGTTGATACAATGTGCATTTTAAGGACTATCGGATAGTTGAATTGTATAATAATAATGCTGTACATTTGCTTCAGCAGGTGAAGATAAAAGGCAGGTTTTAGTACGCCTGGCAAGTGAAAGCGCAAGCGCAAGCCAACGCCGGAACGCGCCACCTGAAAGGAAGAGGACAAAGCCCGAGCAATCAGGACCAATCCAAATCCGATCAAGCCAGGAACCCGCAAGGGGGAACGGGGATGAAAAAGCGGAAGCGCAAGTGGATGCCGATTCGAGATCAGCAAGAAAACCCGAGAGGGTGGAACCGCAGAGAACGCTAAAACCGGGAGAGAGAAAAGGTCGCATCGCAAGATGAGGCAATTTCAAAGACCTGAAGAAAGGGGATACCTCACGGGGTTGAACCAAGTACACAGCCACAATAACATAACCTGCCGCAAACTTCAAAGCTACGGCAGCGAAGGGAGTGAACCGGGAATTTGTTCGCAAGGATAAGTTCCCGGTTATGTTTTTATAGACCTTCCTATGTAATACCAATCAACGGTAAAATTGTACTAAATTCTTACAAACAAAAGCGCCAGTCGCTACGAGGTGCGTGTTGCGGGTCAATGAGTTATGATAATCAATTTACCTGTAACCCGCATCCACGAAACCCGTAACCCATAACCTGAATTCATCCAGTTAAAAAATAAATTGAAAGTCAAATAGGAATTTTAACTTACGACTCGTACTAGTAGTTAAATATCCGGTTCCGCTTGTTATCAATCAGGTTTGCAATTTTTTTAAGCTCAAAATATTGCTGCTGAAGAATAAACCATTCAGCTTCATCAGTGGTAAGCTTTAGTTTGTTAACAATCTTTCGCAGTTCTTTAGCGATTAGCTTCGATTTTAATGGCAGTATCAACGAAGCGAAATAATCCTCAAGATTATCTTCTGCCTTCTTCACAAATATTTTATTTTTTTTCCAGTTTTCGCTTAATTGCTCCTTATCAGCAAGTAATTCAACTACTGCTGATGCTACTTTTTGTGAAGGATGATTAATAAAATAAGATATATCCAGAGGCTCCCCTTTTTCAATCGCTTTCTCATATTCCTGCAGAATTTCGTTGTAAACGGGGTTCTCAAAATTTATCTGGTCATTGTTAAAGTCAGCAATCAGGTATTCAATAATTATCCATTCTTCATCATTACCGGTTTCAACATTTTCGGCAATTATCGTTTCGTGGCCAAAATTTAAAATAAACTTAATGATCTCATTCTCCAGGTCTGTTATCGCCAGCGGATCTATTTCAATTTGCCGGGCCTGGGTTTGCTTTTCTTCAGGAATTGGAATTTCTTCAACTGATGGTGTATATGGCTTGCTGTATTTTTTCCTGAGCGATTTATTCAATTCATTAACCAGGGTTTGCTCCGGTATGTCCATCACATTGCTGCACTCCTTTATGTAAACCGAACGGCTGATACCGTCAGGTATTTGCGCAATTGTGTTTACAATCTCCTTGATTAAGGTCGCCCTGCCGGCAGGATCACCAACAGTTTCATCAATCAATAAATTGGTTTTGAATTTGATAAAATCAACGGCCTCCTTGGTTATAAACTCTTCTACTTCACTGGTCCGGTGACTTCTAACATAAGAGTCAGGATCTTCACCTTCGGGAAACAAAACGATCTTTACATTCATTCCCTGTTCCAGTATCAGGTCAATACCACGAAATGAGGCTTTAATCCCGGCAGGGTCACCGTCATAAAGGATAGTGATATTGGGCGTAAAACGCTTAATAAGTTTTATTTGGTCAACCGTAAGTGATGTTCCTGAAGATGAAACTACGTTTTCGATACCGGCCTGGAACAATGAAATCACATCTGTATATCCTTCTACCAGGAAACAATTGTTTTGTTTTACAATTGCATTCCGTGCGAAGTAAATCCCGTACAACACCTTGCTTTTGTTGTAAACATCCGACTCAGGAGAGTTGATGTATTTGGCGGTTGATTTTTCCGATGAAAGAATTCGTCCGCCAAAACCAATTACCTTTCCCGTTAGGTTATGAATTGGAAAAATCACCCTGCCTTTGAACCTGTCAATCAGGCGGTCGTCTTTATTTATGCTGAGGCCGGTCTTAACAAGTATTTCTTTTTTGTACCCGTTTTCAATCGCATTTTTTGAATATGCCTCCCAATTATCAACAGCATATCCCAACTGAAAATTTTCAATAGTAGATTCACGGAAATCACGTTCTTTCAGATAGCTTAGGCCAATGCTTTTTCCTTCCGCTGTATCGAAAAGGTTTTCCTGCAAATGTTTAGCAACGAAAGTATTTACTGCAAACATACTTTCACGCTCATCCAGTTCCTGTTGCATTTCAGGTGTAACCTCTTCTTCCTCAACTTCAATGCCGTATCGTTTTGCGAGGTATTTTAGGGCTTCAGGATAGGAATAATGTTCATGCTCAATAATAAAGTTCACCACATTTCCGGCTTTGCCGCACCCAAAACATTTATATATACCTTTTGAGGGTGATACCGAAAAAGAAGGTGTCTTTTCATTATGGAAAGGACACAGGCCCAGGTAATTTGCGCCGCGTTTTTTTAAAGTCACAAAATCGCCAATAACCTCCTCAATACGGGAAGTTTCAAGTATGCTCTGTATTGTTCCGGGTTTAATCAAAATGAAATTTTTCCAGATTGCTAAATTATGATTTTTGAGTGGAGAAAACCGGACTTGCATAAAAAAAGCGGCTCTGGGAGAGCCGCTAACCAAAAACCAACAATTATGAAATTAAGCAGAATTTTACTCCGGGGAGACTCCCGGAGAAGGAAGCATTACTTAAACTTCCAAAAACAAAATTATAACAAGAGCAGTTACATAAATGTTAAGCAAGATTAACAAGTGTTAATAAAAGTTAAAAGCTGTAAATCAATACTTTGATGCTATACTTTTGTTACATGAACAAGTGGACAACCACTCTTATTATTGCCCTTGTAACTTTTGCAACTATTGGATTGATGATTATCCAGGTTTACTGGATTAAGGATGCCGTGAAAGTTAAACAGGCTGTATTTTTCAGGGACTTAAACCAGGCTATGCACCAGGTAGTTTTTGAACTTGATAAAATGCGACTGCAGGACAGGGTTGCCCGCCAGAGTAAGTTTTATCAGCAACGCGAGAAAATCTATGATACATTCGATTCTTTGAATCAATTCATCGTACTCGGTATGGGAACCTGGAGCTCTCCGAATGATTTTGACATCTGGTTGCGTAAGACAGGCCGTGCAAACCGTGCACTGGAGGAATTGACATTTAACTTTAACGAACAGGATCAGGGGAGCTTTTTTTATGAAAGAAAGACCCTTATTGATTCGCTAATATCCAGGGAACTAAAGGAGAAGAAAATCAATACCAAATTTGAATTTGGTGTGTTTAGCCCTGCAACAAATTCCATGATACTCCAAAAAACCGGAAAATATCCTGAGGAATTATTGAACGACAGTTACTATTTTGACCTGGTACCCCTGGGTACCCTTTATACGTATCCCAATAAACTTCTCATTCATTTCCCAAATGAACAGAGCTTTATTGTCAGGCAATTGTGGAAATTACTGGGAATTTCCGTATTCCTTTTTGTGGTTATCATTTTTTCATTTTCATTCAGTATGTTTATCATTAACCGCCAGAAACGTCTTTCGTTGATGAAGAATGATTTCATCAATAATATGACCCATGAATTTAAAACGCCTATTTCTACCATCGCCCTTGCATGTGAAGCGCTTAAAGATAAAGACATTAAAAAATCAGATATCGTATATAATAATTATATCGGGGTAATTAATGAGGAAAACAAAAGATTGGGTACTATGGCCGAACAAATTCTGCAGACTGCCGTGCTTGATAAAGGCCAGTTGAAATTAAAGAGAGCCCAGGTTAATATGCATGATATAATTCAGCAGGCAGTTAATAGTAAACAAATAGCAGCCAACGAAAAAGGCGGCTTAATAGAAATGCAATTAAAAGCAACAAAACCTGTTTTAAATGGCGATAAAGTCCACCTGACCAATGTAATGATCAATTTAATTGATAATGCGCTGAAATACAATATCGAAAAACCCCACATAGTGATAAATACCATAAATAATAATGGGTCGTTACTGATCAGGGTGCAGGATAACGGGATAGGCATTAGCAAGTCAAACCAGAAAAAGATTTTTGAGAAATTATACAGGGTGCCGACAGGCAATGTGCATAACTTTAAAGGATTTGGTTTGGGTTTGAATTATGTGAAAGCGACAACAGAATTACATAATGGAATAATTAGTGTAGATTCAGAGCCTGGCAGTGGATCCACCTTTACCATTCGAATACCTAACGAGTAAAAAAATATGGCAACAAAAACAAAAGTATTACTTGCAGAAGATGATAAAAACCTGGGGAGTGTATTGAAAGCATATCTTGAGGCAAAAGGTTATAATACAACACTTTGTGTTGATGGAAAAGAGGCCCTCGAAACCTTTAAAAGAAACGAATTTGATTTTTGTATCCTGGATATTATGATGCCTGTTATGGATGGTTTTACGCTGGCTAAAGAGATCAGGAAAATGGATAAACAGATTCCATTTTTGTTTCTCACAGCAAAATCAATGCAGGAGGATAAAATTTATGGTTTTGAACTGGGTGCAGATGACTACTTAACTAAGCCTTTTAGTATGGAGGAATTGTTGCTTCGAATAAAGGCGATTCATCGCAGAAGCAAGATCAATCAAAAAGATGAAGCCGAAAAAAGCCAGTTCAAATTCGGTATTTATTCTTTCGATCACAATCGTCAAATGCTGTTAATTGGAGATAAGCAGCAAAAACTAACATCAAAAGAATCCGACCTCTTAAAGTTATTATGCCAGAATATGAATAATGTACTCGACCGTTCTGTTGCACTGAATAAAATCTGGTACGACGATAGCTATTTCAATGCAAGATCAATGGATGTATATATCACCAAATTGAGAAAATACCTGAAGGAAGATCCCGATGTTGAGTTGATCAATGTGCACGGAGTTGGGTTTAAACTGGTAGTGCCTTAGTTCAACGTCATCTCGATTTAAGAAATCTTAGAAAATAATATTACCCAATATTATACATGATTACTGCCCCATGGAGTAGTGGAGTGTTGTGGTGTAAATTACGTTTATTCTGCTTCATGACTCCAATACTCCAGAATGAAAAGAGAAGTAAAGAAGTGTAAATCAGGTAATTAAAAATATGTTTGCAACGAACTTACGCTACTTTACTTGTGAAAATTGCCCGATTGGAAGCGTATCTGCTTTAATAATATTCCAGAAATTAGCTGATCCAGGGCCTTTATCTTTATTAGACAATACGATAAGTGTTCTTTTGTGCTTCATATCGCGTATGTAAAATGTACGGAATCCTTTCCACCAGCCAAAATGGTAAACGGTACTATCCATACCATCTTTAATTCGCCACCCAAATCCATAGTTATTCTTTCGTTTCCAATATTTTTCACTGCCAGGTTTAAAAGCTTCACTGATAATAGAATCAGGGAGTAATGTAAAATTGTCCAGTGAGCTGTCGAACTTGAACATATCTTCAACGGAGGAGTAAATATTTTTATCACCCATAACTCCATTCAGGTAATCGTTTTCCATTTTTCGCCATCGCCATCCACGCTGGTAATATCCTGGTACCCCTTCATCAATATACAGCGGTACCAGGGTGTCATCCTGCATATTGTAAACAAACGAATCATTCATCCCCAGCGGCTCGAAAAGTTTTTTCTTCATAAATTCATCAAAACCCATTCCTGAAACGGCCTCAACAACATTGGCCAGAATCGAATAATTTGTATTGCAGTAATGAAATCCGGTATTTGGCCTGAAATACCTGTCGGGATGGTATTCAACAAACAAATCAAACATGTCATCATTACCAAGCGGCACTCTCTTATTTGGCCATTTGTCCAGGGCGAGGCTCATATACCTGGGCAATCCAGCACGTTGAGTCATCAGCCATCGGCAGCTTACTTCTTCATATGGAAAATCGGGTAAATAGGTCCTGATGTCTTCATCGTAATCCAATTTACCTTCATTGTACAATATCATAGCGGCCATTGCGGTAAACATCTTTGAAACGGAAGCAAGTTGGAAGGCATCAGTAGTTTTTAGGGAGTCGCGTTTATATCGAACATTTTGATAACCATAAGCTTTGTTAAAAATGATCCGTCCTTTTTCGGCGAACAAAACCGTGCCATTGAAACCGGTCTTTTTTTGAAGGAAGGTGAATTTTTTATCCAGCTCTTTTGCCTTCTCAGCAATTACAATGCTATCGAGACTGGTAAAAACCCCAACATTGACATCAGGAATAATTTCAGGCGCTTCCTGCTGTTTTTCACTATTAATACATGCTGTTACGGCAAATAGCACGACAAAGAATAGAATATATTTCAAATGTCTGGAATGCATAAAAAGCGCAAATGTAGAAAATTAGCACTTCAAAAGATGGACTGAAAATGTTGAATTAATAAAAATAGTGGGAAGGAGTTCAATTAATGATTGACTTGTTTTTCATCCATTTCAAAGCTTCACGCTCACTGAGTCCTGAAAGTTGATGAGTATTAACAAATTGTATTACGTAATCGGGATTTGTTTTCGAGTATTCCCTCAAAGCCCAGCCAATTGCTTTACGTATGAAAAATTCTTTGGATGCTGTCAATGGTTCAATAAAATTTTCAAGTAAACCGGTATTGGTTTTGGCCTTGTATTTTAACTGGAATAGTATGCAGGTTCGGTGCAGCCATATATTCCCCGAAGCCATCCACTTATTGGTTATATTTTCGATTTGATCCGGGAATTTGTTGAAATAAGAACCAAGCAGATGTATTGCAATAAAATCCACCGTATCCCACCACGATTTTGATGTAATTAAATATTCATATAAGGAAATCAATCCTATGTCAGCCTTGTTGGCTTGCCGTCCCAGCATTTCCATTGACAGGTATTGCCACTCCCGTTGCGGGGCCCACCAGCACCACTTCGCAATTTCTTCTGTCCGGTTGCCAGAGATATGGCCCACAGTTTTAAGGTGTTCTCTTAGCAATTCTTTCCTTAGCGGAGAAGGAATACCGAAAAACTCAAAATGGTCTTTCATATACTTCTTCATCTTTACGGCGGTATCAGGATTGGCATTTTCAACGAGTGCCTTTTCCAGTTCCTGAAGATAATCGGGGGTAATCATGATGAAAGCTATTTTAGTGTGATTCAAACAATACTGTTTAAAACAATTTTAGAATGTAGTAAAAGTATGGTTTTTGTATTTTTACATTTAGAAAACTTTGCTAAAATTGCCTTTTATTAATTCTTAAATTTTCTACGAATATGAAAAAAATTTACTTACTTATCCTATTGGTTATCATATCGTCCGGCATCTTTTCCCAAACCGAGGTAAACGGCAATCAGACAGGTACATGGACTAGCTCCGGTTCACCTTACCTGGTAACAGATGATGTGATAGTTCCGTCAGGAGAAAATCTGATCATTGAGGCAGGTGTTACAGTTAATTTTCAGGGATATTTTAAATTGACTGTAAATGGAAACCTGCAGGCTCTGGGTACGGAAACCGACAGTATCTTTTTTACAACCGATGATCCTGCTACCGGTTGGCATGGTATCCGGCTTGACGAAACACAAAGTGTGAATGAATTCGTCTATTGCCGCGTAGAATATGGTATAACAAGCGGAAGCAACTATCCTGACCAACATGGTGGTGGTATCATGATGAATGGCTCTGATGCCATTATTGACCATTGCTTGTTTATTAATAACGAGGCTACCGGTGACGAAAATGGCATGGGAGGTGCTATTTACGGAATCAATACTACATCTGACACACAGATAATAAATTGCACTTTTATTGCTAATCATTCCTATGGCGAAGGGGGAGCCATAAAACTAACGGGCGATACAGGTTTAAACATTGAGAAATGCCTGTTTCTCAACAATACGGTTTTGTATGGAGGAGGAGCCATTTGTTTATATGGTTGTTACGATACCAGGATTTATCGAAGTTTGTTTACAGGAAATGTTACGAGCTATTCAAGCGGGGGCGCTGTATTTATTGAGGGATATAGTGCAAGGATCAGGCTTGTGAATTGCACCTTGTTTGATAACCATGCCACAGGTGGTGATGGCGGGGGCGTTAATATTGTGTTTTCCGATGCCTCTTTTACCAATTGCATTATTTACAACAATCCAGGTGCTTACAGCAGCAATATTTATCTTGATTTCGGTTATGCGGAAGTTAATTATTGTAATACACCTTTTCCGGATGGCGCAGAGGGGGACAACAACATCAATGTTGATGCCCGGTTTGTTGATGAAGATGCCGGGGATTTTCATCTTTTGGAAACTTCGCCCTGTATTGATACAGGTATCGATTCGCTTACAATTGTTGATGCCTATAATGATACAATTACCGTTGTTGATATGGAGACTGACGAATATGTCAATACGGCTCCCGACATGGGTTGTTATGAATACGGGATGACCACGGGCGTTAAGCCGGAAAATTTAATATTCACTAAAGTGTATCCCAATCCCACAAAAGGAATGCTGTATATCAGGAATGGATTAAGTATTAAAAGGATAAGATTGATTGATATTTCAGGTAAAACAATTTGGCACCAAAAGGTTGTTGCGTCAAAACAGGTGGTCATTGACATCTCTTCTTTTGAGGATGGAATTTACTTTTTAGAGATGCTTTCAGAATCCAATGCCCGGAGTATTCGTAAAGTTGTATTGAAAAAATAATAAAGAAGTGTAAAATGACAGAGCACTTTCTGCTGTCACTTTGTAAACACCAGCTTTTTAACCGTCAATAAATCACGTCCTTCATACACATGGATAAAAACAACCCCGGTGAAAGCAAATTCATCATTCCATTTCCATGATTTTGATTTTCCGTTAATAACAAACTGGTCGAGTTGGGCGCCTTTAACATCGTAAATCACAATGTTGTATTTGCTCCTTTTTGCAAATTCGAAATTTAGCTTACCTCGTGAAGGATTCGGGTAAATACTGACAATATTATCATCTGGTTTATAATTGGTATTTACAATTATTTTATCCCATACTGCCAGTGTGTATTCGCCAGTTGGCAGGGTTTCGGTAACAATCCATCCATACTTCCAGTTAGTACTTCTTGTTTGTGGTATTTCATGCCAGTCATCCCAGGTATTTTCTCGGTACAACAAAACCACTGAATCGTTATCAGATAAAATTAATTCATCATCTAGATAACTGGCGAAGCTGTATTTAAACTTGCCTTGTATCAAAATATCTTCCGGATAAATACCCTCAATTTTCCAATACCTGTTTGGTGAAAGTTTCAGGCCTATAACAGGGGTTTTTACACTATCGGGTGCAACCCAGTGATGAGTTACTCTCATCAGCACGCTGTCCGACAACTCTTGAATTTCACATTTAAAATAAGTGTCTTCAAATGAATATTCATCAGACGTGGTAAAAAACTGATAATAGTCGGTTGTGGCATCACCGATTTTCTCAAGCGCATCCAGGAATACAGCTTTGGGTTCAAATTCAATGTATTTTACTGAATGTCCGGTTTCACCCGAAAAGTGAATAGTATCAGTATAAAATGAAAAATCCTGATCAACAAAACTTACTTCCAGAATATTGTCGTCAGCAAAAAAGTCAGCTCCTTTATACCTTTGTCTTAACCAGATGTCAACCATAAAACTTGCATCACCTTCGGTTATTTTTGTCGAATCGATCGAAAAATGAGGAGTCCCCGGTGTCATAACCCATGCATCAAAAAATGCAGTCATGTCAATACCTGTGTGATTTGTCAAAAAATCCCGTAGGTCTTCCGATGAAACCGACTGATATTCAAAATGATTGAGAAACTCAGTCATTGTATTAAAAAATAATGAATCACCAAGGTATCCACGTAAAGTATTTGTAACAGATCCGCCCTTATCATAGGCATGTTTGCCATAAGTGTATTCCTGTGGAATATTATTCAAGGCATAATAGCCATTATCTTTTCTGTGAGCCATGCGCAACATTTCCTTGTGTGCATACCTCATTTTGTTGATATAATCTTCATAACTGTAAAGATCATTCAGATAGTAAATTTCACAAAAAGTTGCCCAGCCTTCATTCAGCCACATATCTTCTGCCGAGGAGCAGGTTACCTTATCACCAAACCACATATGGGCCAGTTCATGCGTGTACAACGATTCATATGAAGTATTGCCATTGAATGCAAAGTGTGGATAAGCAATATTGGTGGCATGTTCCATAGCACCTTGATCTGTTCCCGTGTAACCCACTCTGCTGAAAGGGTATGGGCCGAAATGTTCTTCATACCACTGTAATATTTCTTTCAGGTGGATAAATGACCCAGCAACTTTATTGATTTCCTGTGGGCGCGTATAAATGTGAATCGGCAAAGTGTCATGCAAACCAAAAAATTCGTCAGCATAAAGCATATAATTACCAACTGCTACCGATGCAAGGTATGTGGGTATTGGATGTGCTAATCTCCAGTGCCATGTTTTTGTTCCGTTACCGTTATCCAGCGTATCTATCAATGTGCCGCCGCAGATGGCTTTTTTATCGCTGTCGGCAACTACATAAAAATCATAGGTCGCGCGATCGGTAAAATCATCCACACAGGGGAACCATGTTTTTCCCAGGTTATGCGGTATTGAAACAAATCCAACACCCAGGTTGTATGCATAATCACCATCAAAATGAAATCCGCCCCAACCTTCGTGAAATGGTTCGCCCTGATAGAAAACAGTGATGGTTAAAGTATCATTTATTCCTGCTTGTGATGAAAGGTTTATTCTGAGTGTTTCGCCTTCATGTAAAAAGGAATGACTTGCACCATTCACAAGTGTTGAATCAACAACCAGGTCTTTTAATTCCAGTGGGATGCTTTGCAGATCATCAACCAGTGGATGTAAGCTTAGTTCGGTAAATGCAGTTATTGTATGATCATCAGTATCAATCTCATTCAGATGAATGTTATAATGAATTACATGAATGGTATCGCCAATTCCGTTGTCCTGATATTGGGCGATAACGAGATGATTCAGCAATAATAAAAACAATGGTATTAATAACCTCTTCATAATTATTAAAATGTTGATCAGCAAAGATATAGATTTCCTGTTGATTCGGTTGATGGTGGTCTTTTTCTTGCCAAATATTACTGATTTTTATTTTTGATCTCTCAGGTTGTCTGTTCGGATACGAACATTCGCTGTATTTAACTGAACAACAACGAAAAAAGGGTTTTCATTATAGCCTTGAACAATATTGATAATCAAATGTTTACTTTTGTGGCACGCTTTTAGATAAACCAATAGCCATAATACCAAAAAACAAATCAATGAACAAAACAAACTTACTAATACTAACTCTTTTAGGCATGGTTATTTTCAGCCTGAATGTAGTAGCACAGGATTTGTGGTCGCTGGAAAAATGTATTACTTACGCTAACGAAAACAACATTCAAATCAAACAAAGCATTCTGGAAGTTGAAAGTGCTAACAGGGATTTACATCAAAGTAAGGTAAATCTGATACCCTCATTTAATGCTTCGGTTGGCCAGAATTTTGGATGGGGAAGATCGCCTGACCCTCAGACCAATATCTACTCTACACAACAATCAAATCAAACATTTTTTGGCCTTAATGCTGATGTAACCTTATTTCAGGGATTACAACAAGTAAATAATATCAAACAAAAACATTTTGATTACCTGGCAAAAAAATACGATTCAGATAAGATCAGAAACGATATGTCACTATACATTGCTGCGTCTTATCTTTCTATTTTGTTTAATTTGGAATTAGTAAATAATGCCCAACGACAGGTTGATATAACAAACGAACAGGTTGACAGGATTGGTAAGCAAGTAGAAGCCGGTGCAGTTGCCAAAGGCAATTTGTATGATATTCAGGCTCAGGGAGCCAGTGAAGAAGCAAACCTGATCAGTGCAAAGAATAACATGATGCTGGCCTATCTTGATTTGATGCAATTGCTTGACCTGGAAGCAAATAATGAATTCGATATCGAAAAACCAAAATTAGAAATTACGGGTACGCCAACTTTACTTCCTCCCGAGATGATCTTCAATACTTCATTAGGAATAATGCCCGAAATAAAAAGTGCAGAATACCGGGTAAATAGTGCTGAAAGAAGTTTTGCAAGAGCCAAAGGATACCATAGCCCCCGCTTATATGCTACCGGACAATTTGGAACGAATTACTCCAATAGGATCTATACGGACTTTCTTGATCCTGACAGCCCGATAGTACCGTTCGATCAGCAGTTTAAGGATAATCGTAATGGTGGATTGTTTATTGGACTTGCTATCCCAATTTTTAATGGATACCAGGTGACTACAAATGTTCAAAAATCAAGAATTTATAAGGAAATAGCAGATTTGAACCTTGAAAATGAAAAGAATGTATTGCGTAAAAACATTGAACAGGCTTATGCGGATGCCGTTGCTGCCTATCAAACATATGTTGCACGATTTAAATCAGTAGAATCATTTAGAGAGGCGTTTAAATATACCGAAGAAAAATTGAATGTGGGCATGGTTACTTCAACCGACTACAATGTATCTAAAATACAGATGAACAATGCGGAATCTGAGCTTGCGTCATCCAAATATGATTATATTTTCAAGGTTAAAATCCTCGACTTTTACCTGGGCCGCAGCCTGTCATTAACTGATATTGCAGCGGTAGAAACTGAATGATCAGAGAATTAATTAATGTTCGGGAATTAAAATTAATTTTAAGGACTGAAAAACAACCAACCAAAAAACATTTAAAATGGCAATGTCGCGAAAGAAAAAGTTGTGGCTGATTATTGGATCAGTCATTGTTGTAATAGTCCTGGTTATATTAGTTATTGAAAAAAGCAAAGGCTCAAAAAGCATTAAAGTAGCAACCGAAACCGCAGAATTACGCACCATCATCGAGACCGTTTCTGCAAATGGAAAGATACAGCCCGCAAAAGATATTAAAATCAGTCCGTATATTTCGGGAGAAGTGGTTGAATTATTTGTAAAAGAGGGCGACTTTGTTGAAAAAGGAAAAAAACTTGCTAAAATAGACCCTGAGATTTATATTTCCAATTATGAAAGGATAGAGGCTTCATATAAAACTACCCAGGCAAACGAAGCCAGTGCAAAAGCACGCATTACACAAAGCAAGGCACAATTTACAAAAGCCAGCCTTGATTTTGATAGAAGTAAAACACTTTTTGAAAAAGAAGTGATCTCACAGGCTGATTTCGATGCGGCGACCTCCTCTTATCAAGTGTCACAGGCTGATGTAGAAGCAGCAAAAGAAAATTACAGATCGGCACAATTTCAGGTGAGCAGCGCCAGGGCTTCGTTAAAGGAAGCCAAAGAAAATTTGAAAAGAACAAGCATTTATGCACCCAACGATGGGACGGTTTCAAAATTATCTATTGAAGTCGGTGAACGGGTAACCGGGGCTTCGCAATTTTCGGCCGGAACAGAAATAATGCGCATTGCAAACCTGGATGTTCTGGAAGTGAATGTTGAAGTGAATGAAAATGATATTGTCAGGGTTTCACTTTTCGATACTGCCGTTATTGAAGTTGATGCCTACCTCGATAAAAAATTCAAAGGAATTGTAACCGAAATAGCAACTTCAGCCAATACGCTGGGTGTTTCCACAGATCAGGTAACCAATTTTGATGTTAAAATCATGATGCTGAAGAACTCTTACGAGGATTTGGTCAAACCTGATAGTCCTATCCCTTCTCCTTTCAGGCCAGGTATGTCGTCAACCGTAGAAATTGAAACCGAAACGGAATATGATATTTTAACCATCTCTATTCAGGCAGTTACAACGCGTGCGGACACATCCGGCAGAACCAAAACTGCACGTGAAAAGAGAGAAGAAGAAAGAATAAGTGATGATAACACCAAAAAAAAGGATGAAGATATTAAGGAGTATGTTTTTCTTTTTGATGATGACAAGGCCATTTTAACAGAGGTAAAAACCGGCATTCAAGACAATACATTTATTCAAATTACAGAAGGTGTTAGCGAGGGTGATGAAGTTATTGTTGCTCCTTACAGGGCTGTTTCAAAAACACTGAAAAACAAAGAATCAGTTGAAAAAGTGAAAAAGGAAGAATTGTTTAAAGAAGAGAATTAACCCCTGCTGTCCATTATAAAACTGTACTTTCCAGCAAAACCTTTGTAGTCAGCAATCGGCAGTTCACAGTCAGAAACGGAAATGATAATTAAATAATCGTTTAATTCTGAGGCACCAACGGGAAGTTAGACAGGCGCTTCGCTTTGGCAGGCGGAAAGGGGGAAAAAATCGATGTTACAGTTATAAATGCAAAGCTCTTTCAGATTTGTAATCTGAAAGTTAAGGGCAATGGATTTATAATCCTGATATCTTTGCTTGCAAAATAAAAATCCGCAAAACCGTTGACGAAAATTTTAAACATCGAAACATCCACACGTGTCTGTTCAGTAGCACTATCGGTTGATGGAATAGTAAAAGCAATAAAAGAAACGCATATAAAAAACGCACATGCCGAATCCGTTACCCTATTCTCTCAAGAGGTCATTAAAAGTGCTGGATTTTCATTTACAGATTTAGACGCCATTGCGGTGAGCAAAGGCCCTGGTTCTTACACCGGACTACGCATTGGGGTTTCAACCGCCAAAGGTTTTTGCTATTCTCTCGAAAAGCCGCTGATTGCAATTGGCACACTTAAAGCAATGGCGTTTGGGATGATCAAAAAGATGGGTGAAACGGCTGATAATTACCTGTTCTGCCCTATGATTGATGCACGCAGGATGGAGGTTTACACCGCTGTTTATAATCATAAACTTGTTGAAATACAGGAAATCCGGGCAGAGATTATCGATGAGCATTCATTTGATGAATTGTTGGAAAAACAAAAGGTAGTTTTTGCCGGTGATGGCGCAGAAAAATGCAAACCCATTTTGGGCCAAAATAAAAATGCTCTGTTTCTAAATGAGTTTTATCCCTCCTCCTCATTTTTGTGTGAATTGGCCGAGGAGAAGTTTAAGAAAGGATCATTTGAAGATGTAGCATATTTCGAACCTTTCTATTTGAAAGATTTTGTAGCGGGGATTCCTAAAGTAAAAGGATTAAAATTCTAAGTGCCTGGTCCGAAATTCAAAATTGGCTCTCAAAATCCAATATTGTTAATAGCCTCCAGGCTTCAGGTTTGATTGATATGTAATCCGAATCTGAACTTACAAGCTGAGACCTTTGCAAAACCAGCCAGATATTTTCCTTTGTAATTTTTCACTTATTTTATGACCTTTTTTCTAATTTCTAACTGGTTTTTTACTTTTTATTCGTTACGATTTTGCGTTAACTCCTGTTTTACAGGCTTTTATCGCATTTTTCCCGCTATTGGACACACCTCACCATCACAAGTCCTGGTGCTCGTTTTAAATTGTAGGCTATGGCTTCCATCACGTGCTGACCATGTGTTTTTTCAGATATTCATCGTTCTTTGGAACTTTGTAGCCTTTATCAGTAAGAACTTCTTTCTTCTTTGCTTGTCTGATTCATCCCTGTTATCTTCTTCTCTATCTGTTGCCAGTTCGTACTGCTTTTTCCCTTTTGGACTCAACGGCGTGCCGGTAAGTGAAGCATCTACTTTTGCTTTTCCTTCCTTTAGCATAATACCCTTCTTCTTGAGTTGTTGGTTAAACTTTCGTAGCAGTCTGTCA
>JAUVKF010000027.1 GCA_030596395.1 Chlorobiota bacterium | reverse complement strand
GTACGTGCTGTAATTAAAGAAGACATTACCGGGAAACCCGATGTTTTTCAGGCAAAAACATATTACCCGTTTGGGATGGTGTACACCTCAGAAATAATGAATGGTGCTTTTACTGATAAAACCAACCCATACTTATACAATAGTAAGGAACAACAGGATATGCCGGGCTTGTGGTTTGATTTTGGCAACCGTATGCAAGACCCTCAGTTAGGGCGTTGGCATGTAGTGGATAAACTTGCAGAGAAGTATTCGTCATTTAGTCCCTACAATTATACAATTAACAATCCTGTAAGATATATTGATCCTGATGGTAACGGGATATTTGATGAAATTGTAAAAGCAGCATCTAATTATTTGGCTAATGCTGCCTCGAATTTCACTAAGCATATGGCAAGTTATGTAGGAGATCAAGTAAATGAAGTTGTTAGTAATACAAAAGTATCAGGTTATGCCAAAGCAGAGGGTAAGGTCACTATAGGTGGCAGATCTGCACAGGAGACCGAAGATGGTACAGGATATGATGTAAACATTGGTTCAATTTCAGCTATATCTGGTAGTATTGAAGTTGATAATAATGGTGTACAGACAGATGGTAGTTTAGTTGGAGTGTCAGACAATACAGAATCCACTAGAGGCGCATCCTATGGTCAGTACATAGGTTCTATGGGTCCTGTCCCAATAAGTGCAAACATTGGTTATTCCGAAGAGTATCAAGTTGTAGATGGGGAAACAATGCAATCGAAAAAAGAAGCCTCTGCTAGCACGAGTGTAACAGGTACTCCACTTGGAGTTTTTACATCAGTTGAACACACATCAAATTCAGATGGAGGAAATTCTACTACTTTGAGAGTTGCTCCTGTAAACTTTGGGGTAACTTATGGTGCTATGGTGGTAGGACAATTTAGTATAAGTGCTGGTTTTAAAATTGAATATAGAAAAGATGAAGAATAGAATTAGTTTAGGTAATAAAGCAATCGGTATAATATCTTTTGTTTCTGTTATATCTCTGGCTATCCTACTTGCCGTTATATCATTCGATGGTTATTTGCTAATTATTTCTTTTTTATTGGTGTTGATTTATTCTTTCCAAGCAAGTAAAATTTCATACATAAAAGTTTCTAATAGACAGTTTGTCATTGAAAATGTTTTTAAAAAGCGAATAATTAAAGATTTAAAGACGTATAGAAAAGTATCTAGATTAGGTTTCAGTAATCTTATGGAAATTGAATTTTCAGATAATAGCAAGTATTATTTTTGGGGCAAATCTGAAAAAAGCATTGACACTTACATCAAACAATTGATGTAAATGTAAAATCCCCCATGCGAGCCCATTTACAATGCATTCGCAAGACATTAATATCTGTAGATATTACAAAAGCCTGGTCACTATACGGGTTTTTGTAAATGGAGGATCCAACAGAATCCTCCACGACGAAGGCTACATAGACGTTACAGAATTGGGAACCATAGAAAACAAATACTACCATATCAAAGACCATTTAGGTAACGTTAGAGCGGTAATTAGGGAAGAAATGGGAGAGCCTGAAGTAATACAAGCCAAGACGTATTACCCATTTGGTATGGTATTCACCTCTGAAATGATGCAAGGTGCATTGACCGATAAAGCCAACCCTTACCTGTACAACACCAAGGAGCAACAGGATATGCCGGGTTTGTGGTTTGACTTTGGGGCTCGCTTTCAGGATCCTCAACTGGGGAGGTGGCATAATATAGATCCAATGTGTGAAATATCAAGAAGGTGGACTCCCTATCAATATACTTATAACAATCCCATAAGATTTATTGATCCTGATGGAATGGTTGTTGATGATTATTTCAACAAAAAGGGTAAATTTTTAGGTTCTGATGAAGCTTCTACTGATAACGTTAAAATTATTGAACAAGATGATTGGGATTCGAATAAAACAGTCGAGAGTGATGGAATTGAATCTATAGATCATGAAAAAGGGGAAAGTCTTTCGCAAGATCACTCAAGATCTGGTATTTCTGAAGAAGCAAGTTTAGCTGTCTATGATCATTATAATCCTACTGATTTACCATTATCAGCTACACAAAATGAAGCTGGTGATGGTGGAATGACATTTTATGCAGAGAAAGTAAATAATAATACTTCTGAGAGAATTGACATAAAAATAAAAGGAAATAATAGATTAAAAATATCAGATCATGCTAATGAGATAATGAATCTCTTTGAGCATGAAAACATACACAATGAAGATTATAAAAGTGTTGGGTTCGATACTTATGATAATTCTTCTAGCAATAGGAAAGAGCAGTATCAGCTCAAATGAAACATTCTAGTTTTAAAGATACAAGGCCATTTTTCCAGAGGTCCATTAAAAGATATGGTCAAAAACATGGTTTGATAACACCTCTAAAACCAAAGAAGCAACTAAAAGTTCAATAAGCTTTAAACAATAATATTATGAGATATGTTGTATTAATATTACTCCTGATTTTAATGTACAGTAAAAGTTTTTCTCAATTAGATTTAATTGTAGAAGAATTAATTGTTTCAAATGTTATAGTCCAACTTTCAGATAATACTATTATTGAAGGTAGTGAGGATGGACCTTATCTGAATTTGAATTGTGTTATTAAAAATACAAGTGATTCAATAATTAAACTTCATCCTTTAAATTCTAAATTTATATTAAATTTTAATTATAAAGGTGATAAATACAATTCTGAGATTATTGCCTTTGTTTTTGATGACAGTGATATAATTGTAATACAACCCAATGAATTTCTCCAAATAAGTTTAGGGGAGCATCTATTGTTGGGCACACCTATTCTGGTTGAAAATAAATACGACTATACATTTGACATGCTTGAAATACTGCCAACAATAAAGTTGATTTATGAAGAGAAAAATATTAAAATTAAATCAACTGAGATAAATCGAGTAACTGTTAATAGCTGGTAGAACACACACCCCAACTGGCGCAAGTCTGAAGCGCAGCCCAAAGCGTGGGGACTCGTGCCTGATACAAATCCCAGTTTAAAAGTTATAATATCTGGACTATGAGCCGGAAAAATCGGCGAGCAAGGAATCGTTAAGGTTGAATTGATTGAATAATGGCACAAGTCCCTACGCGCAAATCCACGCTTCAGACTTGCCAGAAGGGGTTGCACAAAGCTACACAATATGTAGTAAATCGCAAACGTAAAAATTACAGAAACTACTTCATGCGTTCGAGCCAGAAACCAAAAACCCGATTGATTGTCAACCGGGCTTTACTGTAATAAATTTTGTTCGACCAAGCATATATCAATTTCCAAGCTTCCGTTTTACAATTCCTGAAATCAATTTGTTATCGGCTTTTCCGGCAAGTTGTTTGGCAGCCATACCCATAACCCTGCCCATGTCTTTCATGGTAGAAGCACCTGTTTCTTCAATTATTTGCTGAATGATACTTTCTATTTCTTCTTCCGACATTTGTTCGGGGAGATATTTCTCAATTATACCTGCCTGGTATTCTTCCTCTTCAGCCATTTCGATGCGGTCTTTATCGCGATAGATAGCAGCGGACTCTTTACGTTGTTTGACCAGTTTTTGCAAAAGTTTCATTTCAACACTTTCAGGAATCTCACCACCACTCACATCCTTGCCTGTTTTTTCCAATAACAATCCTGCCTTTATAGCGCGTAAGGCTTCCAGTTTCCGCTTGTCTCTGGCAAGCATGGCTTGCTTGATGTCGTTGTTGATTTGTATTTCTAAACTCATATGGAAAGTGCTTATTATTTGTATTTCGTGATTATTGACCCCCTCTTAGTCTCCCCCAACCTGTCCGCCCTGCCTTCGCTGAAACGGCTACGTGCAGGCAGGCACTTCGCTTTGGCAGGCGGAAGGGAGAGAAAATAAACCCCTCTGCCTGCGGCATCTCCCCTTGAAAAGGGGAGAAGTTAGTTGTGTTATTTGTTAATTTTTCCCAAAGTCTAAGGTCTTCTGTCTTAGGTCTTGGTTCTTGGCTCTTGGTTCTTCTGTCTTAGCTCTCCTCCCTAATCAACATTATCGTGCAAAAACGAATTGTCTGATTTTATCAAAGGATTGTTTTTGCTGTCCTCACCGAGGGTATATTTCGATACCACCGAATCAGATGAAGGAGTTGATTGATCGAGGTCAAGGTTTTTTCTGAGATAAGCAGGCTCTTTTTCTAAATCATCAACATCTTCGGGCCTGATCATACTCAGCTGCTTAAGCAATTGACTTCGGCGGGCCGAGCTTTTCTCAAGTCGGTTTTCTTCGGTTTTTTCTTCGCCTGCTTCGCGTCGTTCCCTTTCCGTTTTCAGAATATCAGAAGAAACAGTATGCTTAATCGAGAGATTTGAAGGATCATTATGTGTAAATACACTTGGGCGTTCCTCATCGGTGATATTTACCGGCTCTTCTGTTGTTTCTAACTCATCGTCAAGCTGATAAACTTTTTTCTTGTCAGAAGTGGTTGAATCAGTAGTTTCTTTTTTCCTTATCAATTGTATACCCGAGTCTGTTTCTTCTTCTGCCTTACTTTCTGTTTCCTCGTCTTTTTTTCTTACAGATTCAAATTCAATCAGATTTTCTTTTATCGTGTCTTTTGCAATATCCGAATCTTCTTTTTTTGTATCCTCTTTTAAATTATAGATTTTTTTAGGGTCTTTTTTCTTTGTTTTTTTTGTATCAAAACCGGTTGCAATTATGGTTATACCAATCTTACTACCAAGTGATTCGTCTTTTCCATTGCCCCATATCACATCGGCTTCAAAATCACCGCCACATTCCTGGTGAACATATTCGGTGATTTCAGTGATCTCATCCATTTTGATTTCATCATCGCCGGTGATAATATACAGCAGGATATTTTTAGCGCCCCTAATATCATTGTCATTTAATAAAGGTGAGCTCATTGCTTCATCAATGGCCTGACGTGCACGGCCTTCTCCTTCAGCGGTTGCTGAACCCATAATGGCTTTTCCGCTTTTTTCGATCACTGTTTTAACATCTTCAAAGTCGATATTAACATAACCCGGAACGGTTATTAATTCGGCAATACCTTTTGCAGCAGAAGTCAATACATCATCGGCACGTGCAAAAGCATTTGTCAGGGTAACATCTCCATAAAGTAAACGAAGTTTGTCGTTACAAATAACCAGCAACGTGTCAACGTGTTTTCTTATTTCATCAATGCCTTCTTCCGCCTGTTTCATCCTGCGGCGGCCTTCGAACGAAAAGGGGAGTGTAACAATCGCTACAGTTAATATTCCCATTTCCTGGGCTATCTCTGCAATTATGGGTGCTGCTCCTGTTCCTGTCCCACCTCCCATTCCGGCAGTGATAAACAACATTTGCGTGTCTTCTTTTATTGTATCTTTTATCGTTTCCGTTGATGCCACGGCAGCTTGCCGTCCCACTTCGGGTTTAGCGCCTGCGCCAAGAACACGATCACCAAGTACTATTTTAATGGGAACCGGACTTGAATCCAAAGCCTGGACATCAGTGTTACAAACAACAAAATCGACACCCGCAATACCCTGGGTGTACATATGGTTAACTGCATTGCTGCCTCCTCCACCCACACCAATAACTTTGATATAAGCGGGTAATTGTTTAGGTTGAAAAGATATCATCTCGGTCATGCTGGTATTGTCTAAAATTAGATTTTAAATAAAGTTTCTTATTTTTTAATTGTTTTATTTTTCAACAGTGAAAAGTTAATTCTAAAAGATTATCCTTCTGTATCATGTTGAAACCAATCCTGAAGAAGGTCGAGAAACCTCTTTGTTCCTACGGCTTCTTGCTTTTCCGTCTTTTTCTTTCTCTTTGTTTCTCTTCGTTTTTTTGACGAATCTTCTGTCTCATCCTCCCAACCATTCATGTTACCACCGTTTTCTGCACGTTTAATTCCTTCTATCACAAGTCCTACACCTGTTGCATACATTGGGCTGGCCATTTCATCAGGGACATCATTAGCCAGGTGTTCGTTCGGGTAACCGATGCGGGTATCTTTGCCAATCATGAATTCGGCAAGCTGGTCGATATGTTTTAATTCAGCGCCACCACCGGTAAGAACAATGCCTCCAATCAGTTTTTTCTCGAATCCTGAGTTTTTAATCTCAAAATGTATCTGCTCAATAATTTCCTCCATTCGCGCCTGGATGATATTGGCCAGATTTTTAAGCGTAATTTCTTTTGGAGGCCTTCCACGCAGTCCTGGGATTGCAACCACTTCATCATCACGATTTTGACTGGCGAGCGCAGATCCGAACTTGACTTTAAGTTCTTCGGCATGCTTTTTAATGATGCTGCACCCTTCCTTCACATCTTCAGTAACAACATCACCACCAAAAGGGATAACTGCTGTATGACGAATAATATGATCCTGGAAAATGGCAATATCTGTTGTCCCTCCGCCAATGTCGATCAATGCAACACCGGCTTCCTTTTCTTCATCGCTTAAAACGGCTTCTGCGGATGCAATGGGTTCGAGGATTAATCCTATCATATCCAGCTCCGCCTTTTTAATACATTTTAAAATGTTTTTCGCGGCTGCAGTCTGCCCGATGATGATATGAAAATTGGCTTCCAGGGTGTGTCCCAACATACCTACCGGATGCCGTATGCCGGTTTCACCATCAATGATATATTCCTGCGGGATCACGTCAATTATTTCTTCACCGGGAGCCATGCTTAAACCATACATATTTCGGGTAAACTGTTCAATCTCTTCCGCACTGATCTCTTTGTCAGAATCTTTGCGGATGATGTTGCCACGATGCTGGTAACTTTTAATGTGCTGACCGGCTATTCCAACATGCACCACATTAATATCAACATTCGATTTCTGTGTAGCCTGTTCCACAGCCCGGCGAATGGACTTTACGGTATCTTCGATATTGGCAACAACTCCTCGCTTAACACCAATTGATTCTGTTTTTCCGTAGCCCAGCACCTCTATTTTGCCGTATTCATTTTTTCGTCCGACAATACAGGCAATTTTAGTTGTACCTATGTCGAGGCCAACAATGATCTGGCTTTCCTTGTCGCTTACTTTCTCTTGCATATTACCTGATTTTTATATTTTAAATTTATTGTTGCATATTTCTCCCAACCTTCGCTCATTAATGCTTTTTTGTAAAATGTATCCAGGTTATCGAGTTTTATTCCGGCATCTTCCATTGTGCCAAACTTAATGATGTGATTACCCAATAACGGAACCAGGTCGAACTCGCCCCGGCTGTTCACATAAATCTGGCCGACCTGGGCTGCTAAAAATTTGTTTTTGTTAATTAATCGTGTCAGTTCAAACAAATCCACAAGATGCGTATCTGCATAAACCGAGTCATAAATGTTGATTTTGTCATCATTCGGAATTACATCAATATAGCCATTGGCAATCATCACCCTTGGTGTATAATTATTGCTTAATGGAAATAAATTTCCTGAATGATCTATATAAAACCCATCGCTTTTACGATTGAAGATTCGCATGAAGGCTCGTTTTTCTTCGATGTTGACAACCAGGTCTTTATCAATACTTATGAATACATCAGCAATTTCAACAAAAGGATTTGTACTTATTGCTGATTCAATCGTTTGGGTATTAATCTGATTGACTTTTTGATTTGGCAAACTATCATAGTTGCTGACCATTCTTTTTATTGCTTCTTCACTTAAAAAGCCTTTTTCCCCCTCCCGGTTAATTTTGATAACCACCTGCTTGATGGTTTGCTTTCCCTGCTCAAAATAAATAAATCCCATCAGGCCGGTAACTGCTACCGCAAAGAGTATAAACAATGCTATTTTGATAATCTTTTTCATTTACTCTTGCATCAGTTTTTCCAATTCAGGAACCATCAGGCCAATGTCCCCTGCACCCATTGTTATAAGAACGTTCAGTTCTTTCTTCTGTAAAGAGCTGATTAGTTCTATCTTAGAAATAATATGTTTATTCGTATTTTTGATTTTATCATAAATAATTGCTGAAGTAACTCCCTTAAATGGTTTTTCCCTGGCCGGATAAATGGGTAATATAATGATCTCATCCAGACCTTCAAGCGATTCAGCAAATTCATCCGCAAAATCTTTTGTACGGCTGAACAGATGAGGCTGAAAAATGCCTGTAATTTTCCGGCCCGGATATAGCATTTTAACTGCTTTTACGGTTGCCTTTATCTCCTCGGGGTGATGGGCATAGTCATCAATGTATGTTTTGTTATCACTATTTACTCTTACCTCAAATCTTCGTTCAACACCCTTAAAGCTTTCCAGTCCTGATTTGACCTGTTCGTTTGTTAGTTCCAGTTTGAACCCGATAGCCGCTGCAGCCAGTGCATTCTCAATATAGTGGTGGCCGGGGATTACCATCTTTATATTGCTAATGGTGTTCGATTGATATTCAAGGTTAAATATGAATTTGCTACCCGAAACATGAATATTTGTTGCCCTGATGTCAGCAAGTTGATCAAATCCATATGTTATGGATTGCTGGGAGAACTCCTTCACTTTTTCATTAACGATTAGCAAACCATCTTTTTTAACCTGGCCTGCGAAAAGTTTAAAGCCTTCGGTCAACTGATCTGTATTACCATAAACATCAAGGTGGTCGGCATCCATCGAAGAAATCACGGCTAAGTCGGGCTTTAGTTGTAAAAACGACCTGTCGTATTCATCGGCTTCAATAACGAAATATTCAGAACTTTTTGAGATGATCAGGTTAGAATGATAATTTTTCATAATTCCTCCTATCAATCCCATTACTTTTATTCCTGCAGCATGAAGCATATGTGCTGTTAACGCGCTGATACTGGTTTTACCATGTGTTCCTGCAATGGCAATTGTATAATGTTCTTCAGAAAGTTTTCCGACAACTTCTGATCTTTTGTAAATCTCAATTCCGGCTTCCTGAAAATAATTAAGTTCTTCATGATCATCAGGAATTGCGGGTGTATAAATCACAAAATCAATATCTCCCGGAATCAGGCTGATGTTTGATTGATAATGGATTTGCATACCTTCATGTTCCAATTGTTTGGTAAGTGGGGTAGAGGTAAGGTCATAACCGAATATCCCGGCTCCCTGGTAATGGAAATAACGGGCAAGGGCACTCATTCCGATGCCGCCGATACCAAGGAAATATATTTTATTGACCTTATTTAAATCCATTTACTTTTTGTCAATTAATTTCAATACTTCATTTACAATTGCAGTTGTTGCATCAGGATACTCGAACCGCTTCAAATTTTGAAGCATGATCAATCTTTCCTGCTTGCTTTGTATCATATTGCTGATGGTTGGCGCCAATTTTTCATCCATTTCATCTTCTTTGATCATCAGCGCGGCATGTCCTTTTACAAGCGTTAATGCGTTTCTTGTCTGATGATCTTCTGCAGCACTGGGCAATGGGATAATTATTGAAGGCTTTTTTACGGCGATTATTTCAGCGATAGCGATTGCACCGGCTCTTGAAATTACAAGATCAGCCGAAGCATATGCCATGTCCATTTTGGTGATGAAATCAACCACTTTGATTTGCTTGCTGAACTTGTTCTTGCCGGCTGCTTCTTTTGCCATTTCGATTGAGTATTTACCGGTTTGCCAAATCATTTGAATATCGGCACTCATTATTTTATCCAGGCTTTCAGCAATAGCTACATTCACACGATGCGCACCCTGGCTGCCACCAATTATCAGCAAAGTGGGTTTTGAAGGATCCATGCCAAAAAAGTTCAAAGCCTCTGTTTGCGTTGGTTTTAATTCCAGTATTTCCTTTCTGACGGGGCTTCCTGTAACGGTAATCTTTTCTTTTGGAAAATATTTGTCCATGCCTTCATAAGAAACGCAAACTTTATCCACAGTCTTCCCAAGAAGTTTGTTGGTTATCCCTGGGTATGAATTTTGTTCAAGGATCAACGTGGGTACTTTTTTCTTCGATGCTTTGTACAATAATGGCCCGCTGGCATAACCACCTGTTCCAATCGCCACATCTGGTTTGAATTTTCGGATAATTTTCGCCGCACCCCTCAAACTGCTGATTACTTTAAAAGGGAATGAAAGGTTTTTTAAATCCAGTTTGCGCTGTAAGCCGCTGATCCACAATCCTTCGATCGAATATCCGGCTTTAGGAACTTTTTCCATTTCCATTTTACCCTTTGCACCAACGAATAAAATGTTCGGATTGTCAAGCCTTTCTTTCAGACTATTGGCAATTGCCACAGCCGGAAAAATGTGGCCACCAGTACCACCTCCGCTAACCAGTATGTTGTATTTATCAGGCATTTGCAATATCTACAGCTTGATTAACCTGTTCTTTTTTTTGTTTATCAATTTCTTTGCTTACACTCAGGATAATCCCGATTGAAAGGCTTGTAAACCAAATCGAGGTTCCTCCCATACTCACCAGCGGAAGGGGTTGACCGGTAACAGGCAACAGATTCACAGCCACTCCCATATTGATCATCGCCTGGAAAACCAGGCTGAAGGCCACACCAATGGTTAAAAAGGCGCCAAATGTACCCGGTGATTGCATTACGATTTTTACCGCACGGTACAGTAATATCAGATACAATAGCACCAAAAATACACCTCCTATGATACCGTATTCTTCGATGATAATAGCGAAAATAAAATCAGAATAGGGATGTGGCAAAAAATTTCGTTGAGTACTGTTCCCGGGCATTTTTCCGAAAACTCCACCTGTTGCTATTGCAATCTTCGATTGTTGCGTTTGGTAATTGCTCTCAATATCTCCTTCAATAAATGAGGTTACCCTGTTTTTCCAGGTGCCAAGCCTTCCCTGGTCGCCTGGCATAAAAGTTAAAATGGAAATCATGATAGCCAGACCCGCCACCCCTATTCCGATCATGCCAAGTATGTAGGTAAATTTTACCCTTCCGATAAATATTAAAACCAAACAGGTTGTAAAAAGCAATGCTGCCGTTGAGAAGTTTTCGGGCAAAATAAGAATGGTAACAATAATCACAGGCAACATAAGCGGTACAAAAGCAGATTTAAAATCTTTTATCATTTCCTGCTTTTTTGATAACATCCGTGCCAGGTAAATAATTAAGGTGATCTTGGCCAGGTCGGAAGTTTGAAATGTGAGGTTGAAGGGTAAAGGAAGTACACGTCGGGCTTCGTTTAAATTCAAACCGAATATGAGGGTAATTGCCAGAAGCGGAACAGCAATATAGAGTGCAATCTGGAAAATTCGCGAAAAGTATGTGTATTTAATCAGATGTGCTAAATACATTAAAAGCAATCCAAATAGCAGAATTACAGCATGTTTCAGCATATAGTATTCGGTGTTTCCGCCATGATATCTATAAGCAAGTGTGCCGGTGGAACTGTACACGGCAAGAAATGAAAGTAGTGTGAGCAGAAACACTACAGCCCAAATTACCTTGTCGCCTTTAATATTGTTTAAAAAAGAATTCATTCTATATTATAATGCATTAACAGCTTCTTTGAATTTATTTCCCCTTTCTTCGTAATTGTCGAATAGATCAAAACTTGCACACGAAGGTGAAAGCAAAACGCTATCGCCTTTATTGGCAATATGATATGCAGTAACAACAGCGATATCCATAGAGGTGGTGTCAACAATATTGTCCACTAAATCACCAAACTCTTCATGCAAATTTTTAGTGTCAACACCCAGGCAAACGATAGCCCTTATCTTTTCTTTTACCAGGGGTTTAATGGAACTGTAATCATTTCCCTTGTCAATACCACCGGCTATCCAGACGATGGGCTTATCAATGTATTCAAGCGCATACCATGTTGAATTTACATTGGTTGCTTTCGAATCGTTTAAAAACTGGATACCGTGAACATTTGCCACGTACTCAAGCCTGTGAGGGATATTGTGAAAATCGGACAGACTTTGTTTTACACTTTCATTACGAATATCTGCTATCCGGGCTGCCACACCTGACGCCATCGAATTGTAAATATTGTGTTTTCCCTGTAATGCTAACTGCTCTAATGTCATGTTAAATTGTGTTTTATTACTTTTAATTATTAATTGATTTCCCTTTATATATGCACCCTCTACAAGCTCTAACTCATTAAGACTGAAAGGGTATAATTTTGCTGCTGTTGATCTTTTCTTTAATTCTTCGGTAATCACCGGATCATCGTTACAAAAGATCAAAGCATCACTATTTGTTTGATTTTGAAGGATTCGGAATTTTGAATCGACATATTTCTGAAATGAATTATCATACCTGTCGAGATGATCGGGTGTTATGTTCAGCAGCATCGCGATATCGGCCTTAAAATCATACATGCCATCCAGCTGAAAGCTGCTGATCTCAAGTACGTAAATATCAAAGTCGTTTTCTGCAACCTGCCAGGCAAAACTTTTTCCAACATTTCCTGCCAGTCCCACATTCAAACCTGCATTTTTCAAAATGTGGTAAGTGAGGAGGGTAGTTGTGGTTTTGCCATTGCTTCCGGTGATACATATCATTTTAGCATCGGTAAATCTCCCGGCAAATTCTATCTCAGAGATTATCGGAATGCTTTTTTCTTTTAATGATCGAATAACCTGAACATGATCCGGAATCCCCGGGCTCTTAACTACCAGTTCAGCAGTAAGTAACCTTGACAAGTTGTGTCCGTTTTCTTCAAAATCAATTTCAAAATGTGTAAGAACGCTTCTATATTTCTCCTGTATTTCGTTGTTGTCGCTCAGAAATACTTTGTATCCTTTTTTCTTAGCCAGAACTGCAGCCCCAACACCACTTTCGCCACCACCCAATACTGTTATTTCGTTTTTGCTGATCATTTTTTATCCGCATTTTACCTGAGTTTTAATGTTACAATGGTGAATACGGAAAGCATGATACCGACAATGAAGAATCTTAGTACAACTTTGGGCTCGGGATATCCTTTCTTCTGGTAATGGTGATGCAGGGGCGCCATTTTAAATATGCGCCGGCCTACACCAAATTTCTTTTTTGTGTATTTGAAATAACTTACCTGGAGTATTACCGAAAGGCTTTCTGCCAGGAATATTCCACACAGTATTGGGATCAACAGTTCTTTACGAATGATGATGGCAAAAACTGCAATAATTCCTCCCAGCGACAAACTTCCTGTATCGCCCATAAAGACCTGGGCCGGATAGGTGTTAAACCACAAAAACCCAACTGTTGCACCAACAAATGCACTGATATAAATAGTTAATTCGCCAACATCGGGTAAATACATGATGTTAAGGTAATCGGCGAAAATGATGTTACCCGAAACCCACGCAAGGATACCCAGTGTAATGCCGATAATGGCAGAAGTGCCTGTTGCCAGGCCATCCATCCCATCCGTCAGGTTGGTTCCGTTCGAAACTCCTACAATGATAAATATGACGATTGGTATGAAAATCAGGAAAGCCCATTTTTCATACCCATCACCCAGCCATTTCAATAAAACAGCATAGTCGAATTCATTGTTCTTAAAAAACGGAATGGTAGTTTTTGTCGACTGTTTTTGATCCTGGGCAAAACTTGTTGACGGACCTGATTCTTCAAGATTGATTACAACCTCCTGAACCACTTTTTGTTTTTCACGAACAACAACTGCGGGGTTAAAATACATAACCAGTCCGACAACCAATCCCAGGGTGATTTGTCCTGCGATTTTATATTTACCGTTCAGGCCTTGTTTTTTCTTTTTGAATACCTTGATATAATCATCCAAAAATCCCAATGCCCCCAACCAAATTGTTGTGAAAAGCATTAAAAGAATGTAGATATTGTCAAGTTTGGCAAACAATAATGTCGGTACAATTATGGAAGCCAGAATGATCAGGCCACCCATGGTTGGTGTACCCTGTTTTTCCAGTTGCCCCTCCAGACCCAGGTCGCGGATAGTTTCACCAACCTGTTTGCGGTTGAGGTAGTTGATCCATCGTTTTCCAAACAAAAGGCTGATAATCAACGAAGTGATAACTGCTGCTCCTGCACGGAAAGAAATGTATTCGAATACACCGGCTCCGGGCAGGTCAAACGCTTCATTCAGGTATTTAAACAGGTAATACAGCATATCAGGCGTTTTCTAAATATTCGGTTAACAATTGTTTATCATCGAAGGGGTATCTTTTTCCCTTTATTTCCTGGTACTTTTCATGGCCTTTTCCGGCAACAAGTATCACATCACCCTCATGTGCCAGGGTAACAGCTGTTTTAATGGCTTCTTTTCTATTTGTGATCGTTAAAGTCTTGTTGGTTTTGTCTGCTTCAATCCCCTTTTTCATCTCTTCCAGTATCTGCTCCGGATCTTCCGACCGTGGGTTATCGGAAGTAAGAATCAGCAGGGTGCTCAGCCTTGAAGCGATATGTGCCATTTTAGGCCGCTTTTTCCTGTCGCGATCTCCCCCTGCACCGACAACAGTGATCAGTTGTTCATTTTTTGACCGAAGCGTATTGATTGAATCCAATACATTTTTAAGCGCATCCGGTGTGTGTGCATAATCCACTATACCGGTAATGTTGTTTTTTGATCTGACAAGTTCAAACCGACCCTCAGCTCCTGTGAGTTGGCTGATGGCAGTTAATACTTCATCCTGATCCTGTTTTAAAAGGATGGCTGTTGAATAGGCCGCCAACAGGTTATACGCATTAAAACTGCCCGAAAGCAAAGCGTGTATTTCATGACCATCTATCAGCATCTGCATCCCACTGAAATGATTTTCAATGACTTTCCCTTTAAAATCGGCCATGCTTTTAATGCCGTAAGTATGCTGACCAGCTTTTGTGTTTTGAAGAATGACCTTCCCGTTTTTATCATCAGCATTGCTCAACGCAAAGGCATCTGCAGCTAATTGGTCAAACAGTTTTTTCTTGGCGGTGAGATAATTTTTAAATGTTAGATGGTAATCGAGGTGATCGTGTGTAATATTGGTAAAAACAGCACCAGCAAACGAAACCCCTGCAATTCGGTTTTGCTCAATGGCATGTGAGCTGACTTCCATAAATGCATAATCACAAGCGGCATCCACCATTTCCCTGAGCATTTTGTGTATCTGTATGGCATCGGGAGTAGTGTGTGTGGCAGGTAGTTCTTTTGTTCCAACTTTATTTAATATCGTGGAAATTAATCCGGTTTTAAAACCAAGATCAGTAAAGAGCTTATACAGCAAAGTTGTTGTTGTTGTTTTGCCGTTGGTTCCGGTAATGCCGACCAGCACCAATTGTGATGATGGATTGCCGAAATAATTGGAAGCAATTATTCCTAAAGTGATTGCAGAATTTTCAACTTTTAAGTAGGTTATATCTGATTTGACTTTATCAGGAAAAGACTGGCATACGATTACCTGTGCGCCATTTGACAATGCCTCGCCAATATAATCATGGCCATCTACCTGTGTTCCGCGAACAGCAACAAACAGACTGCTTTTTGAAACCTCTCGCGAATCGAAAGCAATATCACTGATTGCCAGTTCAAGCGATCCTTTTGTTTCAAGAACCTCAGCATTAGTCAATATGTCTTCAAGTTTTCTCAATACTGTTTTAGTATGCTGCTAATTTTAAATTGATTGTCTGTCCTTTTCTTAGTTGTGTGCCTGCTTTAATGCTTTGTGATTTCACCATTCCGCGACCGCTTAGCTTTGTTTTAACGCCCATATTTTCAAGTAAATACACAGCATCTTTTGCATTCATTCCTTTAACATTCGGTATATGGTGCGATGAAAATTCCACTGATTCCAATTCGATGACTTCATTATTCAACTGTGCAACAGCCCAGGGATCGTTGTGCAGATAATCCACAGTTTTTATGTCGAGGGAAGAATAAATGTCTTTTAAGTCGGAGTAGTTAACAGGATTGTTCTTTACCGGTTCATCAGCACGGCCATATTTGGTTTCATACTTCAGGTCGAGAACCAATGAAGTTGAGTATATTTTATCAGCTATTTCGCGAAATGCCGGGGCAGCAACCACGCCGCCATAATACCCTTCTTCGGTGGGTTTATTGATGGCAACAATACAGGTGTATTTTGGATCATCAGCCGGAAAATATCCAACAAATGATGCATTATAATCCCTGGTGTACCGGCCATCTTTTACAATTTTTGCTGTTCCGGTTTTGCCTGCTACTTTATATGGGGTCCCGTAAAATGCCCTTCTCGCTGTCCCTCTTTTTACAACGCCTTCCAACAGTGATTTTACAGTATCAATGGTTTCTTGAGAGGCTATCTTTTTATTTATCACCTCGGTGCCGAATCGCTCTTTATATACATCCCCGGTCCTTACTTCGGTTACCAACACCGGCTTAACCATTTTACCATCGTTGGCAATGGCATTGAAATAGGAAAGTGTTTGAAGTGGTGTTTGTTTTACTTCGTAGCCAAACGACATCACCGTTAACGAAGTACCCCACCATGATTTACTTTTTTCGGGATGTTTGATAAACGGCTGACCTTCTCCTATTATCTCCAAACCCAATGGCTGGTTTAACGACATATCATAAAGGCCATCAACATATTTTGCAGCTTCATTATCATAGGCACGGGTAATTAATTTCGCCATTCCTACATTTGAAGAATATTCAAACACATCACGGATGGTTACTCTTCCATTCCCGATTTTGTGAACATCCTGAACCTGGATTCCATTGATTACTGCGAATCCAACACCGGTTATAATACTGTCGGTAAGCTTAAACTTGTCATCTTCGAGGGCTACCAGCATATTGGCTAGTTTGAAAGTTGAACCGGGTTCGATGCTTGCGCCGATTGCATAATTGTAAGTCTCCTTGTATTTCCTGTCGGTACTGTCGTAGCGTAAGTTTGCAATGGCTTTAATATGGCCAGTTTGAACCTCCATCACTACTGCACAACCCTGGAAAGCCTTGTTATGCAACAACTGACGAAGCAGTGCATTCTCGGCAATATCCTGGATATTGATATCAATCGTAGTTACAATATCATTTCCATCAACCGGCTCAACTTCATTTTCGTCATGGATAGGTATCCAGTCACCATGGTTGATCCTGCGCATCACCTGTTTGCCGTCTTTGCCGGTTAATATATCTGAGTATGCACCTTCAAGGCCTACAAAATATTTTTCACTTTTATTTTCATAACCGATTGTCCTTGCTGCCAATTCGCCAAATGGAAAAACCCGTTTTGGCGTTTGAATAGTGATCAGACCGCCCCTGTGTTTTCCCCGTTCCAGGATCGGTAATTTTTTTATCTCCTTCAGTTGTTCATATTCTACTTTCCTGCCCAGTAAAACATATCTTTTTCCTTTTTTACGGTTTTTCAGTAGGTAGCTTTTGAATTCCCTTTTTGATTTCGATTGGAGGATTTTTGCCAGGCCGCCTGACAGTTCATCAAGGTTATCCAGAAAAAATTTGTCGGGAATATTTGGCGATGCCACATCCATTCTTACTTCAAATACAGGAACTGATGTTGCGAGCAGGCTGCCATCTGCTGCAAGAATATTTCCGCGATTAGCCTCAAGGTTAAAAGCTCTTAATTCCTGTGTTTGCGCAAGTGCAGTTAATTCAGCACCCTCTTTTATCTGGATGTAGAATATCTTGACAATTATTGCAATAGCAAATAACAAGATGCTGAAATACATCAGGTAAACACGCCACAATATGTCTTTTTTGATATCAGTCACTACTTCCCTTATCGTTTTTTATCCTGATTGTTTTTACCGGTTCGGTGCTTTCAGATAGTCCGGTTTTTTCTAGTTTTTTGGATAGTTTCGATTGCTTACTCAGGTCTTCCAGTTTTGATTTTGTAGTGATGTATTCGAAGTTAATCTCTTTTAGTTCTTTACGTAAATTATTGATGTTGCGTATTTTAGATTCAGCGTAGTAGTTGTTGGCTATGTATATGAAAGCAAGAAATGCAATGTAAACCAGGAAGGGGAAGAATTTAAATGTCCCCATACTGAGCATCTCCCCGCCCAAAATATTCCTGGCAGCATCACCAAATTTTGTCGTTTTAAGGCGGCCCCGCTTTTTCGGTTTTTTGGGTTTGCCTGCTATGTTGCCTCTCTCTGTCATCTATATTTTCTCAGCTATCCTTAATTTCGCACTGCGTGCCCTGTTGTTGTTTTGTATTTCGTTATCATCCGGTACAATTGGTTTCCGGGTAATGGCTTTAAAGGTTAATTGTGGCTGGCCATAGAAATCTTTTTCCAGTTTTCCTTCGGTGTTCCCGGTTTTCATAAAGTTTTTTACCAGCCTGTCTTCCAGAGAGTGATATGCAATAACAACAAGCCTGCCCCCGGTTTTTAAAACCTCAGTCGATTGGTTCAACAAGTCAATAAGTGAGTTCAACTCATCGTTTACTTCGATGCGTAATGCCTGGAAGACCATAGCCAGGTTCTTATTCAATTTGTTTGCAGGAAAACAATGTTCCACAGCATTTACAAGGTCAGCCGTTGTTTTTATTTCTTTTACTTCCCGGGCGCTTACAATTGCATTTGTAACCTGACCGCTGTTTTTTAGTTCACCGTATTTTTTAAATAATTGTTTGAGTTCGCCCTGGGAATAGGAATTCGCAATTTTGGCCGCTGTCAGGTCCTGGTTCCGGTTCATCCGCATATCGAGTTCACCTTCAAACCTTGATGAAAACCCACGCTCAGCAATATCAATTTGATGTGACGAAACACCCAGATCGGCAAGAATACCGTCAACCGGAAGTGCATCATGAAGACGCAGAAAATTAACCAGATATCTAAAGTTTTGATTAACAAGCAAAAAGCGGTCGTCATCTGGAACATTACCGACCGCATCATTGTCCTGGTCAAAACCGATCAGGCGGCCATTTGTAAGCTTTTTAAGTATTGCTTTTGAATGACCGCCACCGCCAAATGTCGCATCTATATAAATGCCATCCGGCTTTAAATCAAGCCCTTTAATACATTGATTAAGCAAAACAGGTATGTGGTACATCAGTTAATTAATCAGTTTCAATCTCGCCCATTACATCTTCGGCCAGGTTAGCGAAATCATCTGCGTCATAATCAACAGCGCCTTCGTATACTGCTTTGTCCCAAACTTCAATACGGTTTACAACTGATGTTAAAACAATCTCTTTGTTAATACCGCCATATTTTAACAAGTCTTTAGGGATAAGCAACCTGCCTGTACCGTCTAATTCCACCGGTTTAACACCGGCCATAAACTTGGTTACAAATTCCGCGTTTCGTTTTTTGAACATGTTTAGCTTGCTTACCATGCGCGATTCATCCTGCCATTGTTGGAGTGGAAACAGTTCAAGACATTTTTTGAAAATGCTCCTTTTAATGACGAACCCATGTTTTACCGTATCGCCCATTTGATTTTTGAAAGCAACAGGAAACATGAAACGGCCTTTTGCGTCAATTTTGCACTCGTATGTTCCCAAGATGTTAATCATTCAATTACACGGAATTATGGCGTAAATGTATTAATTATTTACCACAAATTAACATTATTTACCACCTTTTACCACATTGTTAACAAAATGTTTCATTTTCTTCTTTTTTTTCTGCGATAATGAATGCTTAAAAAATTGAAAAACAAAGCCTATTTCTTAGCCTGTTTAGTAAAATGAAACTTATTAACAGTTTTGGATGTCGAAAATTGTTAATAAGTGCAGCATGCTTTTAAAACCTTATATTTGTTCCATGTCTGAGGAGAAATTGACATCAGCAAATGGTGAAGTTAAACCCATACCGGATAACCTGCTTGATCTTGATAAAATCATTGAAAACAAGAGCCCGTTATTAAAAAAGATGTTGCCCGGCTTCGTTATAGGTTATTTAAAAAGAACGATTCATCAGGACAGGTTTAACCATTTCTTAAGGACTTACCATGATTTACAGGGTGTTGAATTTATTGATGCTGTGCTGAAAGATATCAATACCAAACTTGACCTGGTTGGACTTGAAAATATTCCCAAAAAGGAAAAATGTATTATTGCGTCAAACCATCCGCTCGGTGGGCTTGATGGCATGGCACTGATGCTGGCTGTTAGTAATGTACGAAGTGATATTGTATTTCCGGTTAATGACCTGTTAATGAATGTCCAGAACCTAGAAGTGCTTTTTATTCCCATCAATAAGCATGGAAGTAATACCGAAAATATCAAGATTATTAACGACACTTTTGCATCCGATAAACTGATCTGTTATTTTCCTTTCGGATTGGTTTCCAGAAAACGCAAAGGAATAATACGCGATTTGGAATGGAAGGCCACTATTATTACAAAAGCAAAACGTTTTAAACGTGATATTATTCCAACCCATATCAGTGGCAGGAATTCAAATTTCTTTTATAACCTGGCCAATTTCAGGAAAAGGATAGGCTTAAAAGCGAATCTGGAAATGCTATACCTTCCGAATGAAATGATAAAACAGGAAAATCAAATCTTAAAAATGACATTTAGCCCAAAGGTCCCTTATCAGTTTTTTGATAAAAGACATACCAAGGCTGAATGGGCTGAGCTGATGCGACAATATATTTACACACTTGAAAAAGGCAATGATGAACCTTTTGTAAGTTGGGTTGAAACGAAATAGCTTTTTCAGATTTGATTCTATTTTGTTAACCTTAACATAAACCCATGCATTAAATTATATACGGTAAAAAGAGTATCTATAACTAATCAGAGTATAAATTAATTTTTAATCAGCAGGATATAAAAAGATTTTGGAAATGAGATTGAGAGAATAAGGGTATAGGGGTATAATGGTTTTAAGTGATTCCATTCACTTTATAACCCTATTCCCCTTATTTCCCCGTTTTCTGGAATTCAATAATAATATTTGATAAGAAAGTTTCATTACTCAATTAGTACTTATTAGATAAAAGTATCAATATCATTATCTTTGTTTTTCAATTGAAAATCATACAAAATGGAAACCATCATTTCTCCGGTTGACAAGGGTTTGTTACTCAAAGAATTAAATAAGGAAACTTTTTTAAGGGACACCAATAATGGACACAATGAAATCTACATCGTTTCAGAGAACAATGCACCCAATGTGATCCGTGAAATTGGTCGTTTAAGGGAGATCACATTTCGTGACGCCGGTGGAGGAACCGGAAAAACTCTTGACTTGGATGAATATGATGGCGGTGAACATCCTTTTTTACAAATGATCCTGTGGGACCCGCATGATAAAGAGATTATGGGTGGATACAGGTATATCCATTGTAAAGATCTGAAAATATCTGAAGATTTTAAAGTTTCGTCGCCGACAGCAGACCTTTTTATTTATTCAAAAAACTTCATAAAGGATTATTTTTCACATACCATCGAACTGGGACGGTCATTTGTTCAGCCCCAATATCAACCGCATTACAATTTAAGGAAAGGGATGTATGCCCTTGATAATCTGTGGGATGGCTTGGCTGCACTTGTCATAGAAAATCCTGATGTAAAATATTTGTTTGGTAAAGTAACCATGTATCCTGATTTTGACCGCCTGGGAAGGGATATGATCCTATTTTTCATGCACAAATATTTTCCAGATCCTGAAAACCTGATTACGCCTGTTAATCCGCTTGAGCTGACAACCTCTGAAAAAATACTGAACAATATCTTCACCGGCGATAATTACCAGGAAGATTACAAAATACTGGTAAATAAAGTGAGGAAACTGGGTGAGAATATACCGCCCCTTTTCAACGCATATATGAATCTTTCGTCAACAATGAAAACTTTCGGGACAGCTTTAAATGACCATTTCGGAAATGTTGAAGAAACGGGTATACTGGTAACGGTTGAGGATATTTTCGACATTAAAAAAGAGCGTCATTTTGTAACATACGATAAAAGTAAAAAGAAATCCACAGAAAAGTAGGCAAATTGATCCCCCGAGATAATGGAAATTCACCATGCGATTTTTGTAACCAGTTCAGCAAAAACAGAACAATGCCCAAAACCCGATAAACCGGAATATGCTTTTATTGGCAGGTCGAACGTAGGAAAGTCTTCTCTTATTAATATGCTGACAGGGAGGCGTAAACTGGCAAAGGTATCGGGCAGCCCTGGTAAAACAATTTTAATCAATCATTTTATTATTGATGATTCCTGGTATTTGGTTGATTTACCTGGATATGGTTATGCTAAGCGGTCGAAAACCGAGCGTGCCAAATGGCAAAAGATAATCAGGAATTATATTCTGACACGCACTAACCTGCTCAATTTATTTTTACTGATAGATATCAGGCACGAGCTACAGAAAAATGACCTGGAATTTATGGTGTGGTTAGCAGTATCTCAGATACCTTTTACAATTGTTTTCACCAAATCTGATAAGCTTAAATTAAACCAGCTTGATAAAAATGTAAAAGCCTACAAAAAGCGATTATTGGAGGATTGGGAGGAGTTGCCACATATGATGGTAACATCATCTCAGGATAAAAAAGGAAGGGATGAATTGCTGGAGTTTATTTCGGAGACGAATGGGTTGTTTACGAACTAGTTTCTTGGTGCGAAAAGGTCCAAGTCCATCCAGCGTACAAGGCCACGTTTAGACTTGAACCAGTGGTTTTTCAAACTCTGGAAGGTCTTGTGCCTTAATTCACTCCATCTCAATCATTACAAAATTCTTGGCCACCATCTGGCCTTTTTTCACATTGATCTTTTTTACTTTTCCATCAATGGGCGCTAAGATCCGGTTTTGCATTTTCATGGCTTCCAGCACAACCAGGTTATCACCCGCTTCAACTTTACGGCCACGACGCACGTTTATTTTAATAATAGTACCCGGAAGAAACGCCCGAACCAATTTGGGATTGTTGGGTTCGTAAGGTTTCCTGTTGGCGTATTTTTTAGTGAGTAAAGTATCGTAATTTACTCCATCTATATTAATGCTGGAAAATTCTATCTTGTTTTCTTCATCTGCCATTTTGATTCATTTTAAAACGGTGGAATACCATGTTTTTTTGGTGGCATACTGATTTTTTTCTCAGCTGAAATATCGAGTGCATGAATAAGCATTTTCCGCGTTTCATCCGGCTCGATAACAGCATCAATATAACCAAAGGCTGCTGCAACATAAGGATTTGCGAATTTAGCCCTGTATTCCTCAACTTTTTGTTCCCGAACCTTATCAGGTTTTTCAGCCGACATAATTTCTTTACGGAAAATAATGTTTGCTGCACCTTCGGGCCCCATCACAGCGATTTCTGCCAGCGGCCAGGCAAATACAAAATCGGCACGCAAATGATGCGAACACATAGCTATATAACCCCCGCCATATGCTTTGCGAAGGATAACAGTGATTTTCGGAACAGTAGCTTCAGAATAGGCATAAAGTACCTTTGCGCCATGCCTGATAACTCCTGCATGTTCCTGGTCAACTCCCGGAAGGTATCCCGGCAGGTCAACCAGTGTTACAAGTGGAATATTAAATGCATCACAATAGCGGATAAACCGTGCGGCCTTATCAGATGAATCAACATCGAGTACACCGGCCATCACAAGCGGTTGATTAGCAACGATACCAACAGATTGTCCATCAATCCGGGCAAAGCCAACTACAATATTCTGCGCAAACAATTCCTGGGATTCTAAAAATTCGGAATCATCACAAATAGCCCTAATAACGTCCCTTACATCATAAGGATGTTTAGGATCGGAAGGTAAAATATCATCCAGTTTGTATTGCCGGGTCTTGGGTGGTTTTTTCGGAAATCTTTCGGCTTTACGTGCATTGTTCCAGGGTATGTAACTTACCAATTGCTTGATCTGGCTGAAACACATTTCCTCGCTTTCGGCATAAAAATGGGCGTTCCCCGTTGTTTCACAATGTACCCTGGCGCCACCCAGTTCTTCCATTGAGATATCTTCACCGATAACTGTTTTAATTACTTCAGGTCCGGTGATGAACATTTTGGAAATTTTATCTACCACAAATACAAAATCGGTTAGTGCCGGGGAATAAACTGCCCCACCGGCACATGGCCCCAGGATAACAGAAATTTGTGGAATAACGCCTGATGCTAAAGTATTTCTGAAAAATATCTCACCATAGCCTGCCAGCGAGTTTACACCCTCCTGGATACGTGCTCCGCCTGAATCGTTAATACCGATCAATGGAACCTTCAGTTTAAGTGCATGGTCCATGATCTTTGTGATCTTTTTTGCATGCATCCATCCCAACGATCCCCCGGCAACAGTAAAGTCCTGTGCATAAATACAAACCGGGTGTCCGTTAATCGTACCTGTACCAGTGATGACACCATCACCCGGAAGGTATTTTTTGTCCATATCAAAATCCTTTGCCGCATGCTCGACAAACAGGTCATATTCGTAAAATGATTTGGTATCAACAATAGCAAGAATTCTCTCGCGGGCAGTAAGTTTACCAATCGCTTTCTGCTTCTCAATGGCTTTGTCACCTCCTCCTTTTAACGCATTGCGCATGCGTCGCCTGAGGTCTGAAGATTTTTCTTTGAGACCCATATGTTTTTGAGTTGTTGGTTTCGAATTAACGAAGATAAGTTGCTTGTTTTTTTGGAAATTAATCTGAATAAACTTATCTCACTTTATACAAAATTAAGCCAAAATAAACTAAATGCAAGTTTTATTTATTATTCAGGCCGTGATAAGAACTATTATATCTTTGTGATTGATGAATAATTAGTTGTAGATGAACACTGAAGAAATCAGGAATTATTGCCTTAATAAAAGAGAAGTAACCGAAAGTTTACCCTTTAACGATACAGCGCTGGTTTTTAAAGTAAATGGTAAAATGTTTGCCTTGCTCGATCTTGAAAGTGAATTGCGAATAAGTTTGAAATGCGATCCTGACCTGGCAATTGATCTTCGGGAGCGGTATGCTTCCGTAATTCCAGGCTATCATTTTAATAAGCGTTTATGGAATACCATAAATATTGATGGATCGATAGATGAAAAACTAATTTATCAATGGATTGACGATTCATACTTCCTTGTTGTTGAGAAAATGCCTAAACGGGATAAACAGCGATTATTATCGTAAATACTTCCCAGGTTTCATTTTAACTTCAAGCGTGGACGCTTGAAGCAGTGTGTGGAAAGGAAAACGTAAACTTAAATTCTGATAACTTATGAAAAAAGTATTTTTAGTAATTGTAATAGTAGTTATTGCTTCTATCTTTTGTCCTGCTTGCTCTACATCGGAAAAACCAAAAGAAGTTAATCAAGTAGAACTCAAAGGTGTAATACTTGATTCAATAGGAAATACAACAGCAATTAATACATCTGTGGGAGGATTTGATGGGGTTATTAGTACTGTATTAAATGATAGTGGTAAGATATCACGTATTGTATTTGTATCATATAATGATGAAGTTAATAATATGAAGTTTAATCAGTTATTATTAGTGGTTGAAAGTAAGTACGGTGTTGATTTAGAATTAATTAACGGAAGCGTTAACATGTATGGGGGTATTGTTGATGGTATTCAATTTGAATTAACATATCAATTTGGTAATTTACTATTTACTATTGATAACACATTAACAGACGATTTATAGTTAAAAAAAATCAATCTCACCGCGCATCTGTCCGGCTTTTTTTCAGTCTAATACTGAATGGACAGTTTTCATTATAGTGTGTTTTGGCTTTACACCAATTAACTGCATTTCGGCTTTGCCATTTTTAAAGATGATGATGTTGGGGATATTTTTGATTTTCATCTGGGTTGCGGATTTTTTATGCTCATCCACATTGATCTTACAAACTTTTGCTTTTCCTTTTAGCTCATCGGCAATTTGGTTAATAACAGGGTTTTGAATTTTGCAGGGCGTACACCAGGGAGCCCAGAAATCGACAAGAGTAACACCTTTTTCAATGGTTTTTTGAAAATTTTCATCTGTTAATATGATCAGGTTTTCCGATTGCTCCTGGTCGGCTTTGTTTATCTTACGAGTAAGATTTCTCATATAAAAAACAAGCGCTATAATGATGACAAGAACTAAAATCCAAATGAATGATTCCATGTTTTACTTTTTTATCTGAAATATACTTTAGTTATTCCTGCTCCTCCCATGTCAAGCGGAGCATCACCAAACAGTTTTACATTATCAATTGTTTGTAAATATTCCCTGATGACAGGCCGTAAAATACCATCGCCTTTCCCATGTAAAATATTTACTTCCGATATACTTAACAGGATGGCTTCGTCAATATACTTTTGAAGAACAGGAATGGCTTCGTCAACTCTTTTCCCACGCAGATCGATTGATAAATTGAAGTGCGCTGCTTTTTCGTTGATCTCATTCAATATGCTTCTATTCCGGTTTCTGGAACGGAAACTAATCATACTCAAAGGCCTCTGATCTGTTTTAACCAGTTTACTAAATGATGTTTTAAGGTTGATATCATTCACATTTAACCACGCATCATTTCCTTTTATTTCAGTGAGTTCACCAATAATGTCGGTATTTTTTATCCTCACATAATCCCCAACCTTTACAGGTGAATCATCCTCCCTGTCCGCCGAAGCTTTAGCGTAGGAGGACGCCTTCGCTTTTTTGCTATCCTTTGCCTTCCTGTCCGCCGTCCCGATAGTTTTCGGGATAGCGTAGGAGGGACCCTTCAACTTTTTCTTCTTTTCCTCAAGTTCTTCCCTGATTTCCCTGGTCTTTACTTTTTCAGCACCTGCCTCTTTAATTTCCCTGATGGTTTTCTCTACAGCTTTATTTGACTCTGATATTATCTGAAGCGCTTCTTCTTTTGCTTCCTGGATCAATTGTTTTTTCGTCTTTTTGATCTCTTCCATCAGGTTGGTGTACTTTTCAACCATCTCTGATAGGTGCTCATCAGTAGCTTCAACTTCTTTTTGCTTCTTCTCGATGGATAATTTTTCAACTTCCATTTGCTGAAGCTGCCTGTCGAAAGTCACATGCTTGCCACCACTTTTTTTCTTTGCCTGGTTCAAAACATAATTAGGGAAACCTATTTTTTTGGCTATTTCAAACGCGAATGAGCTACCCGGGTTGCCTATTTGTAAATGGTAAAGTGGCTGCATAGCTTTCGAATCGAAAAGCATGGCCCCATTAACAAGTCCGGTTGTTTTTTGTGCAACTAGTTTCAAATTTGTATAATGGGTAGTTACAACTCCAAATGCCTGTTTTTGATTCAATTGTTCAAGTGTGGCTTCTGCAATTGAACCCCCGAGTTGCGGCTCTGTTCCTGTTCCGAACTCATCGATTAAAAAGAGTGTCTGCTCATTGGCATGATGTAAAAAAAACTTCATGTTCAACAAATGCGAACTGTATGTACTCAGGTCGTTTTCGAGCGATTGCTCATCACCAATGTCGATAAATAAATTTTGAAAAACAGGCAATGAACTATCCGGTGAACAGGGTATTTGCAATCCGCACTGCAACATATATTGCAACAGGCCAATGGTTTTCAAACAAACTGATTTTCCTCCGGCATTGGGGCCGGAGATAACAAGAATGCGATTTTCGGGATTTAATTCAAGACTGAGTGGGACAACAGGTTTATTGGCAGCCTGGTGAGTGAGGAAAAGTAACGGATGAACCGCCTCAGTCAAAATGATATTTTGATGCACATTAATGGTTGGTTGTTCTGCTTTAATCTTAATTGCAAATAAGGCTTTTGCCCTGATGAAATCAATGAGGCCAAGAAAACGATAAGCGCCAACCAGATTATAAATAAATGGCCTTAAGCGATCTGTAAAATGGGTTAAAATCCTGATGATCTCGCGCCTTTCTTCGTTCTCAAGTTCCCTGATCTGGTTGTTGATCTCGAACGAGCCGGTAGGCTCCACAAAAACAGTTTTTCCGGAAGCCGACTCATCGTGAATGAATCCCCCGATGGCCCTTTTATCGGCTGCCTTCAAAGGAATTACCGACCGACCGTTCCTGATCGTAATTTCAGCGTCATCGGGTATCCAACCTGATTTTTTGGCCATTGTGAAAGCTTTTTTCGTTTCACGAATAACCTGTCTCTCTTTGGCTTCCAATTGCTTGCGGATCTCTAAAAGCTTTTCGGAAGCATTGTGCTTAATTTCGCCCTTGTCATCAATTATCCGTTCTGCACTAATCAGAATATCAGGAGGAAAATCAACCTCATTAACAAGTGTTTTCAATTCAGGATAATCTTCATCAGCCGTATTGTTAAAGTAAACAAGGATATTTTCAATGACCTGTAATGAGGTTTTCAAATCGAACAAAGCTTCCTGCTCAATGTAAGTCCCCGGGGTTTTGAGACGGGCAATTTCTTCACGGAGGTCAAAATAGTCTTGCGATGGAAACGATTCTCCAAGCGTTAATATCGCTTTAAATTCACTGACCTGCCTTAATAATTTGGTAATGACCTCCCGATTGGATGAAAAACGGATCTTATCCACATAGTGTTGACCCATCGGGCTGATACATTTTTCAAGAATCATCTCCCTTATCTGGTCGAAACCAATTTTATCCTCAAAATGACGTGGATAGATCATGGGGCAAAGGTAGGGATTCCATGAAGATTAAGTATCAGTAAATAAAAACAAAAGAGGCCGACTCATACGAGTCAGCCTCAATTTATACCCTAATTATTAATGTATGGCAATTACTTCATTATCGCCCTTTCAATAAATATCAATAAGACAAATAGATAATTCAAAAGCATATTTTACTTCATTGATTCAATAGAATTCTCAAGCAACTTTTTGGAGTACAAATAATTGTGAATTCCGTAACTGTTATCAGTTCGTACCATATTAAAGTTTAGCAAGGCACCGGCCTGATCAGGGTGTTTCATTCCAGGAATTGCATAATAGGAAGAATCCATGATTTGCTGGTCCAACAACAAAGTTTCCATTTGTGTCAATAGATTTGATATTTCATTTTTCGTGGACTCAATTAATAAATCCAGCTCTTCAATATTGTTGTGACAATTAATACATCCGGTATAGTTCATTGTGCTGATTCCCTGATTAATGTAAGTCATTCCTATTTGGTGTCCCCCGGCTTTTGAACCAACAGGCAGTGACATATGACACACAATACATGAATTCTCAATTTCGGTTGCATGGTCTGAACTTGCATACCCATCACCAATCTCATAACCACCGGTTGCCCCGATGATATTCGCAACTGGCCCATAATGAAGACCCCAATTGGAAGTTTCAATGAATATACTATCACCATCTGGTTCAGGCATTGGTTCTGGGTGCATAGCCTGGTGGCAATTTGCACAAAGGTTCCCGGTACCAAGATCAACTGCAGTTGTTGAATTTGAAGTGTGCCAGAGAGTTACTGCATCGAAATAAGTTAGTTCCCAGTCAGACAACTCATAATCTTTATGAATCCAGTGACAGGTATAACAATTGGGGGGATTGGCATTTTGAATTGTTCCGTTTGTGCTTTCTTCCCCTGAGGCCATCCTTTCGAGAAAGCCCTGGCTGGTATGGCAAGGGGCACATTCTTTTGAATTATTAGCAAATTGAACACCTTTGGCATGCTGAGATGATTCCCATTGTATAGATTTACTGGCTATTAACTGCGTGTCATCATGGCATTGAATACATGATGCAGTTCCATCTTCTCCATCAATACCTGCTTCCCCATCAGCACCATCTTTTCCTGCAGGTCCCTCCTTTACACAGGATGCAAGAAAAAATACAATAGTAATTAGAAATAATATGGGAACTGCATAAATTTTTGGTTCTTTCATGGCATTATTATTACATTATTTTAAAACAAATAAGTTGGTTCTGATCTGACATAGAGTTGGCTAATTAAAACTCTTCTGCGTGTACCTGGCCAAATACTTTCCTGGTATGTTCAGTAAATCCATCATTGGCCAGCACCTCCTTCATTCCATCAACCATTCTTGGATTACCGCATAAAAAGATGTGGGTGTTTTCTGGAGTAGGTTTAAATCCCCAGGTTTTTTCAGCAAGGCCCGAAACCCAGATGTCCTGAACAAAGCGGGTATCTCCATCCCAGCCGGTTGGCTCCTTTTTTGGTTCAGTAATAGTTGGATAATACTCAAACCCATCAAATATGCTTGCCAGTAATTTTAATTCTGATGAATAACCAAGATCCCAACTGTTCGATGCTCCCTGCACCACCAGTATTTTGCCTTTTCGTTTCAGGGCATTTGAGCGTAACATGCTCATATAAGGCGCTATTCCTGTTCCCGTAGCAATCATAATCACATTACTTTCGGGGTCAATTTGATCAATAGTGAACATCCCCACAGCTTTTTTACCCATCCAGATTCTGTCCCCAATTTTAAGATCAAACAACCTTGGAGTAAGCTGACCCGAATGTACAAGTGTTACATAAAACTCAACGGCCTGATCAGTTGAAGAAGAAGCAATTGAATAGGCTCTTTTTATTAATTTATCTGGCTTGGGCTCAGTGTGTTCTTTTGTGGCCTCAACACATCGTGTTGTATCAGGGGGTAAGCCCAGGCCTACAAATTGCCCGGATTCAAAGTTTGGAAAATGCCAGCCATCAGGTTTAACTTTGATGATCTTCATGATTGGTGAAACCTGAACAGTTTGGGTAATAACACAGTTTAATTCCATGATGTTTTGATGGTTATTTATTATGGTGCGCAAAATTAAAAATAAAGAGAGAAAATTTTATGAATAGCTATTTTTAAATTGTACAAAGACAGAGAATTTGGTAATTTTGAATGTCATTGCTACTTATTGAATTTATCTGTTTGAATAAATTTTCTATACCATAACAAATATAATATGCGTACAATAAATCTAATTGCCCCCATTCTGTTTTTCATAATCATAAATACAATTTCTGCCCAGGAAATACCTTTCCTTCAAAACCCCGACTGGGAATCAACCTCAGAGGGGCGTTCAACCGGATTGGGGATAGCAGATATAAATGGTGATGGTTGGAAAGACATAGTCATCGCCGATGGCAATGATATGGCGCGTCAGCATCTGGTTGTGTATTATAATCAGGGTGATGGCACTTTTCCCCTGAACCCGGATTGGGAGTCAGACGACATTGATTATCATGGGCACCTCGCTGTAGGCGATGTTAATGATGATGGCTGGATAGATGTGGCTGTATCGGTTTATATTGGTGAAAGTGGTTTTAACGATCCGGGAAAGGTGAAAATTTATTACAACCAGGGAGGTGAACTGGAAGAGAACCCTTCTTTCGAATCATATGAGTTTTATACCTTTTCGTGTGCCTTTGGTGATGCAGATGGAGATGGTGATCTTGACCTGGCTACAACGGGAGGTGAACCCTATTCAGGGTTATATGACGAAGGCAAGATTTTTATAAATAACAACGGATCTTTCAATGAAAATCCTGAATGGACTTCAGATTTCAATTTCGGATCATTGGATGTGGATTTTGGCGATTTGGATCAAAATGGATTTTTGGATTTAGTGTTTTCAAGTGAAGAAACACCTAACTATATTTTCCTTGCAAATGATGAAGGTGAAATTCAAGATACAGCAGGTTGGACATCACTCGATCAGGAGAATTATATCAACTCACTGGATATCGGATTTGTGGGTCAGGATAAAATACCTGCAGTTGTTATGACCGGAAATAATCAGTTGGGAGGCGACGGTGAAGTATGGCAATATTCATTTCCAAATGGTGTTCCGGATTCTGGTATTGCTGACTGGTCTTCTGATCCTTTTGGATATGGATCAGGTATTTTACTTGCAGATGTCAACTCAGATGATATCCTTGATTTAATCTATGGTGGATGGTGGTTGCCCATGAAAATTGCATTGGGATTTGAAGAAGGTGGGTTTGAAACGGACCCTTCCTATACATCCGGTACAGCATCGGTTGTTGAAGCCATTCAAATGGCTGATCTTGACAGGGATGATATACAAATCAACACAGAAACATTTTTTCCGGAAGAGGGAATAGGTTCCATAATTTACCTCGAAAAACAACTGGTTGAAAATATCATTTCAATCAAAGTAAACGAAATAGAACTTGACGACTCAATGTTTTGTTATGTGCCTAATAAAAACTGGATATCATTTAAGAACAATATTGAAGCCGGTGATTTTGTTGAGGTTGAATACGAATTCAGCAACGATTGCGATATTGTGATCAGTAACTGGGATGCCAATAAGGGCAACTATATTTTTTACAATACGCTGGTTACCGGGGTACACGAACCTGTACTATCAGGCGGGCAGGATGCTTTTATTCGGTTTGGACCAAATCCGGTTATAGAAAACTTAAAGATTACCTATTCAATTGAGCAAGATTCCAAGGTAACCATTCTATTCTATAATACATTCGGCAAACTGGTCTATGAGCAGCATTCCGGGCTAAAAACAAAAGGGGTTCATCGTACAACAGCTGATCTAAGTAATCTAACTAAAGGGATATATATCTTACAACTTCAAACCGAAACTTACTCAACATCGCATAAAATTCTGGTTAATTAGAATAATTACAGATTTTTTGTTGTACCAGATAAAACCGGATAATATCAGATATTTGTTGGTTTATTTTCATTCACCATATATCAGTTATGGAAAATAATTCGACCACTCAACGACATACTTCTGCATTTATAAGTCTGACTTTCCTGTTCTTTATGTGGGGTTTTATGACTGTCCTTAACGACATCCTGATCCCATATATGAAAGAGGTTTTCGACCTGAACCATACCAAAGCCATGTTGATCCAGTTTGCGTTTTTCGGGGCGTATTTCATCGGTTCGGTTATTTATTTTTTTGTTTCAGTTGTGTATGGTGATCCCATCAATAAAATTGGTTATAAAAAGGGCATTATCATTGGTCTAATTATTTCAGGACTGGGCAGTTTGTTATTTTATCCTGCAGCCCAATTTCATATGTACGGATTCTTTTTGTTGGCTTCATTTGTGATGGGGCTGGGATTTACCTTGCTTCAAATTGCTGCCAATCCGTATGTTGCTATTCTTGGCCCTGAAAAATCTGCATCTTCAAGGTTAAATCTTGCGCAGGGTTTCAATTCATTTGGAACTACAATAGGTCCCATTATTGGCGGCTACCTGATCTTCAAATATTTTGGCGATACAGCCGGATCGGATGCAGTTAAAATTCCTTACCTCTTTTTTGCAGTAATCTTTTTTTTAATGGCGGGATTGATCAAAGCTACGAAACTCCCTCACTTTACAAATCCTGATGAAGCAAAAACAGGCTTTGGTGCATTGCGCTACCGGCAACTCATATTCGGGATGATTGCCATATTTATGTATGTGGGCGGTGAAGTTAGCATTGGAAGCATGATGATCAGTTACCTTGGACTGGAGGAGATTGGAGGATTGATGGAAATTGAGGCCAGTAAGTATGTGTCCATCTATTGGGGCGGCCAGATGATTGGCAGGTTTTTAGGCGCCATATCATTAAGTAAAACTAAAAACAAGAACGCTAAATACCTCGGCATGTTCCTTATTCCAACTGCAGCTTTTATTATAATTGGTATCACAAATGGGTTCGGGACAGCATTGATTTATGGTGTATTTCTGGTAATTAACCTGGCAGCATTCTTCCTCGGAAAATCATTACCGCATCGTACGCTTTACATTTTTTCATTCATAAATATAGTTTTATTGATCATTGCGTTGATGAACAGCGGACAGGTCGCTTTATGGTCAATCATTGCCATTGGTTTGTTCAACTCAATCATGTGGTCAAATATCTTTGCCCTGTCGATTGCAGGACTTGGAAAGTATACCAGCCAGGGTTCATCATTGCTTGTGATGATGATACTTGGTGGCGCTATATTACCTGTTTTCCAGGGATTGATGGCTGATGGATATGGCGTACATTCGTCTTTTATCATTCCTGTTATTAGCTATATTTACATCGCATTTTATGGTTTGAATGGATACAAACCGAAATATAGCCAATCTTCAGGCATGGATGCTTGAAACAGAGTGGGCCTGATATTAGTAGTTGAAAATTAAATAGTTCCCCCTTATGGGGGGACGGAAGGGGGGTTATGCTCAATCGAAGAAAATTTCTTGAAAAAGCAGCTGCAGCGGGAATGCTAAGTATGCTGCCGGGTTTTGTAAAATCAAATTCACTGATATCTGCACTGCCTGAAAAAAAAGCATTACCTGTTTTTATCTCAACCTGGAACCATGGAATACCTGCAAATTATATTGCCAAAAAAGTACTCGAATCAGGTGGCAGTATTGTGGATGCAGTTGAAAAAGCAGTGATGGCCATCGAGGACGATCCGAAAAATACCAGTGTTGGAATCGGTGGTTATCCCGACAGGGATGGAATTGTCACACTTGATGCATCCATCATGGGACCTGACAGCAATGCCGGATCAGTATGTTTTCTTCAAAACATTAAACATCCAATCTCAGTAGCCCGGCTGGTAATGGAGAAAACCCCACATGTAATGCTTGCCGGTGAAGGCGCACTGCAGTTCGCACTGGAAAATGGCTTTGAGAAAGAAAATCTGTTGACCGAAGAATCAAAAGAAGCATGGAAAAAATGGTTGAAAAAATCCGATTATGATCCGCAAATAAATTGGGAAAATAAACCCAACGAATTTCACGATACAATTGGACTCGTTGGAATTGACAAAGACGGTGATCTTGCCGGTGCCTGCACAACCAGCGGCCTTGGTTTTAAAATGCATGGCAGGGTAGGCGATTCGCCAATTATCGGAGCCGGTTTGTTTGTTGATAACGAAATTGGCGCAGCTACAGCTACCGGTATGGGAGAATTGGTGATGAAAACTTTGGGTTCGTTCCTGGTTGTTGAACTCATGAGAAATGGACGAACACCGCAGCAGGCCTGTAAAGAAGCGGTTATTCGGATTGTAAAAAAAGACCCTGATAATGTTAAGCGGCAGGTTGGATTTATTGCGCTGAACAAACAGGGTGAAACCGGTGCATTTAGTTTACAACCGGGATTCAACTATGCTTTGTGTCAGGACAATGAAAATAAAATGATCGATAGCAAATCGTATTATTAAAAAAAAAGTATAACATTGAGTTGATGAAAAAGTATCTCATATTATTATTGGCTATTTTCATGATTATTTTGTCCTCCTGCAAAGAGAATTCTCCAATCATGGTTCATATCATTCCTCAACCCGAATCAGTTAAAGTTTTAGAAGGGCAATTCATCGTAAATTCTGAAACGAAATTGATAGTTGACAGTGAAGAATCATTTTTGGCAGCTGAATATTTAGCTGATCAAATTGCTTTATACAGTAACATTAAATTGATTTCTTACAAGCTTGATGAAATTGATCGTTCGAAAAATAGCATCCGTTTAATAATTGATCAGAACGGGTCTGACTTAGGAGAAGAAGGATATAAGCTGGATGTCGAAGATGAATCAATTATTATAAAAGCCAATAATGCAAAAGGCCTGTTTTGGGGTATTCAAACATTGACACAACTTTTCCCCGCTGATTTTTATAGTGAGCAAGTTCGTTTGACTACGTTATCCATTCCCAATATCAGGATAAAAGATACCCCACGCTTTAAATACCGGGGAATGCACCTGGATGTTTGCCGGCATATGTTTCCGGTTGAGTTCATTAAAAAGTATATTGACCTGCTTGCAATGTATAAGTTCAACACTTTTCACTGGCACCTAACCGAAGATCAGGGTTGGCGAATCGAGATCAAACGCTATCCCAAACTGGCTGAAATTGCAGCATATCGCGATTCAACTTTAATCGGGCACTATCGTAACAAACCTCACAAATGGGATGGTGTAAGGTATGGAGGCTATTACACCCAGGAAGAAGTAAAAGAAATAGTTCATTACGCTGCAGCGCGAAATATTACGATTATTCCGGAGATCGAAATGCCAGGCCATTCGCTGGCAGCATTAGCTGCTTATCCCGAACTGGCCTGTACTGGTGGGCCATTTCGTCCGGCAACCTTGTGGGGAGTGTTTGAAGATGTTTATTGTCCGAAAGAAGAAACATTTGATTTTTTAGAAGGTGTTTTAACTGAAGTGATGGAGTTGTTCCCAGGTGAATACATCCACATCGGTGGAGACGAATGCCCCAAAACGCGATGGGCAGCATGTGATGCTTGCCAGCAACTGATGAAAAAGGAAGGGCTGGAAACCGAAGAAGAACTGCAGAGTTACTTTATCCGGCGTATCGAAAAATTTGTCAATGAGCACGGACGAAAGCTGATTGGTTGGGATGAAATTCTGGAAGGCGGTTTATCTCCAAATGCAACAGTGATGTCGTGGCGGGGAACTGAAGGTGGGATTGCCGCATCACAACAGGGTCACGATGCCGTTATGACTCCGGGATCGCACTGCTATTTTGATCATTATCAGGCTGATCCTGAATCTCAACCGCTTGCAATAGGAGGTTTGACAACGCTGAAAAAAGTTTATCATTATGAGCCGGTTCCTGAAGAATTAACCGACGATCAGGCAAAACATATTCTTGGTGCCCAGGGTAATGTTTGGACTGAATACATTCCAACACTCGAACATGTTGAATATATGATCCTTCCACGGATGGCTGCATTGGCGGAGGTGAACTGGAGCCGGCCTGAAAAGAAAAACTGGGATAATTTTCAGAGGAGAATCAAACACCATTTTAAAATTTATGAGGCACTGGGATTAACTTACTATTCAGAAATAATTGAATAATCATTCACAAGTTGTTATGATGGATAAATACATTTACATTTTCGCTATTATGCTGTTATTCGGCGCATGTGAAAAAGAAAAATATTCAGAACCTGTCGATTACATCAATCCTTTTATCGGAACCGGAGGCCATGGCCACACTTATCCTGGTGCTACCGTTCCTTTCGGGATGGTACAATTGAGCCCCGATACGCGAAAAGACAACTGGGATGGCTGTTCGGGTTACCATTATTCTGATAGTGTTGTTTATGGTTTCAGCCACACTCACCTAAGCGGAACGGGAGTTGGCGATTATGGTGATATCAGGTTTATGCCAACAGTTGGTGAATTAAAATTTGATCCAGGTTATGAGAAGCCGAAATCCGGTTATGGCTCTTATTTTCAACATGATATGGAAACAGCCAGGGCGGGCTTTTATGCCGTGCACCTGAATGATTACAACATTTATGTTGGACTGACAGCAACTGAAAGAGCAGGATTTCATAAGTATCTTTTTCCTTCCAGTGACAAAGCGCACATTATGCTTGATTTAAAAGAAAGTGTTACTTCTGAGAAGATCATCGAATCAAAGATTAACATTATTAGTGATACTGAGATAAGTGGTTTACGAAGAACAGGCGGCTGGGCGAATGATCAGTATGTTTATTTCTATGCTGAGTTTTCAAAACCTTTTAAAAGTTTTGGTATTGGAAAAGACGGTGTGCAATTTCCTGGTCAACGTCTTGGCAATGCTATTAACCTGAAAGCCTGGTTTGATTTTGAAACCGAATCCGGTGAGATCATCCTGCTTAAAGTTGGAATATCAGCTGTGGATATCAAAGGTGCTAAGAACAACCTATACACTGAAATCCCTGACTGGGATTTTGAGGCTGTGAAAAATACAGCACGTCAAAAATGGACTGATCAGCTGAAGAAAATTGAAGTGGCCAGTAGAACTGATAAACAAAAGGAGGTTTTTTACACAGCACTGTATCATACCATGCTTGCACCAAATATCTATTCGGATGTTGACGGATGCTTTCGTGGGCATGATCTGGAGATTCATGAAAATGCGTCATTTGAGATGTATACCATTTTTTCTTTATGGGATACTTTCAGAACACTGCATCCATTGTTTGCTGTTATTGAAAGGGAGCGGACAGTCGACTTGATCAAGTCCATGCTCGATATGTATAAGCACGATAAATTACTTCCTGTCTGGGAACTGGCTGCCAACGAAACCAATTGCATGATCGGATACCATTCAGTTCCTGTAATTGTGGATGCATACAAAAAAGGGATCAGGGAATTTGATTCGGAACTTGCTTTACAAGCCATGCAACAAACTGCTCGTGCTGATCAGTTCGGATTGAAATGGTATCGCTCGAAAGGATACATCCCTTCTGATAAAGACGGCTCATCGGTCTCAAAAACACTTGAATATGCTTATGATGACTGGTGTATCGCTGAAATGGCTGAAATGCTTGGAAATGAAGAAGTCAGAAAAGAATACACAAAACGCGCACAATATTATAAGAACATTTACGATCCTGAAACAGGTTTTTTCAGAGGAAAAAGCAATGGCAGTTTTGTGGAGCCATTCGATCCTGCCGAGGTTAATTTTATGCTCACCGAGGCCAATACATGGCAGTACAATTTTTTCATTCCGCAGGATATCAACACACACATTGATTTACTTGGAGGTGATGAGGATTATGAAGCCAAACTTGATGATCTGTTCAATTCTGATGCAGACTTATCTGGCCGACATCAAAGTGATATAACAGGATTGATTGGGCAGTATGCTCACGGCAACGAACCCAGCCATCATATGGCTTATTTGTATAATTACGTGGGAAAGCCATGGAAAACTCAAAAGCTGGTTCATCAGATCATGACGAAACTTTATTCTAATCAACCTGATGGACTAAGTGGAAATGAAGATTGCGGGCAAATGTCGGCCTGGTATGTGATGAGCGCCATGGGCTTTTATCCGGTTACACCTGGATCGGATGTGTATGTGCTTGGAACGCCGCTATTTGATACATTAAGGATTAACCTCGAAAACGGAAATGTTTTTGAAATCAGGGCTAATAAATTGTCAGAAGAAAATTATTATGTACAGTCGGTGAAATATAATGGAGACCCCTGGACAAAATCATACATTACACACGATATGATCATGAAAGGAGGCGTTTTTGAATTTGAAATGGGCAAAGTTCCCAACGAGAGCTTTGGATTTGAAATGGAAGACCGACCTTTCCAAAAAATCACGGAGCATCTGATCACTCCGGTTCCCTATTTTAAAGCACCTTCAAAAACATTTGAGCAGTCGATGGATGTTGAAATCGCAAGTATAGATTCTGATGCGCAGGTCAGGTGGGGATACCACACCTATGAGGATGAACCGGTTTTGCGACAATACAGGCAATCCATTAAAGTTAATAAGAACACAAAATTAGTCACAGTGGCGAATTCAAATGGCAAAAACAGTTTTTTTGAAGAGGCCGAATACATTAAAATGCCAGCTGGCATGTCAGTTAAAATAAAAAACCCATATAGTTCACAATATACTGCCGGAGGCGATATCGCACTGATCAATACGCTACGTGGCGG
>JAUVKF010000080.1 GCA_030596395.1 Chlorobiota bacterium | reverse complement strand
AGCAGGATGTCATTTCCCCCTTCACCAAGCAGGTACATGCCATGTTCAGCTTTTCGTGCGATCTCAAGTTTATTGTATTCTCCTACTTCTGCCATGTTGATTTGATTTTTAGTTCCAGTTCTTACCAATTTGTTCTCGTCGTCAAATAATTGCTCAGAACTGGGATCGTTTGTTTAAAGTTTAAGTCCCAGTTCTTAACAATTTATTCTCATTTTTAAAGAGTTGCTCAGAACCGGTAGCCACGATTAGTACTCATATTTATCTTTCCACCTTTTTTGCAGCCATTTTTTTATTTCTCTTTCTCTGGAGTTTTCTCCAGGCTCAAATAGTGTTGTTCCGGAGATTTCATCCGGTAGGTATTCAAGGTCAGTAAAATTATCCTCGTATTGATGAGCATATTTATAATCCTTGCCATAACCGATATCTTTCATCAGTTTCGTAGGTGCGTTTCGCAAATGCAGTGGGACCGGGAGGTTTCCGGTTTTCTGAACCAATGATTGTGCATCCTTAATTGCCATATAAGCAGCATTACTTTTTGGCGAAGTAGCCAGGTATATTGCTGTTTGTGAAAGTATTATCCTTCCTTCCGGCCAGCCAATTTTGCTGATGGCATCAAAACAGGTATTGGCAAGCAAAAGCGCATTAGGATTGGCATTACCGATATCTTCAGAAGCTAAAATGAGCATCCTGCGGGCAATAAATTTCGGGTCCTCACCGGCTTCAACCATGCGTGCCAGCCAATAAACAGCCCCGTTAGGATCGCTGCCCCGCAATGATTTTATAAAAGCCGAAATGATATCGTAGTGCATTTCTCCCTGCTTATCATATATGCCCAGGTTTTCCTGTATGATTTTTTGGAGTTTTTCGTTTTCAATGATGATCTTTTTTTTATTCACCTTTTCCTGGTACACAAACAACTCAAGTGCATTGTACAATTTGCGTGCATCACCACCTGAAATCCTGAAAAGTGCTTCTTCTTCCTTTAGCCTGATCGAGAGTTCAAATTGTTGTTCAAGGAGTTCAATACCTTTTTTTGATAGCGTTTTAAGGTGCTTTGCTTCCAGTGATTTCAGAATGTAAACCTGGCAACGGGAGAGGAGCGGGGAAATCACTTCAAATGAAGGATTCTCAGTGGTGGCACCAATTAATGTGATAATCCCTTTTTCAACTGCATTAAGCAATGAATCCTGCTGCGATTTGCTGAAACGATGGATCTCATCGATGAACAATATAGCAGAACCGCCAAACATTTTAGCGCTGTTGATGACCTGCCTTACATCTTTCACCCCGGAACTTACCGCGCTCAAAGTATAAAACTCTCTTTCCAGTGTTTCGGAAATAATATGTGCTAAGGTAGTTTTGCCAACTCCCGGTGGCCCCCATAGGATCATCGAAGGGATGTTACCGCTTTCGATACTGTTCCTTAAAATCGCACCCTTGCCAACAAGGTGTTCCTGCCCGATATAATCGTCAAGTGTTTGAGGCCGGAGTTGTTCTGCAAGGGGGGAAGGCATGGAGGTTATGATTTTGGATTTGTGATGTTTGATTTGTGATTTGTGATTCTTGATTCTTGTAAACTAGGTTGAGCAAGAAAACAAAGATAAGTAAAAGTAGGCGGGTGATTTGAAATATCAATTACTTTTGAATTGATGGTTAATTTAAATAAAGAAGTCAGTTACCGAACCAGCCGCAGCAGTGGGGCAGGAGGGCAGCATGTAAATAAAGTCTCCACAAAAGTGGAATTGATATTTGATATTGATAGCAGCGCAACCCTGTCGGAGGAACAAAAAACCATCATCTTTGACAAACTTAAAAACAGGATTTCAAAAGAAGGTCTGCTGACTTTACAATGCGCTGAAACCCGAAGTCAAACTAAAAATAAAGAAATTGTTTTTAACCGGTTCGTCAAACTGATTGAAGATGCCTTGAAACCGGAAAAAGAAAGGAAACCCACCAGGCCAACAAAAGCTTCGGAGGAAAAGAGGCTCAAAGATAAAAAGAAGCAATCGGACAAAAAGGATTTGAGAAAACTTCCTGACGATTAATTAACTGAAATTCCAGTTTGATTTAAGTTGCTGTTTACTTTATTGTGTATAACCTATTTTAGGACGAGACAAAAACCTTATTCTGAACTCGGGTTAACTCATCCCCCGTTCCTGTTTTACTGCATCGTAAGCTGCATTAAGTGTGGTAAATTTATGCTCGGCGGCTTTTTTCACATCCTCCCCAAGGTGGCTTACTTTATCAGGATGGTATTTTTTTGCCAGTTCACGATAAGCCTTTTTGATTTCATCATCAGATAGATCAGGATAGACTTCGAGTATTTTATAAGCGCTTCCGGTTTCCTTGATGAACATTGCCTTTATTGATTCAAAATCTTTGATCCCAATTGACATATAACCTGAAATATTTTGAATCAAATTAACCTCAGAAGGATGGTGTTTTCCATCAGCCAGGGCAACCCCGAATAAATATTGTAACAACAGTAGCTTTGATGAATAATCCATATACCTGCCAATCTGAACACTAACTTCCTGAACATGAATATTCTGCTTCAATACTTCCCCAAGCATTTTAATGTACTGCCCGGCATGTTCAGCCCCAAACTGGTTTGTAAAAAACCGCTTTACATAATCCAGTTCCGATCTTTTAACAGAACCATCTGCTTTCATTACAGCAGCAGTCATTACCAGCAAACTAATACTGAAATCCCCGCTTTGGGTAGGTTGATATTGATATTTTCCATTGCTCATTCCGTCGAACATGGAACCAAACATAAACCCAAGTACACCACCAATCGGACCACCAAATGCCCAACCGAGTCCACCTCCTATCCATTTGGCATAATTATTACCTGATCGACCCCGGTTAATATTTCCCTGGTTTGTATAAGGACCGCTGTCGGATGTTGTATTTGAGTGAGAGCTAGCGTTAGAGCGATATGGTCCATTATCTGAACCCTTATTTTCTGATTTACGTTTCGATGGATTTCTCCATTTCGAAGCAAAATATATTGCAATCCCGATCAGGATTATTATTATCAGATATTTCATATGGAAATATTATATGTTAAGAGTGAATTGTTATATGTTGAGTGTATTTGATAAAGGGAATAGAATACCAGGTGTTCCTGTAAGTTTATCAATTTGGCTTAACATCTCATTTACTTTCTATTTTCTCAATTTTTTTAATGTTCTGCTGAATTGGTGAAATAGTTACATGACTTTCATTTTCAGTAAAATAAAACAAATATTGACTATTACTTCCAACAATATTAACATTCAACTCTTCTTTGTCAAGAAAAATGAGTTTATGGTCTAATTTAATTACCTTATCCTTGATTTGTTCGGAGACTTTTATACCTCGTCCCACACCCATACCCAGGTAAAATAAAAGTATTACAACAGCTGATACCTTAATAAGATTGTGTATTGAAGCGGGAGTTGAGTATTTTTCATCTAACTTTTCAACATTATACATTTTCCTGTACCATTTCTTTTCCCTGTATTTCTTATGAATTTTTGGAGCAGTGGTGCCAAACAAATACATGAGTCCAATTAATAAAGCAAGGGAAACAGGGACAATAATATTCTCGGTTAAATAGATTATTGGGCTTAGTAGCACATCTAAGATATTGGAATAACTGAGAATATTAATACCTAAGAAATTAAAGTAGATAGTGTCGCTAATTATACCTAATACCAGTAAATAGATATATCCAATTGACAGATATTCCTGAATGCTCCAGCTTCTTTGTTCTAACTTATCAGATTTATACTTAGCCATTTACAATGCTATTTTTGCTACAAAACACACAATATAACTTTTAACCTATAACCCATAACTCTTAACCTATAACAACTACCCCAACATGTATTCCTTCTCTTCAAAACTTATACCAAAGGTTTCAAGTTCTGCCAAAATGGGTTCATAAATATCCTTATAGATTGGCAGAACAATCCCGGTATTTTTGATCTTTCCGGTTAATAACAATTTAGTGGCGATGGCCAAAGGCAGTCCAACTGTGATCGACATGGCAGTTTCTTTCTGATCTTTACCTTCAACAGCCATCGCAGATACAATCATTTTTTCTTCTGTCCCATTATTATATTTAAATTCATGCTGCATGACTATCATATCCTTATCCTCAGGATCCATTTTCCACTTTTCTTCAAGCAATTTCTGGAGTATCTGAGCCGGCGTGGCATTTTTTAATCCAACCTTCCTGTTATCAAATATTCCCAGCCATTTCAGCTTTTCAAAAACCACCGGATTTTCAGCATTCCTGCAATATTCCTGGAGTTTTATTTCGACAGGTACATTAGGTTCGTATTTAAGAAAAGCATTTATATATTCGCGATAAGTCATGTTCTCGGAATCTTCAATAGTATATCCGTCCTCGGTACAACCCAATCTCACGAAGACATTCCACGCTTTGCTGAAACCTGGCCTTCTGATAGTTCCGCGATACATAGACGGAATGTTTTGAAGATCATATATTTCTCTGTATTTTAAGGAATCGCGATTAGCATAAATCTCAAAATCACCCAATTGCAGTATTTTCCGTTTTAGCGTCCGGTCGAAGAGTCTATGGTATGGGATGTATTTGTATTTCCCGTTATTGATAAAGGTAGATACTCCATTGCCGGCCATAACCACATTCCTCGGGTTCCAGGTAAACTTATAATTCCACGGGTTGTTATCATATTCAGGAGCAACTAATCCACCGGTAAACGAATAAAATGACGTTAATTGGTTGCCTTCTTCTTTTATTCGGTTTATCAGGTTCATGGCTGACATATGGTCAATGCCCGGATCAAGTCCGAGCTCCATCATGATAGGAATGTTCGCCTTCTTTGCTTTCTCTTCCAGCGCCTTTATTTCTTCAGTTGCATACGAGGCTGTCAGCATCGGTTTTCGAAGGTCGAGGCATTTATCAGCAACCAGGTGGTGCATTTTTGCCGGAAGCATTGAAATAACCACATCATGATCAGCTATTGTTCGCCAGCTTTCCATATCGTCGTTGATATCGAAAACCCTGGCTGCACCACGAGGATGGCCGTTTACTTTTGCGCGTGCCACTTCTTCTGAAATATCTCCAACTGTAATCTGCCAATCATGTTCTTCGGCATTATTCAGCAAATATTCTATCAAATTACCGGTAGACAGACCTGCTCCCAGTATCAGTATCTTCTTCATAATAAAAACCAATTATTAATTTTAAGTTCTACATTATTTCATTTTCAACAGCTAAACCATATTGTTCTTCCATTTTGATTCCCAAAGTTTCTAACTGATCCAGAACCGGATTATAAATCTCGGGTATCACAGGTATATGAACACCGGTAACTGCTATCTTATTTTTCAATATCATATCCACACTGCAAGCGGCTGGTAAGGCTACTGTACGTGCTATTGATGTATCTGTTTTTAAGGTGCCAAAATCCAGAAGGTTAGACTTTATCAACTCTTTACTGCCATTACCATAGCTCGCTATAAAGGTGTGCTGCATGGCCACCATATCCCGCTCATCTTCATTGATCATCATTTTGGAGATCATTAAATCTGATGTAATCTCAAATGGTGAGTCTTTTACCCGGCCAATAGGATCATTTGAAAATAATCCCACCCATTCCATCGCAACAATCGGATCAGAATCGATTTCCAATTTAAGAAAAGCTGCCACTTTTTCCTTAATACCTGACGAATTATCAATGCCTATCATATGCGCCATAAAATCTGCATATAACATCCCTTTCAGATCAATTTCATCATATGATAAAAGACCAATTGATTTGAAGGTATTCATTATGGGACACCATTTGCTGTACCTGAAAGTGCCTCTATACATGGTTTTAACCTCTGGAATTCCATAAAGATCAATATACGGTATAGAATCCCTGTTTGGATATATTTCAAGCTCTCCTACTTTTGGAAAATTAGTTTTTAACTTGTTTATGAAAAGATTTTCGGTTGGCACATAATACTCTTTTCCGTCTTTTAAATATTTGCCGTCATTGTTACCTGCCATGATAACACCTTTAGGCGCCCAGGTAAATTTATAATTGAACGGATTTTTCTCAACCTCAGGGGCAACAAGCGCTCCTGTGCATGAATAAAATTGTTCAACTTTCCCATTTTTTCCATGAATATAGTCGATGATCCGCATAGCCGACATATGGTCAATTCCGGGATCAACGCCTACTTCATTTAAAATGATTATTCCAGCATCTTTAGCTTCCTGGTCAAGAGCCTGCATTTCAGGTTTCACATATGAAGTAGTGACCATATTCTTCTTATGCTTAATGCACATTTTGGCTACCGTTACATGAAAAGCATAAGGTAAAAGGCTAACCGTAAGATCATGCTCACTGATTAAATTGTCAAGAACATCTTCCTTGTCAACAGTCCATGCAAGTGCTGTCCCATTGGGATGGCCTTTTATCATGGCATCCGCTTTTGATTTGGTGCGCGATGCGACTGTTACCTGGTAATTATTTTTTAATAAATAAGAAACGATGGGGTTTACAACCATTCCGGCCCCGAGGATAAGTACTTTTTTCATTTTATTATTGGTTAAAATTGATGCTAAATATATGTGTTAACATGAGGTAAAAACATTTCTATATCAACACTTAACTAACAGGTTTATGTTAAATAATCTTTCATGTACTCATAATCGGGTGTAAGCGTTCCATTATGCAGAATTAACGCTTTTTTTATCGGATATGGTAAAGCCAATTCTTTAAAGCTTGCATTGAAATCTGCTCCGGCGATTTCCGGGATAAACCCAATAAGGGCATCGCTAAAAGTTTGCGAAGATTCCCTGGGTAGTTCACTCGGTAATATGTCAACTGCCATCACCAATAAACCGTCTCCTTTAAATCCCATTGTCGGTTTGTGGGTAAAAGGATTGTAAACAAATACAGGGTCTTCAATTTCGGTTCCTTTGTGCGTACATTCAATTGAGCCATCCGGATCGCAGGTAACATCACCGATAACAGTCAATTTTAGAATGCCTTTTTTATAAAGCTGTTCGAGATAGTCTTTTGTAACGATTCTCGGATAGCGCTCATCCCAGTACATGCAATTCATCAGGCAGCTGATGTAAGGAATGTATTGTTCAAATTGGTCCTCAAATTTTTCAGGATGATCATAATACTCCTGCAATTCAAATTTCTCATTCAGATCTTTTGGTTTTGACAGGTCTTTTTCTTTGAAAACAACTTTGTAAATCTCATGTTTTGAAATTACTCCTGAAGTTTCAAGTGTTAATAATTCTTCAGGTGACAGTTCAACTACCGGAAGCAATTCAAGAATTTCCTGGGCACCATTTGAAACATTTCCGTATCCGGTAACGGCAAACGTCAGCGGACTTATTTGTTCGGGTAAACCGTTTTTTGCAATCTCTTTTCCTACATCTGAAATGACTTCTTTCGCTTCTTCAAGCGAGTTATAATGATGCGTTTGTTGAATTTTTAAAAATGGTGTTTCAATGCCTAATTCCCTGTATCTCTGCCCTAACGACCACAAAGAATTGATCATTCCGGCAAGGCCGGCAAAACGCCCGAAAAATATCAACCTTCTACCTTTTTCGTCAACAATGCGTTCGTATTCAATCAGGTTTATTTTTTGATCCATCATATTTTTTAACAACGGCATGTTGTAGGATTGCCCTTTTATGGTATGGCTGAAAAAAATATAGGTCTTGTTTTTCTGAAAAAAATCGATGGGCATTTCTTTAACGCCGAGGACAAGATTCGAATCGGTAACTTCATCAACAAGCGTGGCACCTGCTTCTGCAAATTCATAATCTTTAAAGATTCTTTTAGCTGATTTTACAACTTCAAATTCAAGTCCTTTTGCTATCAGTTCCTTAACGTGAGCAGGAACCAATGGAACCCGCCGTTCCATCACATATTTATCTTCGTATCTGATACCTATTTTTTGCATGGTATTTGGTTTTAAATTTCAGGAATAGCAAACATAAAAAATATACATCCAGCAATTCAATATTTGATAAATTAATTTGCACTTGAATTCAACATGATTTACCTCAATTACTCGCAAATACTTTTCGAATCAGGATCTACAAGGTATATCAAGGTAACTGAATGTAGATCAAATCACAAGGAATAGAAAAAATTTAAGCTTACTGTTTTCGAAAAGTTTGTCGGTTTGATTCTACAAGGCGTGTTGAAAATTTTTACTTTTGAAAAAACATATATACATATTTAACTTTTAAACGAATAGTTATGAAATCACTAATTATTATCACACTTAGTTTTATGATGTCCATTGGGGCAATTGCACAAACCTACATTACACAGGTAAAACCTTATGGAGAAAAAACATGGGGATACATCAACCAGAATGGAGAAACTATAATTGCTCCTATTTACAAAAAGTGCTATCAATTTTCAAAAAACGGATTGGCACCAATCTATGAATCAAAACAGTTTAGCTTTATTAATACCAAAGGGGAGAAAATCGCAACAGAAATAGATGGCTTTAAACTCATTGAAGGATTTATCGGAATCGGTGGCCTTGAGGGTTACCATGATAATAGGGTAGCCATTATGAAAGATAAAAAATGGGGCTTTTTGGATCAAGATGGGAAAGTAGCCATTGAACTGAAATACGACAAAGTAAGCATTTTCAATAATGGTTTTGCCGTAGTAAAAATCGGGAATGACTTCTTCGTGATCAATAAAACCGGAGAGAAAACTAAAATTGATGGCGAAGATATTGTTGACATCAAACACTTTTCAGAAGGACTCGCTCCCTTTACGAATAGCGATAAGGAGAGTGGTTATATTAACACCGGTGGAAAGGTAGTTATTCCTGCCCGGTTCCTGACTGTGGGATATTTTACAAATGGATTGGCATGGGCGAAGACAAGCGACAAGAAAGTTGGTTATATTGACACAAAAGGCGAGTGGGTGATTAATGCCCAATTTGATGCAGCCAAAAACTTTGACCCTGTCAGCGGGTTGGCCCGTGTGAAAACGGATGGTAAATGGGCCTATGTGAACAAAGCCGGTGAAATATTGAATATTGAAGATGCAGAATCCTGGGGCGATTTTAGCGAGGGACTTGCCAGGGGAAAAAAAGGAGGTAAAACAGGATATTACAACAACAAAGGTGAATGGGCAATAGCTCCTGAATTTGATGGTGGCCGCAATTTTAAAAACGGTTTTGCTGCAGTTAAAAAAGGCGATAATTGGGGCTTTATCAATCAAGCTGGCAAATGGATTATTGAGCCTCAGTATGCTGCGGTAAAAGACCTGGAAAGGATAAATTGAATTCACCTTTTATTGAATCAGGAATTAACAGTTAATTCTATGCTTCATATTGCCTCTGCCGAGTAGGAGTTAAATATGCAGACCTGCTTCATTTTCTTAATAATCGCTGTAGGTAAAAGCGTGTAGCATGTTCTGTCCGTATTTAACAGACTCCTGATCAAAAACAGACTCACCCGTAATCGTTTGCAAATAATTTAAACGCATTTTAATATTGTTTTCAGGAATTTAAGGTATGAAATTTAATACCTTTGCATCCTTAAATTTTAATCGGAAAATTCATATTTAATCGTATATCATAATGGCGAAAACAAAGCACGTTTACTCGTTCGGCGACAAGAAAGCTGAAGGGAATGCAAAAATGAAAAACCTGTTGGGTGGCAAAGGTGCCAACCTGGCCGAAATGAACCTCATCGGAGTCCCGGTTCCTCCGGGTTTTACAATCACTACTGAAATGTGTACCCTTTATAATGAAAAAGGACAAGATTATGTAGTGAAACTGATAAAAGAAGAGGTTGAAGCTGCAATGGCAGAAGTTGAAATGATCATGGGTACTAAATTTGGAAATAAAGAAAACCCATTACTGATGTCGGTACGTTCGGGTGCCCGTGCATCTATGCCGGGTATGATGGATACCGTACTTAATCTTGGGCTCAATGATGAAGCTGTAGCAAGTATTGCAAAAAAATCAGGTAACGAACGTTTTGCATGGGATTCGTACCGCCGTTTTGTTCAGATGTACGGTGATGTTGTTTTGGGAATGAAACCCGTATCCAAAGAAGACCCTGATCCGTTTGAAGAGATTATTGATGTGATGAAAGAGGAAAAAGAGGTAGAGTTGGATACTGATCTTACATCCGATGACCTTAAAGAGCTGGTAAAAAGATTTAAAGCCGCTGTTAAAAAACAAACCGGGCATGATTTTCCGGTTGATCCATGGGAACAACTCTGGGGATCGGTGATGGCTGTATTCGATAGCTGGATGAACGACAGGGCTATTTATTACCGCAAAATGGAAAAGATACCAGATGAATGGGGTACAGCTATCAACGTACAGGCTATGGTATTCGGTAACATGGGTGAAACATCGGCAACCGGTGTTGCTTTTACCAGGGATGCCGGTACCGGTGAAAACCTTTTCAATGGTGAATACCTTATCAATGCGCAGGGTGAAGATGTTGTTGCCGGAATTCGTACACCACAGCAGATCACATTAGAAGGATCGAAACGATGGGCAAAACTGGCAATGGTTTCTGAAGACAATCGCGCTGCCAATTTTCCTTCACTTGAAGAAACAATGCCAGAGCTTTATAAAGAGTTGAATGAAACACAAAATCAACTCGAGAACCACTATCACGACATGCAGGATATTGAGTTTACTATTCAGGATGGAAAATTGTGGTTGTTGCAAACCAGGAATGGAAAACGTACAGGTGCAGCCATGGTTAAGATAGCAATGGACATGCTCAAAGAGAAACAAATAAAGCGCGACGAAGCAATCATGCGCGTTAATCCCGAAAAACTGGATGAACTCCTGCACCCGGTATTCGATGACACTGCAATTAAAGAAGCAAAAGTGATGGCAAAAGGTTTGCCTGCATCGCCGGGAGCGGCAGCCGGACAAATTGTATTCCATGCTGATGATGCTGAATCATGGGCTGACGAAGGCAAAAAAGTAATTCTTGTTCGTATTGAGACTTCTCCGGAAGACTTAGCAGGGATGAACTCCGCACAGGGAATCTTAACTGCTCGTGGTGGGATGACATCACACGCTGCTGTTGTTGCACGTGGAATGGGTAAATGTTGTGTTTCCGGAGCCGGAGGTGTCAAGATTAATTATAGAAACCGTACACTTGAAATGGAAGGCAATACCTATAAGGAAGGCGATTTCATTTCGTTAAACGGATCAACCGGAGAGGTTTACGATGGAAAGATTTCTACCACTGAAGCCGAATTAAGCGGTGACTTTGGCAAATTAATGAAACTGGCTGATAAAAAAGCAAAAATGTTGGTCAGGACAAATGCTGACACGCCGCACGATGCACAGACAGCCCGTGATTTTGGAGCAAAAGGAATTGGCCTTTGCCGTACCGAGCATATGTTTTTTGGTGATGACAAGATCGTCGCTATGCGCGAAATGATCCTTGCTGATGATGAAGCAGGCAGAAGAAAGGCTCTTGATAAATTATTGCCCATTCAAAGAACTGACTTTGAAGGTATATTTGAAGCCATGCACGATTTGCCTGTAACCGTTCGTTTGCTCGACCCTCCTTTGCATGAATTTGTACCCCATGATGAAAAGGGCCAGAAAGAAATGGCAGATGTTATGGGTGTTAAAGTTAGTGTTATCAAGGAAAAAGTTGAAGAACTTTCTGAATTTAACCCTATGCTTGGTCATCGTGGTTGTCGTTTAGGAAATACGTATCCTGAAATTACTGAGATGCAATCCAGGGCGATTATCGAAGCCGCAATGAATCTAAAAGACAGGAAGATAAAGACCCACCCTGAGATCATGATCCCTTTGATTGGTACTGCTGCTGAGTTGAAGATGCAAGAAGAGATTGTTCGCGAAACAGCCAACAAAGTATTTGAAGAAAGAGGAAGTAAGATTGACTATATGGTAGGTACGATGATCGAAATCCCCAGGGCAGCACTTACAGCAGATGAAATTGCAAAAACAGCCGAATTTTTCTCATTTGGAACAAACGACCTTACCCAGATGACTTTTGGTTATTCACGCGATGACGCCGGCAAGTTCCTGAAAGTTTACATTGATAAAGGTATTCTGAAAGAAGATCCTTTCCAGGCCCTCGACCAGGAAGGTGTTGGGCAATTGGTTGAAACCGCAGTTAAAAGAGGCCGCAAAACACGTAAAAACATTAAGTTGGGTATTTGTGGAGAGCATGGCGGAGAGCCAAGTTCCATCGAATTTTGCCACAGGGTTGGTTTGCACTATGTAAGCTGTTCACCATACAGGGTTCCGATAGCCCGCTTAGCCGCAGCACAATCCAGAATTACTAATTCAAAGGCCTGGAAAAGGAAGCACAAATAAATATGAAATTATAACCTATTTATAATCATTAAAAAAAGCCATCCGTCAGCTGACGGATGGCTTTTTTTTTAATTTAATTCAGCATTAATTTGTAATTTGCAGCTTCATTTTTAATCATTCTTAAACCAAAAAAAGTACTCATGTCGAGCGATTTATCCAAAATTAGAGCCGATCTTAAAAGTTACGGCATTACCGATGTTCAAGAAATTATTTATAATCCTTCCTACGATCTTCTTTATAAAGAAGAAATGGACCCAAAACTTGAAGGTTACGAAAAAGGTCAGGAATCAGAATTAGGTGCAGTAAATGTACTGACCGGAAGATTTACAGGCAGGTCACCCAAAGACAAGTATGTCGTTTTTGACGACAAGACAAAAGACACTATTTGGTGGGCAGAGCAAGCAAAATCATCAGACAACAAACCGGTTGATCAGGAAACCTGGAAAAAGCTTTACAAAATGGGCGCTGACCAGCTTACCGGAAAACGATTATTTGTTATAGACGGTTATGCCGGTGCAAATGAAGATAGCAGGTTAAACATTCGGTTTATCCTGGAGGTTGCATGGCAGGCACATTTTATCAAAAATATGTTTATCAGGCCCACAGAAGAAGAACAAGAAAATTTTGAACCGGATTTTGTTGTACTGAACGCTGCTAAGACCATCAATCCTGACTGGAAAACAATGAAACGTCTGGATGGTGTTCCGTTTAATTCTGAAGTATTTGTTACGTTCAACCTTTCTGAGGGACGTGCTGTAATTGGAGGTAGCTGGTACGGCGGTGAGATGAAAAAAGGTATTTTTTCAATCATGAATTATTATCTGCCCCTTAAAGGTATTGCCGCCATGCACTGTTCGGCCAATGTTGGTCAGGATGGAGATGTTGCAATATTTTTCGGACTTTCAGGCACAGGTAAAACCACACTTTCTACCGACCCGAAACGCGCTTTAATTGGTGATGATGAACATGGATGGGATGATGACGGCATATTTAATTTCGAGGGAGGCTGCTATGCAAAAACAATTCATCTCGATAAAGAAAGTGAACCGGATATCTATAATGCAATAAAAAGAGATGCACTGTTCGAAAATGTTAGCTTAGATGCTAATGGCAAGATTGATTTTGATGACGGTTCTATAACACAAAACACACGTGTTTCTTACCCGATATATCACATCGACAATATTGTAAAACCTATATCAAAGGCAGGGCATGCAACAAAAGTGATCTTTTTAACCGCCGACGCATTTGGCGTTATGCCACCTATTGCAAAATTAACACCCGAACAAACTCAATATCATTTTCTTTCTGGCTTTACAGCTAAGTTAGCAGGTACCGAGGTTGGCGTTACCACACCACAACCAACATTTTCTGCCGGTTTTGGCGCTGCATTCTTAACACTTCACCCAACCAAATATGGGCAGGAACTTGTAAAACGGATGGAACAAAATGATGCTGAAGCTTATTTAGTCAATACTGGCTGGAACGGCACAGGTAAAAGAATTTCAATTAAGGACACCAGAGGTATTATTGACACCATCCTTGATGGTTCGATTGAAAAGGCTGAAACCAAAATGATCCCGATATTTAACCTTGAAGTTCCAACTTTACTTCCCGGTGTAGATACTGGAATCCTTGATCCGCGCGATACTTATACTGATCCTTCGGAATGGGATAAAAAAGCAAAAGACCTGGCCAAATTGTTTATTAATAATTTTGAGCAGTACACCGACAATGAACATGGAAAGTCATTGGTTGCTGCGGGCCCGCAATTATAAAGGTTGGTTTTCCGCAGGAAAATCAAATGTTGAAGAATAGATTCTGTTATTGCATAGGTTACTTTTCATCAAGTAATTGAAGGAAAGCATTTCCTCTTTGGGTTATCTGGTATTTTTGTTTAGAGCTTTTTGGTTTATCCGGTATTATCCATTCTATTAATCCATCTTTCTTTAGTTTATTTACTGTTGTATATAATTGACCTGATATAGATTTTTGACCTAATGCTGTTGATAGTTCTTGTGTTGATGATGTTTGTGCTTGTACTAATCGTAATACTTTTCCATATAATGACTCCTGCTGCAACTCCTGCTGCAACTCCTGCTGCAACTCGTGCTGTAACTTGTGCTGTAACTTGTGCTGTAACTCCTGCTGTAACTCCTGCTGTAACTCCTGCTGTTGCTGATAATTCTTATTGGTAAATGTTACCCTGAATGCTATTCCGGGTTCTTTCCATGATAGTTCTATTTCAGGATAGGCTTGTAGCTCTTCTTTTATAAGTTTTAAGCCATTGCCCCATTGTTCAATGATACCAAGCCATTTGAATACCGGGGCTAAAGTTTTGTTACGGATGTCGGACTGCCCGGATTCCATATCATTGTAATCAACCGTAGGCATTAATTTTCCAGGACTGGTTATTTCAATTTTATCATCGAAGATGGCAATCTTAATGTCTTTGCCGCTAAGTGAATAATCACGATGTATAACTGCATTGCGGATTACTTCCCGTATTGCAATAATGGGGTATTCCCAGCGGTCGTTGCGGTAAACACCAGTGTAATCGGTTGAGCTTTCTGAAATGTGCCGCATAACAAATTGATAAGCTTGTTCAGCCTGTAAACCTACATTTGTATCAATGGTTTTCTGGTCGATAAAATTGCC
>JAUVKF010000084.1 GCA_030596395.1 Chlorobiota bacterium | reverse complement strand
GATCCGATAGTTGTTGCTACTTATGCCATGGTCGCAGCCGAGTCGCTTGGGCTTGGTACATGCATGATTGGAGGGGTTCATCCGTTTATCCAAAAAGGGTCAGCAGCCAAAAAGTTCCGTGAAAAACAAAATATCAGATATAAAAGTAAGGAGGGCCTGATTGTTTTGCTAGGCTATCCGAAATTCAAATTCAGGAAAGGCATTAAACGGTCGTTTGCGAATGTTGATTATTTGAGTTGATTAATTTGAAGCTATTGACGGTGGTGAGGGAATTCACTTTGCGCCTCTGCGACTTTGCGTGAAAACACTTATAGAAGCCCCAACTCCAATTTCGCTTCTTCCGACATCATCTCCTGATCCCAGGGCGGTTCAAAAGTTATTTCAAGGTCAACTTCAGTTACACCGGTTAAATATCCTATCTCCTCTTTAACTTGCGCAGGAAGACTCTCAGCTACCGGACAGTTGGGTGTAGTTAAAGTCATTAAAATTTCAACTTTGCCATCTTCAGAAACTTTGGTTTCATAAATAAGCCCCAACTCATAAATGCTAACCGGTATTTCAGGATCAAATATGTTTTTACACACATTAATGATCTTTTCTTCCAATATCCTGATTTCGTCTTTGGTCATGAGTTATTTCTTTAGCGATTTAAGTATAAACGCCTGCGCATAAAGCTGGATTTGTTTGATCATCGATTGCAAACCATTGGCACGGGTTGGAGAAAGGTGGTCGCTCAGGCCTATTTTTTTTGGAAAAACCAGGTCGGTTTTAAGGATATCATAAGGTGTTTGACCTGACAGAACTCTGATTAATAAACTAACAATCCCCTTCGTAATTACAGCATCACTGTCAGCGGTTAATATCATTTTTCCATCCTGCATCTGGGCATGCAGCCAAACCCTGGATTGACATCCTGATATAAGATATCGCTTTGTTTTATATTGCTCATTGATCAACGGTAAATCCTTTCCCAGTTCAATCAGGTAAGCATATTTGTCCATCCAGTCATCGAACATGGAAAATTCATCAATAATTGTTTCCTGTTTTTCTTTTATCGTCATCAGGTTGTCTGTATTATTTTAGCATGTTAACTGCCTTTTGGGTGGCGCTGACAAATGCATTTATATCTTCTTTGTTATTGTACATGGCCAATGATGCCCGCAATGTTCCCGGCAACCCAAAGCTATCAATCAGCGGCTGTGCACAATGATGTCCTGTCCTGACAGCAACACCCATCTGATCAAGCAAAGTACCGATATCGTAAGGATGTATACCCTCAACGATGCAAGACAATACAGCTGTTTTATTTTTCGCTTCACCAACTATCCGAATACCGTTTATTTTTTTCAATTCACTGGTGGCATATTCCAAAAGGTCATCTTCATATGCCTGAATAGCATCGATGGTATTTGATTCAATATACTTCAGTGCCGCTTCAATACCCAGCGCTCCAGCAACATTTGGAGTACCAGCTTCATATTTGTAGGGAAGCACATTAAAAATAGTTTCCTCAAAACTGACACTGTCAACCATTTCGCCTCCAAATTGATAAGGAGGCAATTTGTTTAACCACTCTTCTTTTCCATACAAAACTCCAGCGCCCATCGGGCCGTAGGCTTTGTGGCCTGAGAATGCATAAAAGTCACAATCAAGTACCTGAACATCAGCCGGTAAATGAGCTATAGCCTGTGCACCATCCACAAGAACAGGTACATTCTTATTGTGCGCCAGTTTCACAATTTCTTTAATCGGATTAATGGTCCCCAGCACATTTGAAACATGAGCTATTGCAAGTAATTTGGTTTTAGGTGTGATCAAGGATGGAAGGCCTACCAGGTCAATCTCACCATTTTCAAGTACCGGTATGACTTTAAGATTTGCATTCTTTTTTTTACACAATTGTTGCCAGGGTACCAGGTTCGAGTGATGCTCCATTTCAGAAACAAGTATCTCATCCCTTTCATTTACAAAATCGGCAAAGGTTGAAGCCAGTATATTGATTGAGTCGGTGGTTCCTTTGGTAAAAATAATCTCGTTTTCGCTTTTCGCATTGATAAAACCTGAAATGTATTTACGGGCCTGTTCATATTTTTCAGTAGCTATCTGACTGAGTTTATGCACTCCACGGTGAACATTGCTGTTTTCAATTTCATAATACTGTTTGATGCGGTTTATTACCTGAACAGGCTTTTGTGTGGTTGCCGCATTATCAAGATAGACAAGCGGTTTGCCATTTACTTTTTGATTAAGTATTGGGAAGTCATTCCTGATTATTTCAATATTGAAATTCATGGTCTTAAATTTTGCTCATGTCTATTTCAAATTCAATTGGCTTATCCGGTACGCTACAATGCAACACACATTTCTCACAGATGGAAAGCTCTCCACGTAACCGTCTTTTGATCATATCTTCAACGCTAATGCGAAGCGGATCAATACTAATTTTGGAAGTCACTTCCGAAGCAAATGCATACATTAAAAGTAACCTTGCATCCTGCTTGCTTATACCCCGTTGCATCATATAAAACATGGCATCTTCATCAAGCTGGCCAACTGTTGCGCCGTGGCTACATTTAACATCATCTGCATATATTTCGAGAAAAGGCATGGTATCGATGCTTGCCTCGGGAGTCATTAAAATGTTGTTATTCCTTTGAAATGCATTAGTTTTTTGCGCATCTTTTGCAACATAAATATGCCCGTTAAAAATAGCGCTGGCTTCATCATCCAGCACACCTTTGAACAATTCATTGCTATAACAATTGGGAACTGAATGCCTTACAAAAACCTGGTTATCAACATGCTGTTTTTTATCCATCAGATAAATACCATTGAGATCCGATTCAGCACCTTCACCGTGTAAATCAACATCTATCTCATTCCTGATCTTACCCCCATTTAATGTTAAAACAGCTACTTTGGAACGACTATCCTTTTCCTGATAAATAAAAGTATTATTTAACAAAGTAGTCTCATCATTAATGTTTTGCAATTTGTACAAATCCAAACTCGCATTTTCATCCAGGTAAATTTCGGTAAGTGTATTGATGAAACTGGAATCGTGATTGATAGAATCATCGCAATGCATGAAATCAAGTTTACTGTTCTTACCTAAAATAATCAGGTTTCGTGAATTCATCAACAGGCGGTCGTCGCGGTTAACCATCATCAATAATTGTATGGCGTTTTTAACAATCACGTTATCAGGCACATAAATAAAAACACCATCCCTGAAAAGCGCTGTATTGGTGGCAGTAAATCCGTCTTTTTGAAAATCGGCTATTTTTCCGAAATGTTTTTCAAATAATTCAGGATATTCTTTTTGTGCCGTTAATATGCTTCCAGCAATAACTCCATCTTCAAGAATCTGCATAGATTCTTTGGAAGAGCTATAGTACCAGCCATTCAACATGGGGAGTATATGTGCCGAATATCCATGAATCACGCAATCGAAAATCTCACCGGCTGCCTTATCGTAAATTACAGGAGAAGTATCAAAAGTGTATGATTGGCCGTAATGTTTAGGCAACAATGAATTACGCCACTTTTCATCCTTATTTACAGGCAAACCCGTTTCCTTAAAAAAATTAAAAGCTTTTTCCCGTTCATCACTAACGCCCGGTTGACAGGATGAGTTTAAATCATTCTTATTTGCCACGTAGTGATCAAATAATACCGATTCCAGTTTGCTATATTTTTTATCAATGGTTAACATTGAATTGGTCGTTTATTTTAATAAAGTTCTTTTACCCAATCGTAGCCCTTTTCTTCCAGTTCAAGCGCCAATCTTTTTCCTCCGGATTTTACGATACGGCCATCCCACATCACATGTACAAAATCAGGCTCAATATAATCCAGCAGTCGCTGATAGTGCGTAATGATAACAAAAGCATTTTCATCCGACCGAAGCGCATTCACTCCCCTGGCTACTACTTTCAGTGCATCAATATCCAGGCCTGAATCTGTTTCATCAAGTATGGCAAGCATAGGTTCGAGCATCGCCATCTGGAAGATTTCATTCTTCTTTTTTTCACCTCCCGAAAATCCTTCGTTTACTGAACGTTTGGTAAGTTTGGAATGAATATCCACAAGGTTTTTCTTTTCTTCCATCTTCTTTAAAAACTCACCTGCAGGGATTGATTCCTCGCCTCGATATTCGCGCTGTGCATTGATTGCAGTCCGCATGAAATTGGTCATGCTCACACCAGGGATTTCAACCGGATACTGAAAGCTCAAAAATATCCCTTCGTTTGCTCTTTCATCAGGAGATAAATCTTCAATATCTTTTCCTTTGTATTCAATTTCTCCTTGCGTAATTTCATAACCTTCTCGCCCTGTTATTGCCGCAGCCAGTGTACTTTTTCCAGTTCCATTCGGCCCCATTATGGCATGGACTTCTCCTTTGTTTACGCCCAGGTTAAACCCTTTCAGGATTTCTTTTCCATTTATTGAAACATGGAGGTCTTTTATATTTAGTAGCATACTTATTTACGTTTAGTCTCTACCCAGACCTTCCTCCTTCTCCGCCATTTGGCGGATTCGGCGGACAGGGAAGGACTGGGTAACTGAGTCCTCTTTTTTATTGTATTGATTATCCTACACTTCCTTCGAGTGTAATTGCCAATAATTTTTGTGCTTCAACTGCAAATTCCATCGGCAGTTTATTCAACACTTCTTTTGCATATCCATTCACAATCAACCCAATTGCTTTTTCGGTATTGATGCCACGTTGCCGGCAATAAAACAATTGGTCCTCCGAAATCTTAGAAGTAGTTGCTTCGTGTTCAACAATAGAGGTCTCGTTACCGGTTTTGATATATGGAAATGTATGTGCACCACATTGATCACCAAGTAATAATGAATCGCATTGCGAAAAATTCCTTGAGTTGGCAGCTTTTTTCGATATCCTCACCAATCCACGGTAGCTGTTGTTGCTTTTACCTGCAGAAATACCTTTTGAAATGATCGTGCTTTTTGTATTTTTTCCGATATGAACCATTTTGCTACCTGTATCGGCCTGTTGATAATTATTGGTTACCGCAACAGAATAAAACTCCCCAATCGAATTGTCTCCCATCAGAAAGCAGCTTGGGTATTTCCATGTAATGGCTGATCCTGTTTCCACCTGTGTCCAGCTGATCTTTGAACTCCGGCCTTTACACAAACCGCGTTTGGTTACAAAATTGTAAATTCCACCTTTGCCATTTTTATCGCCGGGATACCAGTTTTGTACCGTTGAATATTTTACTTCAGCATCATCCATAGCAATGATCTCAACAATGGCGGCATGCAACTGATTCTCATCACGTTGAGGGGCTGTACAACCTTCCAGGTAACTTACATAACTTCCTTCTTCTGCAACAATCAGGGTTCTTTCAAACTGTCCGGTATTGGCCGCATTAATCCTGAAATACGTTGACAATTCAATTGGGCAACGCACATCTTTTGGAATATAGCAGAATGATCCATCGCTGAAAACAGCAGTATTTAATGCAGCATAATAGTTGTCGGTGTAAGGCACAGCCTTACCCATATATTGTTTAATAAGTTCCGGGTGGTTTTGAACCGCTTCGCTGAACGAACAAAAAATAATATCATGCTTGGCCAACGTATCCTGGAATGTAGTCTTTACCGATACACTATCAATTACCGCATCAACTGCTACCCCTGCAAGCATTTTCTGCTCTTCCAGAGAGATGCCAAGTTTATTGAAAGTATCGAGCAACTCAGGATCAACCTCATTAAGGCTTTCCAACTGTTTCTTCTTTTTTGGTGCTGCATAGTAAATGATGTCCTGAAAATCAATAGGCGGATATTTGACATGGGCCCATTTTGGTTCTTTCATTTTTTGCCAGTGTCTGAATGCTTTTAACCGAAGCTCAAGCATCCAGTCAGGTTCATTTTTTTTAGATGATATAAATCGAATGATATCTTCATTTAAGCCCTTTGGGGCCATATCCATCTCGATATCAGTAACAAACCCATATTTGTATTCACCGGATGTAACCTCCTCTAAAACACCGTTTTTCCCTTTACCATCCTTCATTACACCCCTATTTAGAATTAATTTAAATAAGCATGCAAAAATACAAATTATTTTTCAAGGACAGGAAACTAACTTTATTCTATTTTTGTAATGAATGAAAGCGTTTCAGATTCAAAAACAACTTCGTTTTTTATCCATTTTTTTGCTGTTGGTTGTATTGGTTACAGGCATAAACAAAGTGAATGCCCAAGCCATTTTTTTGAAAAATAATTACGATACAAATTACATATACAGCTACACTGAAGAGTTCACAAGCAGGGTATTTTCGTCACTTTCTTTTGCGGGTATTTCTTTTACCGACCAGAATCTTGACAAAGACCTTTCTTATGCTATTCATTCCAAACTCTCTTTCGGCGTCGGTTTCAATTACTCTGTTTTTGGAATAAACCTGGGTTTTTCGCCCCTCGGTAATTCAGTAGCCGACAGTAAATATGGTAAAACAAAGTCGTTTGACTTTCGAATGAATTTTTATGGACGTAAAATTATTTTCGATCTCTATTTTATGACACATACCGGTTTTTACTTAAGCAATCCCGGGTCTATTCTTGACGGCTGGACGGATACAGGAGCTTACCCTTTGCGGCCTGATATTCAATTGTTCAGTACAGGAGTTGTGGCCCAATATATATTTAATAACAAAAGGTTCTCGATGCGGGCAACATATATGCAAAACGAATGGCAAAGGAAAAGTGCCGGTTCGTTCCTTGTGGGTGGCGACTTCTTTTATTCACATTTCCAGGGCGATTCTTCATTTATCCCCAGTCAGGTTAATCCTCCGGAATTTCTTGGTGGTTATAAATTTGATAATTCATTATCAATCAACCTGGGAATCAATGGCGGCTATAGCCATACTTTTGTGATCAAACAGCATCTGTTCTTTGCGATTGGCGTGTCGGCCGGACCACAGTTAAGCTACTCGGTTATTCAAGAGTATGATATCGATATATCAAAAAAAACAGGCGTTACTTTTGGCATAAATGCCGGGCTCAGGACAGGTTTTGGATACAACAGCAGGAGGGTTTATGTTGGCGCTTTTTTCATTACCCAAAATCTCTACCATCAACTATCTGTCAGCAATGCTTCTTCCTTGTTTTCAACAGGAATTATTAAGCTGAACTTTGCTTACCGATTCACACTTAAGAAGCCCATTAAGTTTTTGAACCCAAATTATTGGAAGTTTTTGCAGCAAAAAGAAGATGAACCTGAATAATTCACAAATTTATATCGGTAATCCGGGGTTGTAGTTGGTATTATCCCTGCCTTCATCGAAACGGCCCTGTGCCTTTATGCCTGGATTACGAAGCCAGATTGACTGCAATAAACTGATAAATTAATCAGGTGAAAAGTAATTGTTAATTTTGCCGCTGACTTGAGAAAAATGAGACGAATCCATCGCTACTTACTTCGACCACTTTTATACATGCTCATTATACTGGTGGGCATGCTTATGGTGTTTTACCTGATGGCGCCTATTTATCATTTTGATGATCCAAAACCATTTTATGGTGATAAACTTTACAATCCATACACAGGCATGGATTCAACCCAATGGAAGCAGTATAATTTCCAGGTGCAGTCAAAAGCATGGGGTGGTATTACCGATGGCCGGAAAAACAGCAACGAATTAATCGACAGCATGTATCGTGAACTCAATTTCGACCATGTTGCTACCAGTGATTATCAAAAAATAAATTATTACGGTAGCGAAAAACCCTCGTTTATCCCTACCTATGAGCATGGATACAATGCATTCAAAACACACCAGGTGTGTATCGGTGCCAAACAGGTATTATGGACCGATTTAATCCTTTTTCAAACAACAAGCATGAAGCAGTGGATTATTGATCAACTTAATCGCGATTGTGATATTGTAGTTATGGCTCATCCCTTGTTGCGTCATGGATACCTGGTGGACGAGATGAGATACCTGACCAATTATCAGATGATGGAGGTGTTAAACAATTTACGGATATCGATTGAGCACTGGGATGCTGCACTTTCATCGGGCCACCTTGCCTGGATTATGGGTAACGATGATGCCCATGACGTGTTGCATTGGAATGAAGTAGGGCGTAAATTCACAATGATCAATTCACCAACAACAAACCGGGAGGATATTATTAACAGCCTGAAAACAGGAAATGCATATGGTGTTGACTTTTTTCCGCAACAAGATATTCTCTTAACAGAAAGAGCAGCGCGAATTAAAAATGCACCTTTGATCAGGCAGGTTGTTTTGAAGGGTGATACGTTGTTTGTCAGGTCTGATCAAATGGCTGAAATCATTAATTTTGTAGGGCAGAATGGCATTTTACGAAAAACCGTTATTGATACAAATAGTGCTTTCTACATGATTAAAGAAGATGATTCATATGTACGCACAGAATTTAAATATGGTGATGGTTCCACAATTTATTTAAACCCAATTGTCAGATATAGCGGCGATTACCCGGCATCAACCCGAAAAGCTGAAGTAAACAAAACAGCGACTTTATGGCTCAGGATTGCTTATTTCCTTATTATACTTACTGTTGTTTACCTGTTTCGAAGAAAAAAACTAAACACCACCTGATGTAAAATAAAAATGGCAGTGTTTAAAAACAAATACAGCGCATACGTCTTTCTACTGATCATCATTTCAACAGTGATCAGGGGCTTATTGGCTGGATTTCTTGAATTGGGTAACGACGAAGTTTACTATGTTCTTTATGCCCGTTTTCCGGATTGGTCTCATTTTGATCATCCGTTAATGGTTGGTTTTGTTATCCAATTATTCAGTCTGGACTTATTTTTCGAAAACGAGTTTTTTATTCGTCTTTCATCGGTTATTTTCGGTGCCATCAACATCTGGTTGATGTATCAAATTGGGAAAATCATTAAAAATGGCCGTGTTGGATTTTATGCTGTCCTGCTATATGTTTCTTCGATATATGCTACAGTAATTGCAGGCATTTTTATTTTACCCGATACGCCGCAAAGTTTGTTCTGGTTACTTAGTATTTATCTGATGATACGGGTTTTACCATCAGATAAAATTGACCGGAATACCGGTGCTTTGATGTTGCTACTTGGTGTAACGCTTGGCTTTGGAATATTGTCAAAATATACAACCGCTTTTTTATGGGTTGGGATGGGTTTGTTTTTTCTGTTCTTCAGGAGAGATTGGTTTAAAAGTCCTTATTTATACCTTGCAGCAATAGTTTCTTTTGTTATTGCTTCTCCAATCCTGATCTGGAATTTTCAAAACGATTGGATCAGTTTTACATTTCACAGCAGCAGGGTCAATTCATTTAGTCAGACAATAAATATTGAATATTTCATTACCGAAATTATTGGTGAATTTTTATATAATAACCCCATTAATTTTATCCTGATCGCATTAACTTTGATTACCTACATTAATGGAAGATTATTCATTAAAGTTGCTTATCTCCAGATTATCATTCTCTCTACTCTGCCCTTAATAGCTACATTTCTTTTAATTTCTTTAACGCGGAGCACCTTGCCACACTGGTCTGCACCTTCCTATACAACCCTGTTGTTAATTGCTGCTGTTTGGATTGATCAGTGGAAAAAACCAATTCTCAGAAGAAGCGTGTTCATTGCTTCATTATCACTACTGGTAATAACATTGGTGGTGGGATTTTCGCAAATTAAGTTTGGCATTTTCACATTTGACCAACATGATGAATATCAAACCATTGGAAATAATGATGTGTCGTTAGACTTGTTTGGTTTTGATCAAACCGGGAAGGCTTTTGCCGGGATCGTAAAACGAGATATACATGATCAAACTATGCCTTCAAACAGTATACTTGTTGGTGATAATTGGTTCCCGCTTGCCAATTATGATTATTATGCTGCATCGCCTGTCGGGATGAGATCATATGGAATCGGTCAATTGGATCGTATCCATAAATATGCCTGGATCAATCAAATAAATGGTGGTTTTGAAAAAGGAATGTGTGCATATTACATTACAGATAGCCGTTATTATCGTCCGCCCGATAATGAATTAGCATCATATTTTGAAAGTGTAGAACTGGCAGATACCATCCAGATTTACCGAAATGGCAAAATAGCCAAAAGGGCTTTTGTTTACCGGTTGAAGAATATGGTGAAGATTCAAGGGGATATACTCAGGGAATCCCCCCTGCCTTCGCCGTAACGGCTACGTGTCCGCCTGCCAAAGTTTTACGGCGGACAGGCAGGCAGGCTAAGAGGCTGTCTCATAAGTCATATTTCACGCAATGCTGCAGAGAACACAGAGGAAAACAATATTGAAGTTCAGTATCTTAACGCTGCGATCTTTGCGACTTTGCGTGAACCAAAAACGAAAACCTGACTTATGAGACAGCCTCAATTGCTTGTTCAGCTAGGGTAGCTCCCTGTGTTTGTTGTCACAAATGTGTTCTTTATCGCTGTGGCGGCACATACACCATGATACAAGTTGTGTTTCTTCGATAACGACCTTTTTAGGTATGAAACTGGTTCCTTTGTGCGAACCATCACAAAAGGGCTGGTTCTTACTGCGGCCACAGGCACACCACCAGTAGGTACCAGGTTCCATGACTATTTTTAATGAACTTTTTTGTACAATTACGGGTTTATCGGGATTTTCCATACGCAATTTTACAGGAAACTTATTATTTTTCATGCAGAGTCGCAAAACCGCATACGTGTAATAATTTTGCGACAACAAATATTTAAATCATCTTGGCCGGATCAACCCATTCAGTAAATTCCTCATCGGTTAAATAACCCAGTTCCAATGCAGCTTCTCTTAAAGTTGTACCTTCCTTATGTGCTTTCTTGGCAATGGCGGCTGCTTTTTCGTAGCCGATATGAGTATTTAGTGCAGTTACCAACATCAATGAGTTTTCAAGATTTTCTTTTACTGTTTTTTGGTTGGGTTCAATACCTACCACTGCATTTTTAGTAAACGAAACACAGGCATCACCAATCAACCTGGCAGCTTGCAGCAGGTTGTATATCATCACCGGTTTAAATACATTTAACTGGAAATGTCCTTGCATCCCTCCTGCTGTAATGGCAGCATCATTACCAATCACCTGGGCACAAACCATGGTCAGTGCTTCGTTTTGTGTTGGATTTACTTTTCCGGGCATAATTGATGATCCGGGCTCATTTGCCGGAAGCTGGATTTCACCAATACTGCATCGCGGACCGGAAGCCAGCATTCGGACATTATTTCCAATATGCATCAGGCTGACTGCAAGTGTTTTCAGAGCACCTGAAGTTTCCACAATAGCATCGTGGGCAGATAAAGCTTCAAATTTATTTTCAGCAGTTACAAATGGATATCCTGTTAGTTCAGCAATTTTTGCAGCAACTTTTTCAGCATATTCTGGTGGGGTATTAATTCCTGTTCCAACTGCTGTTCCTCCCAGTGCAAGTTCTGTTAAATGTGATAATGTGTTTTTTAAAGCATTCAATCCATGATCCAATTGTGAAACGTATCCCGAAAACTCCTGTCTTAAAGTAAGCGGTGTTGCATCCATCAGATGTGTACGACCGACTTTTACAATGTTATTAAATGCTTTGGCCTTTTCATCCAGTGCATTTCTTAACATTTCAACGCCAGGAATAGTCGTTTCGAGAATCATTTTGTACGCTGCTATATGCATGGCAGTTGGGAAGGTGTCGTTTGACGACTGCGATTTATTCACGTCATCATTTGGGTGCAGGAATTTATTGGAATCCTCAAGGCTGCCACCATTAATCACACTTCCGCGATTTGCAATCACCTCGTTCATATTCATGTTCGACTGTGTTCCTGAACCGGTTTGCCAGATGACCAGCGGGAAATTACCGGCCAGTTTTCCTTGCAGGATTTCATCACAGGCTTTTCCGATCAAATCTGACTTTTCTTTAGCCAGTACACCCAGATCAGTGTTTGTAAAAGCTGCTGCTTTTTTCAAATAGGCAAAGGCTTCGATGATCTCCTGTGGCATGGAGCCTTCAGGGCCTATTTTAAAATTCATTTTTGATCGCTGGGTCTGGGCTCCCCAATATTTTTCGGCAGGTACTTTTACCTCGCCCATCGTGTCGTGTTCTGTTCTGAAGTTCATTGTTGAAAATTATTTGTTAATGTTGTTTTATTTCGGATTAGGAGTTATGGGTTAAACGTTAGGAGTTAAGAGTAAGGAGTGTTGATTTTTTAAAACAGCACCTCGATTTCTTCTGCCGGGTCGCCCCAGATGGCTTTGTTGTTTTTAACCACGATGGGTCGTTTGATCAACTTTGGATTTTCAATCATGATCTTAACCCACTCCTCATCCGTAAAGTTGCGGCCTTTTAAATCAGACTTGTAAACAGCCTCCTGTGTGCGTACCATATCGTGCGGACTTTTGTTAAGTTTCATCAATAGTTTTTTCAATTCTTCTTCACTCAGCGGGTTTTTAAGGTATTCAACCACCTCAACTTCATTGGTCTTACTTCTTACAAATTCTAAGCCTGCACGCGATTTTTTACAGCGGGGGTTGTGGTAAACGGTGTACATAATAATTGTTTTTTGCGGATGACAAAGTTATTGATTTACTTTGATTGTAGGGTTATATTGTGTATATTTAGAACGATCTATATTTAGAGTCAATCGGCAGATAAATGCGGGCAAAAACTTTAGGTTAGCAAGTTTAAAATAGCTAATTGGTAAATTTGTTACTAATATAACCAGTTGTGCGATTTTAAAACACCATTATTAACCTAACGAAAGGTTTCAAACAAAACCAGGATGATTAAAATCAATGAACAACATGAAACATATTTTTAGAATTAGTTTTCTTTTAACATTACTTATTTTCTCCTGCAAGAAAGATGATATTGCTCCGGATGCTAAGGCATTTTTAGATGAGGTTCTGGATATTATGGAAAGTCATTCAATTAATAAATACAAAATAAACTGGACTGAATTTAGAAATAGTGTATTTGAAAAAGTTGGAGCTGCTAAAACCATAGAACAATCATATATTGGTGTTAAAGAAGCTCTGATTCTTCTTAATGATCATCATAGCTATTTTAGAAAACCAGGAGGAGATCTGTTATTCGGATATACGCATTCTTGTTCTGCTGAAAGTTTTACCCCTCCTTCAGTTCCGACAAATATTGGTTATGTTAAAGTAAATCGGTTCTCTGGGTCGAGCGATAGTAATGAGGCTATTGAATTTGCTCAGGAAATACAAAGTCAGATAAGCAATTCAGACCTTTCAGATATTATAGGTTGGATAGTTGACTTAAGAGGAAATTCAGGAGGAAATATGTATCCTATGCTAGCTGGTATCGGTCCTGTTTTGGGTGAGGGGATAGCTGGATATTTTATATATCCTGATACTAATACTTCATCCTGGGGTTATAGCAATGGTGGGGCTTTCTTAAATTCCTCTGTTTTAACGCAGATAACCAACTTGTATGAATTAATTAATGCAAATCCTAAAGTTGCAGTTTTACTGGATAATGCAGTTGCCAGCTCTGGTGAGGTTATTGCCATCAGCTTTATAGGCAGAGAAAATACCAAAAGTTTTGGTGCTTCTACCTGTGGTCAATCTACTGCAAATTTGAGCTATAAACTAAGCAATAATTCGACCCTGGTGTTAACTGTAGCTAATATAGGAGATAGAAATATGAATATATATGGCACTCAAATAAAGCCTGATGTGGGAGTTAACAATGAAAACATAATAGAACAAGCCATAGCTTGGCTCGAAAATAAGTAACACAATCTGTTTTATTGTGCAAAAAATAATAGCCAAGCTGGTAAGTTATTTTGGGTGTGCAACTCACACCAGGACTAAAAACTGAGAATAATGCAGATAAAAAATCTTATCCAACAGATAAACCAGATTAAAGGTGATGTCACGAGGAAAGAATGGATGTTAATGGTTATATTTGATACGGGTAAAAAAGTTGTGCCTTATTTCAACTTTAATAACTGTTAAAAATGAAAATAAATAAACTACAGCTGTTATCATTATCCGGCATACTTGGTTCGATTTTGATGTTTGCGGGAGATAT
>JAUVKF010000002.1 GCA_030596395.1 Chlorobiota bacterium | reverse complement strand
TGCTAAACAGAAAATTTCAACTAAATTTGATGTCTTAAACATAAGGATTGATTTTGTAATGATTTGTAATTCAACACTATAAATATACAAAACAATCCTTTTTGTTTTACGTTTTTTCTGTTTTTTTATATCGAACTCAGGTTTTTAATATTAAACGAAAGAATTGGAATGGTGGAATGGTGGAAGAAAGGAATGATTCCATTACCCCAATATTCCCTGTCCGTCCGTTTAGGCGGGCATTATTCAAGGTATTACTATCATGTATAACAAACAAGGAACATAACCACCATCAAAGAATGTGGTTTTCTAGATGAAATAAACCCCTTTTTCCCTCTCTTTTCCCGTTAACATTTAAGCGTTGACAACTAAACGAAACGGTTATTATTTCCTGTTTTTAAATAATATTACTTTGAAATACCAGGATATGAGTTTTATTTTCGGCTGGTGTCAGTGATCACCGTTATTATAAGAAACATCAAACTGGGTTAAACTTTCATGATTTAAGGGGCTGTTTTATCAAAAACGGCCTTTTTTTTTGAACACGACTTTGATTGTTAATAAACCCCCAATAATGTTAATAATAACATAGCTTTCAGGTAAAGGCTGATAAATATCATAGACTATTTTTGAATTTATATAAAACCTTCATCGAAAAATAATTAATACTCATTAAATAAACATGTTATGAAAAAAATTACGTTTTTATTGTTTACGTTGCTTATGGCTTTTGCTATAAATGGATGGGGCCAATCAACAATTGACTCACAAGGTTTTGAGACAGATCAAAGTGGTTATTCACATACACCTTCTCAAACTCCAGCAACTGACCCAGGAGATCAATATTTTTATCGCGCAGAACCCTCAGATCCAGCAATATACGAAGGATCCGTTGGTCCATATACAAACGTAACAGGAGCTTGGCTGTTTGTTGGTTCTAATCCAAACACCATAAACGGAGGAAATCCAGGATTACTTACTCTAGACCCAATAACTGTTACAGGTTATTCAAATTTAGAGTTTCATGCTGATTTTGGAGCTTGTCCAAATGATTGGGATGCTAGTGATGATTTAAGAGTTGAATATAATTTTGATGGTGGTTCATGGGCAACTTTATTTTATTTTGAAGCCTATGGCGATGGTACAAATGAACCGCTAGAACTAACTGGAAACCCAGTTGGAGGTATAAATACTGCTAATGGAACAGTATTGACTTATGCTCTTACAACGATAAGTTCTGATAATTTCTCTGGATCAGGATCAATTTTAAATATTAGAATCGTACAAGATGCAGGTGCTAATTATGAGGCATTTGGAGTTGATAATATTCAAATTAAAGGCTTAGTTTCTGGCGGTGTTAATAATCCCACTGCCTTCACAGCCACCACTGCCTCTACTACACAAATTGATTTAAGCTGGACACAAAACGGCAATAGCGATGATGTGATGGTTGCCTGGTCTTCTGATGGAACATTCGGAACTCCTGTTGATGGAACTTCCTATAGTGTTGGAAATACCATTCCGGGTGGAGGAACAGTGCTTTACAATGGAAGCAGCACTTCATACAACCATACCGGTCTTACTGCAAATACTCAGTATTATTATAAAGCCTGGTCTGTTGATGCAACACCAGATTATTCCAGTGGTGTTACTGATGACGCAACTACACTACAAGATGAACCAACAAATCATGTTGCTTCATTTTCAGCAGGAACGCCAACATGGAATTCAATTCCATTAACCTGGGCTGATAATGATGGTGCCGTTGCGGCTGATGGCTTTATAATTAAAGCAAGTACAAGTAGTACTTTCACCGATCCGGTTGACGGAACACCCGAAGCTGACGATACTGATATGTCAGATGGTTCAGGGCAGATTAATGTAACTCATGGGGTACAGGCATATACTTTTACCGGATTAAATGTTAGCACGACATACTATTTCAAAATTTGGCCTTATACTAACTCAGGTTCCGACATTGATTATAAAACAGATGGAACTGTTCCAACAGATAATGAAACTACAACAGGACCACCAACAACAACCCTTCCATACAATGAAGCTTTTGGTGCTGATTTAGGCGATTGCTATACATACAGCGTTTCGGGAGCTACTAAAGAATGGCATTGGGAATCGGGCGGATATGCTGCCATGAATGGATACAACACTGGCGATGTTGAAGAAGATTGGCTTGTTATTCCAGGGATCGATTTAGATAGTTATTCGAATGAGTACATGACATTTGATACATGGTATAATTATGGAACTGATGGTCCAGATGATTATTTAAAATTAATGTATTCAACTAATTATTCCGGAACAGGTGACCCAAGTAGTGCTACATGGAATGATCTTTCATACACTCAGCCTTCATCAAGTTCAACATGGACTGCGTCAGGAACTGTAGATTTATCAACCATACCCGGTACCTCAGTTCATATCGCATATAAATACCATTACAATCCGGGTGTATACAGAAGCTGGAGAGTTGACAATATTTCAATCCAGGAATCATCAGTTGATCCTCCACCAACCAATTATCCAACTGCATTTGCTGCTTCCACAAATAGTGCAACGGCAATCACCACAAGCTGGACTGATGCTACAGGCGCCCAATTACCTGCTGGTTATCTTGTCCTTGCAAACGAAACCGGAACTTTCACAGATCCTGTCGATGGCACTCCGGTTGCCGATGATACAGATATGAGTGATGATGAGGGGGCAATGAATGTGGCTTATGGTGTTGAAACCTATCAATGGACAGGACTATCCGATAATACGCCATACTATTTCAAAATCTACCCATACACCAATTCAGCTTCAACTATTGATTATAAAACCGATGGAACACCACCAACTGCAAATGCTACAACTGATGAAGCAAATACTGATTTGATTATTTCTGAAGTTGTAGACCCAGATGATGTTTATCGGGCAAGATTTGTTGAGCTATACAATCTAAGTGGATCTACTATTGATTTTGACGCAGAAGATTGGTATTTATGTCGTCAAACCAATGGTGGTAGTACTTCTTGGGAGGATAAGAAACTTACCGGATCCATATTAGCAGGTGGTAAATATGTTGCGGCTAACTATAATGAGGATGCTCTTGATTACTTTTTTACCAGTTATGGTTTTCTTGCTGATTATGATTATGGTGGTACAGGAGGTAATGGAGATGATGGCTACTTTTTATATTTTGGTGGTGATCATTCAACAGGAACATTGGTTGATGCATATGGTGAAATTAATGTAGATGGCACTCTAACAGATTGGAAATATGAAGACACAAAAGCAGTTAGGCTTCGTTCTGTGACCACGCCAAATGCAACCTGGACTGCTAATGAATGGGATATTCCCTCTCCAGATTTAAATACTACAGACATGACCCCTGCTGCACACAATGATGATGTTACCTGGGCAGGTGCAGGAACTACTGCTGACGACTGGAATGAAAAAGGCGGCAACTGGAGCGGAACTTACGGTTACATCCCTGATGCTTCGTTTAATGTTACTGTTCCTATGACAACGGTGAGTCCTGTTATTTATTCGGAGGCAGCCTGTAACGACCTTACTTTAAGCTCTGATGCAGCACTTGATATTTCTGTAAATAAAAGTCTGACCGCTTACGGCGATTTGGATGTGGCTTCCTCTAAATCACGAGCTGCGGCAAACTTTACTATTCAGTCTGATGCTACAGGCAACGGTTCATTTATTGGAAAAGGGATGTTGTTTGGAGATGTAACAGTTGAAAGGTATATCGCTGCTTACTCTTCAGGAAATGATGGCTGGCATCAGATCAGTTCACCAATAGATATGATGGATATAGGTTCTTCAGACTTTGCACCGGGTACAAATGATGACCTGTACGAATGGATAGAACAAACAGCAACATGGCATAATTATAAATCCACAGGATCATTTACTGATTTTGTAGGAGGACACGGTTACCTCGCTGCTTATCAAGTTACAGCAACGAAACATTTTATTGGACAGTTAACAGGCTGGGATTTTGATTTTTCGAATTTACCCTATACACCAGCACAAGGAAATGGCTGGAATCTTATGGGAAATCCGTATCCATCAGCCATCGAATGGGACGCAGCCTCAACAGATTGGGCATTGAGCAACATTGGTGGTGTAGCCGAGATATGGGACGAATCTGCCGGCAATTATGCTTTGATTAATAATGGTGATGTTATTCCTTCAACCAATGGGTTCTTTGTACAGGCTACAGCTACCTCAAACTTTATTTCAATTCCTGAGGAAGCAAGGGTACATAATTCTACCAATAATTATAAAAACAGCAGTGTCGAAACAATGGAAGAAACCTTGGTACTGAAAGTTACCAATGATGAAAACACCTATTACGATGTGAACCGTGTTGGTTTCAGGGCCGATGCTACCGAAGCTTGGGATATTGCTTTTGATGCTCATAAACTATTTGGCAGTGAAACGGCACCACAACTTTGGACAGTAAGTAATGATGAAGATTTTGCACAAAACTACCTGCCTTATGTTTACGATAGCTATCAGGTACCTTTGCATTTCGGTGCCGGCGTAAACAGCACTTATCACATCAATGCTGATGGACTGGAAAGTTTTTACAGCAACAGCGAAATTTATCTCGAAGACCTTTTTACAGAAGAGATCATCAACCTCAGCGAGCAACAATTGTACACTTTTACTGCTACAACTGATGATGATGAAGCACGCTTCGTAATTCACTTTTATGGTGTAACAAGTACCGGTGAAAATCCAGTTGTTGAGAACGGTAAAATTTATGCTTACCAGAATACTGTGTATGTTAAATTCAACGAACTGCCATCAGACACATACCAGGTTGAGGTAATCAATATGGTTGGTCAGCAGGTGTATACAAATGAATTTGCGCCGCTTGGATTAAATAGTTTCAAACTCAACGAAAAACCGGGTATTTATTTCGTACGTTTGCGCGCCGAAAACAGGACCATGGTTCAAAAAGTAATGATTAGCAAATAATTAAAAAAATGATAACGATGAAAAAATTAAAATTAATTTTAGCAGGCATATTCTTTCTATTTCTATCATTAGGTATCATGGCTCAGGGTCCACCAAATCCTCCGGGAGATCATGGCAGTGGTGATGATGAACCACCCGGTGGTGGTGCCCCGATTGGTTCGGGAACATTTCTCCTAATCGGCATGGTACTTACCTATGGTGGTAAAAAAGTGTACAACCTGAAGAAGAAAGAATCCTAAGGAGTGATGAAATCTCAATAATCTATGGCCTTTATCAGGTCATGAAATACTATTAAAAAAGCTGCTCAAATGAGCAGCTTTTTTAGTTTTTACCAAGGGATTATTGCGCTTATAATTGAACTTAAAACAAAAAACACCCGTTTAACTCAGAGCGGAACGCAGTGGAGCGAAAGAGTCCCCTGAGTTGAAACAAGAATTGTACATGGGGATTGCCGCGGTCGTTCCTCCCTCGCAATTAAACGTAAACTAAAATACCCGTTTAACTCAGAGCGGAACGCAGTGGAGCGAAAGCCCGCCTGACCGGACGGGCAGGAGTCTCCTGAGTTGAAACAAGAATTATACTTGGGGATTGCCGCGGTCGTTCCTCCCTCGCAATTAAACGTAAACTAAAATACCCGTTTAACTCAGAGCGGAACGCAGTGGAGCGAAGAGTCCCCTGAGTTGAAACAAGAATTGTACATGGGGATTGCCGCGGTCGTTCCTCTCTCGCAATTGAACGAATAGTATTAGTTTTACCGTATGGAACGAGGTGGCTTCGCCTACATTATGTCAAATACACATAACACAGTAATTTATGTTGGATCAACAGCCGATCTTCAAGTTAGAACTCACCAGCATAAAACAAAAGAATTCCCAAACAGTTTCACAGCCAGGTATAATATCGACAAGTTAGTTTATTACGAATTTTTTGAATTCATTGAAGAGGCCATTGCCAGAGAAAAGCAAATTAAGTCCTGGTCAAGGATGAAAAAAGATGAGTTAATCAAAGGGATGAATCCTGATTGGAAAGATCTTTGTCCAGAAATTGAAGAATGGGATTAATCAAAATAATACCTTAGAACAAGGGGATTGTCGCGCTCCATTGCATTGCGCTCACAATTGAACTTAAAACTAAAAACACCCGTTTAACTCAGAGCGGAACAGAGTGAAGCGAAAGAGTCTCCTGAGTTGAAACAAGAATTGTACATGGGGATTGCCCGCCCGGCTGAAGCCATTCGGACAGGCCGCGTCACTTCTTTGTCATGACTCGCAATTAAACGTGTATTATTAAATTACTTCAACTCAAAGGTAGTGTGGCCGATGTTTTTATCGCCTTCAAAAATGTCAACATGATAAAGGCCCGGTTGCAAATCCTGGGTGTCACGGATATTGTAACGAACACAAACATCGATGGCCTCGTTTTGATATTTTATCTTCTTTGATTCAGAATATTGCAATGTTTCGCCATGATGTACAAAAGTATATTTCTCACCACGTCCCTTTGCAAGTATTTCTTTATCGGGTTGTGCAATGCGGATATAGATGGTTCTGTCGCCGGGTTCGATAATGGTATTTTTACCAACGGTGAAACACACTTTTATCCTGTCAGTCCTTCGTATTTTATCAGTAACCGTTTCTTTACCACTACCCTTAACGCGAACAGGAATACCGTTAAAGTTGTAAACTCCCAAATATGATGCTTCGTCTACTATTTCCTCCAATTCACCCTTAACTTTTTCAAGGCTTTGGAATTTTCGTTTTTCTATTTTTATCTCTTCCTTCATCTGGAGATTCTCAGTAGTCAAAACTTCATTAATGGTAACAACGGAATCCATTTTACGCACATAACCCTGTGCAACTTCCTGCAGGTTCGATAACTTCTTGCGTACTTTATAGTAATCCCATTTATAGTTTAGCAATTGCTTTATTTCTTTTGCATTGGCCTGGAAAATGCTGTCGTATGCAATTAATGAATCGGAAAGTTCACCATATTCCTGCTTTATCATAATGTGCTCATAAACAATTGAATCCAGTTCTGTTTGAAGCTCAAATCTTTGCATTTCCTTCTCGGTACGTAACGTTTTGATCTCGCTTTTTACTGAGATCAGCCAAAAGGATAATCCAATGATCCCCAGTGCCAGTACGATGAGTACTATATACATCCATTTATTAGTACTGCGTGGAGCGGGTGCAGTATTTCTTTCCTGATTTTTGTTTTCCATAATGAAAATGTTTTGTGCAAAGTTAACTACAATGGTGCCAAATGCAAAATTACAATATCTATACCTCGTTGATATAACCGAATTAGATGTTATTTATTTTTCCAACACCTGATATTTTTCAGGGGTATCATGAACAATGATATTCAGCCACTCTTCAGTATAACCTATTGATTTAATCCTGAAATTGGAATCTTTCACATAACCGTCATTGTATTTTGTTACCAGGTAATTACCCAATTCAACCCAATGATTATGAACCATTAAACCTGCATCGTTAGTATATCCTGTCAGATAAGCGATACGTTGATCCTTATCCAGTTTCAATGCTGTATGTTCGATGGCAGACTGTATTTCAACAAATTGATCTTCCAGTTTTTCCTGTACTTTTTTGATATCTTTTACCATGTCGCGGTAGCAGATGCTAGCATAATTCGCAGAAAAATTAAACACCCACCAGGCTGATTCAGTTGAATAGTGGTTGATATCTCCAATTGCAAAAGGTTCAGGTATAGAAGTTACCTGGCAGTAAATTGGGAAATAACACGATGTATAAGTGTCGTCCACACCATACCAGGCAATTCCACCAATTTCATCAGGTAAATAATTCCTGAGTTGAGCAACATATGAAAAAGCAGTATTGTAAGTTGAAATGGGTCGCTCAAAGGAATAATTGACACTATCGGCTTTCCAGTCAAGTGGTCTGAGCCTGTTCGGATTTCCAAAGGGACCGGCAACAACACCTTTTGTCATATCGAAATCAGTGCTTTCATAATGATCCCTGACCAGGGAAAAGACATCCTGAGAAGTTAATTTTTTATCGGGTTTTATGCTTAGTGGATATGGTTCATCAGATAAACCACGGTGATAATCGGCTGACAGGTATTGCGATGGTACAGCCCTGTTAAAAATACTCCAAACACGGCTTTCGCTGTATTTCAATTGTTGGGGGTCGGCAGGGTCATAGGCTACGTTGAACCTGAATGGTTCACCAGAATCAGGATCATAGTAAGCATTTTCAATCGCCAATGAGATCACATTATCAGAATACATACAGTTTTCAGGATCATTAGTGGGAAATGTTCCAATACGGGAATGATTTGCGTGCGCAGTAATGTGTCCGTCAGGAATCTTAACTGCAACCCAGACAGCGCCTCCATTATTACCGGTTCCAATTATTTCAAGCAACCAGGCTTCATTGGGATCAGCAATAGAAATTGATTCACCTTCACTGCCATAACCATATTGATCAACCAGCGAAGTAATGACTTCAATCGCTTCCCGGGCTGTTCTTGCTCTTTGCAGGGCGAGGCGCATCAGTTCCCAATATTTTAATGGCATGTTTTTGTCCCAGAGTTCCTCGCGTCCGGTAAAAGTTGACTCTCCTATGGCAAGTTGGTGTTCATTCATCAAAAAACCAATGATCGCATAGGTATGTGAAACCTGATGTACTTTATGTTTAATACCCGACATGCTTGTAAAAGTCATTGAATCGTTGACATTGTGATCCTGTGCCGGAGTAATATCCAGATGATAAAGCCACTCGCCATCATTCAGGTAAACCAGGTACGTAGCGCTATCCGCAGAAGCGCCTTTGGTTACGATCAGGTTGGTACAGGCAATTGTGCCATATACTGACAAAAGAAAGAATAAAAATAAAATGTATCGTTTCATTAGTCAAGTCAAGCTATTAAAGGCTGTTTTAAAAAACCCTAAGCTGTCATTCTGAACGAAACGCAGTGAAGTGAAGAATCTTTGATAGGCTTTCATAAAGATCCTTCGCCGTCAACTGACGGATCAGGATGACAATTTCGTATAATTATTAAGACAATCCCAATAAATTACAGGGTCACTTTTATATCAATGACTGCTTCCAGTCACCTTTAATTTATCACCGGTTTGTGTAGCAATTTGCTTGTATTTTGCTTCGCTATAGCCGGGTTGTTTCAAATCAGGGTTCACGTATATATGTCCTTCCGGCACTTCGTTTTTAGTTTTTATATTGCCATCCATAAATTTCAGGAATAGTTTTGCATAAAGTCCTTTCCAGGTTTTGAAAGTACGTTCTCCTACATTATTGGAATAGTTTGTCAGATATTCAACTGCCATTTCTTTATTTGAATCAAATAATGATTTTGCTGCAGCATCCACAGCAGGAGTCATATCAACAAATTCTTTTTCCAATTTTTGTTGTGCGGCTTCAACATCAGGATGAATCAGGTTATAACGGGTGTAAACAAAGTTCTGTACCTGGTTAAAAATCCAGAATCCGGAAGTTTCTGACCATTCCATTATGGCACCATTACCTCTTTCAAAATTGTACGGAATTTTATTTATGCTTGCATACATCGGCATATAAACCGTTCCTGATGCATCGTCAACGCCCCACCAGATGATACCACCTATTTCATTGGGTAACCAGGTACGAGCCTGGGCTATAAATGAAAACCCGGTCTGTTGGGTTGCTGTAGCACGTTCGTTGCAATAGGCTACGCCATCCACTTTCCAGGTTAATGGCCTCCACCTATAAGGTTTATTATATGAACCGGCACCAACATCCTGAGACATATCCAGTTCGGTATTCTCCAGGTGATCGCGCATAAATCCAAACATATCATGTAGCGACACCTTTTGATTGGGTTTTACCCATAACGGCATTCTGTTGGATGCAAAATTCTCTGGGGTAAATGGCTCGCCTTCTATATGTGGTTCGGGATGCTCAATATCTCCTTTTACATAATCCCAGTATTTATCCATGCCTTCGGTTACCATATTGAACATCGTCCAAACCCTGATGTCGCAAAACCTTGCACCACCAAAACCAACAGGAGCATAAACATCGGAGAAGCTAAACTTTTTATCAGGGCCTTTATAAAATTTGTTTTCTTTGGCAAAACTGATCACATCTTCGGCATAAACACAGCTAACTTCGCTATTATAAACTTTATCAATGTCTTTACTCGTTATCGAAGTTTTACCATTAGCAAGTGGGAAAGTTTGAATCCGTGCCTGGTTGGCATGGCCGGAAACATAACCGTCAGGGATTTGAAGTGCCACCCATACTGCGCCTTTGTTCCCAACACCTTTACCAATCAATTCAAGTATCCAGACCTCATCTTTATCAGAAATACTGAAGGATTCACCCAAACTGTAATATCCATATTCGCTAACCAATTCATGTATAATCCTTATCGCATCACGTGCAGATGTTGCTCTTTGCAATGTCAGATAAATCAAGCTTCCATAATCGATAATTGCGGTTGTATCAACAAGTCCTTTCCTGCCGCCATAAGTTGTTTCGCCAATGGCAACCTGGTTTTCGTTCATATTTCCAACTACGTTATACGTTTTTGATGCCTGTTTGATTGTTCCAAGCCACTTGCCGGTATCCCATTCATACACATCCATCATGGTACCTTCGGGCCATTCACCAGCAGGCCAGTGATACAACTCGCCGTACAAAACATGTGAGTCAGCAGCATAAGTGATCATTGTAGAGCCATCGGTTGATGCCCCTTTTGTTACAAGATAATTAGTACAGGCATTACCAATGTTGGTAAATACCAAAATCATAAAAACAGCCATAATCAGGCCGAGAACTTTTCTTTTCATAAACTTATTATTTATATGATCAATTTCATTTTAAAGCGCACAAAATTAAAACATTTGGCGAAAAGTCACTTGGATTTAAAATCAAACTTTGGCTTAAAACCGATTACTCACTAATTGTGAGTTGACAGGATATTTTCTTTTCTTTGCGCCAAATATTCTGAAGTGCAAATTCCATTCTATAAAGTTACAGTCGATTTTATCAACAAACACAAGCTCCAACCCATTGTTGATGTGTTGATCTTTATGATCATAATTGTTTTTTTTCATCAATTGTGGAGGGCCTGGGGGCTTAAAAGCTTTCTGATAAATCATTTTGAATTTAGCGCGCTGGAACAATTAATGGCTAACCTTGTATTTATTCCCAGTTCTTGGATCGTCGAAAACATAATTAATTATGATATCAGAACCCTAAATACAACATTATATTTTCCAAATAGCGGATATATTGAAGTGAATGGTGGTTGTTCAGGGTTAAAGCAGATTTATCAGTGGGTTTTTCTAATGGTCCTTTTTCCAGGACCGTGGAAAAAAAAGATGTGGTACATTCCTCTTGGAATTGTTTTTATTCATTTAACAAATATTTTCCGAATCATTTCACTCTCAATAATTGTTATGAATTGGCCTTCTCAATGGGATTTTATTCATGATTGGATTTTGAGACCATTTTTTTATGTTGTGATTTTTGTGATGTGGGTGATATGGGTAGAGAAATTCAGGTATCCGAAGAAAAAAATCAGTAAATCCGTTTAGCTATAAAGGGGCCTATTTTGTCCACAACAATAGCCGGTAAGTGTTTCCATATTCGGGTAGCCCATCGTTGATCCTTTAAACCATATCCGCTTTTTTTATTCTGGTTCAAATACAGAAGTTTGTCTTCAACCGGCCATTGCAATTTGTAATGATGCGTACCCGACCCTATTGTGCTACGACCCATTGAATACGTATGTGCCTTGTTGTTGATTGCCCATTTTATTGTAGCCCAGTGCAAAATATATGAAGTATACAATTGATTATAGTCTTCAACTGTTGAAAACCACGTATTTTCCACATAACCATCATACCACATAACAAATGATGAGCCGATGGGTTTTTCATTTAAGTATGCCACAAACAAAATGGTTTCATTTACAGCATCAAGCAGGGCTTTGAAAAATTGTTTGCCAAGTGTAGGCGAACCGATGCGGTGCATGTTTCTGTTATAAACCTGTGTAAAATCTTCCAGCAATTCCAACCCTCCCGACCGGATATGAATTCCATTTTTTTCGGCTTTATTGATCTTTCTCCGCAAATTGGATTTGAACGCTTCAAATTGTTTCTTTTCCTGCTTTTCAAGATGAATCAAACAAACAGTTTTTTTGGTATCTGATGCTCCAAATAAATAATTAAAGCTTCTTACTTCAACTGATGGGAAACTCTTTTCTGCTGATTCTTGTCTGGTGATTTCAACTTGGTAAAACCCCGCTTTTATTTTACTGTCATTAAGTTCAGATGATAGATGAAGTAAAAGTTCAGCCTCATTCAATGGTATCTCAATATTTTTCAGCCACAAAACACCTCCTCCCGAAAAATGTGGAATGCTGATTATTTTGCTGCCAACATCAATTAACGTCAATAAGCCAACAGGCTCATTCTTAAAATGTAAAATGAAATAAAAAGGAGAAAGGGAAAGAAAATTTGAATAGAAATGAAAAAGGGAGGGATTGTGTGTAACGGAAACAAGGGAGGACTTATTTAATGCCAAATAATTCCATTGATCAATAGCTTTGTTTTGCTCCAAAAGCTGAAATTCGAACATAGATATATCTTAATACCATGACGAATTTACAAAGTATTACTGCACTTGATATAAAAAATGCAATATAAACCCTTCAGTCCGCCAGCTGGCGGACACTTCCCCTCAACCAGGAGAGGAAATGCAGAATTTCTCATTACCAGGCACGAGAAATGATATTTTAAAAATCGTAGTAGAAGTTGCTCAGGGAAGTTCTGAGCCCAATATGGAAGTATGAGGTGAGGATTGTTTCATCCTCGTTTCGGTAAGCACGGTTGGTATAACCAATGGCAATATTCAAATTATAGGAAGGATTGATTAAATAACTTACTGTTATATCGTTATAAATAACTGCAGTTTTCAGGCCTTGCCCTACTTGAATACCGTAGTCATTAACACGTGTATCGTATGGTTTATAAATATCTTTCCCATAATTCAATGTATCATAGTCGACACCATATTCAGCATATTGAAATTGATACCTGAAAAAGAACCGTTTATAATTGTATTTAAGAAAACTGACCGATTCCCAGAAATTACCCCCTATTGGATGCGCCAGCGTAGCATTGTAATGTCCATAATTCCTGAGTGAGTTTTTGTGAGCATAAGTATATGGCCTTGCCCAGTTGAATTCTGTTTGGAAGTACAGGTTTTTAACATTAAATACATTATAAGATTTAAACCCCAGTTGCCAGGAATATTTATTGCCCCACCATCCGTTTCCGGAAGTGAACTCGCTTAACTTAAACTCATCAAACAATAACTGACCATAGAAAGTGCTGTGTCTTCCTACAACAAAACTGGCATTTAATCCCAGCAGCATATTGTCAGGGGAGCCGTTGGCGAATTCAGCCGGCCGTAAAAATAAAAGTGGTGTTAAATAAGCTAGTTCAAAACCGCGATAACCTGTACTATCCTGGTTTTGCCATACTACAGTTTCGAATATTCCGATACTAAAACGTTTTGAAACTGCCCAGGTGAGGTAATGAAACACTGCCCATTTTTTGGGATAACCCAGGTTTTCACTAAATTTTTCACGGATATCCATCATTTGGGCATAGATTACCATGTATTTGAGGTGCCAAAATTGGGCGGTAATCTTCAGGAAAGGGTAATTAAAGGCATTATCAGAGAGTAATATAGAACGATAGCCATCGCCAATAAAATTTTTCCCATAACCCAGTTGAAAATCAAAATACTGCCCTGCATTAAAGGCAATATAGGCACTTGAATGTGCGTAATCAAAACCTCCGTCGCCAAAACTTCTTACTTTTCCCTGCCCAGGAACGACTGTTGTGTGTCTAATATTTTTATCAAGGTAATTTACAAATTTGGCCTGGTTTTCATAGAAGTTGGTATAAAACGAAAAGCTTTTACCTATTTCACCTTTTGCTTCAAAGCCGCGTGTATTAATCCAGACAGTTTCTCTATCATTGGTTTCGTACCCAATATCAAAATTCATCAATGGATTCACCGCAAACCAGAAATTTTTACGGTACAGGGTGATTATATCATCATTCAGGAATTTATCCCAGGCTTTTTGTTTCCATTTTTTTTCGATAGTTCTATTGATTCTGTACAATTGAGTGATAGAATCATAATTGGTTACCCGTTCAATATCTCCAATGCGCCATGACTGAATGGAAGTATGGAAGCGAATTTTTGAGGAATAGGTTGCCTGTTCGATATTCCTGTTATAGTTGCGGTTGAGATAGGTGTAAAGGTTTTGGGATATTACAGAGGAGGGGATAACGAATAGCAAGACAAGCAGGGGAAATATTTGCTTTGGGTATATCATGGTAGTGCTAAATTATAATTTATCGTTTAATTGTGAGCGTAATGAAATGAAGCGTGACAATCTCCCTATACAATTCTTGCTCCAACTCAGGAGATTCCTTCAATTACAAACTTCCTCGCCCGCCTGCCAAAGCAAAGCGGCAGACAGGGAATTAAACGGTTTTTTTAGTTTCCCTTCTCTTCTTCTGAACCAGGTAATACGGAATGTATGAAACAATTGCCGCCAACCCAAGCAATATTATCGTTAGCTGATAAATTCTAAGATCTGAAAGGAGAAATGCGATTATGATGAATACTACATTAACTGCTAAAATTATAAAAGTTGATTTTTTGTGGCTTCCGGTTAAATCAACCAGGTAATGGTGAACGTGTTCCCTGTCAGCACTAAAGGGGGATCTGCCATGATATAGACGAACTACCGAAACCCGTATGGTATCATAAACAGGTACTATTAAAATACCAATAGAAACAGCCGGCGCTGCTACAATTCGATAAGGTGTAGCCATATAATTTAAGTCGTTAAACTTAATGGCAAAAATAGCCATGATAAACCCCAGTAACAAACTGCCAATATCACCCATGAAAATCTTGTGCTTTTTTGAGTATACATTGAACCAGAAAAATGCTAATAAGGAACCAATCAGCGCACAAGCCATAATTGCAAGTTGTATATGTCCGGCCAGAAAAAACCATGCGCCAAATACAATACTTGCAATAATACCAACTCCTGCAGCCAAACCATCAATTCCATCAATTAGGTTAAACGCATTCACAATGGCAATAATTACGAAAATGCTCAACAGATCACTCCCATAATAACCAATATCATAAATTCCGAATAATCCATACAAGCCTTGCAGGCGGACACCGCCCAAATCAATGATAATGGTGGCGGCGAATAACTGGGCAATGAATTTGGTTAGTGGTGTCACCATGATCACATCATCTTTTAATCCAATAAAAAACACCACAATAATTCCTGCTATTACATATTGGATATAAGGAATCTCCGGTATATATAAAAAAATCATGATGCTCACGATAAAACCCGCAAAAATTGCCATCCCACCAAGTGTAGGGGTGCCCGCTATATGTGAAGTTCGGCTATTCGGTTCATCATATAAGTGTGTTTTTTGTGCCACATCAACAAGAGAGGGAATTGAAATATAGGTAATGATAAAAGCGAATAATACACTTAAGACAGGGATCAGATCAGTATAGTAAAACAGATATTGCATCTTGGACAGGTTGTTCTTTGGTAGTTACAAATGTATTATAAAAAAATGAAGTGAGTTCTACAAACAAACTATTTATTATTCTCGCCATTCACCAGATCAAATACCTTGGCTTTTTCCCAATTAAATTGGTCGATTGCTTTTTCCATTGTTACAAATTCAAAATCATTTACCAGCTTTTCCAGTTTTAGTCGCGAGCTGTTGGTGCCAATCCGGTACCTTAACTTTATCAAGGGATGGTTATTCAAATACTTATGAATTCCATTATCAAAATCGCGGGGATGATAATAGACCATTTCATAGGTGGAAGATCTGAACATATTTTTCACAAAGCTGTAAGGATATACCCTGAAGTAACCACTTCCACTGTAGATTAAATGCCCAAAAAAAAAGTTAAATGTTCGAGTAGGAAATTCACGAATCACAAAACCATTCCCTTTTAAAATAAATGGTTCATTTGGTATCCTACCAGAAAATCCCATGTGCAGCCCTGATTTGAAAGAGCTGTCGTTTTCAATACCAAGTTCATGTAGTATTTCAAATGCCCACAATGTACTTTTCCCCATGGAAAATCCAGGGGAACGGTAGGTGATTATTTTACTTCCTATTAAATTTTCCAGTATATCAACAACGCGTTTTGTATCCACATAAAAAGAATCAGGATTCAGGTTTTTAACCTTGTTGTGCAAATAGGAATGTGCCGCAATCTCGTGGCCTTCTTCATAAATTGATCTGATTAAATGGGGATACTTATCAGCCACCCAACCCAGGCAAAAAAAGGTTGCTTTTAATTGATGACGAGCTAAGAAATCCAGCACCCATTTTGTGTTTTGCTCAACCCTGTTAGTCAGACTATTCCATAAGTCGGGTTGGTTTTCATAGGCAGGATGAAAGATATGAAACCAATCTTCTATATCAAATGAGAGAATATGCATATGCCGAGTTTGACAAATTCAATTAATTAAGCAATTAGCTATTAATTATTTTGCCAATAATTTTGTAACGTTTTTAAAATAATTGTTTCTTTATCCCCAATTGCTTGGAAACTTACGGGATCGTTTTTATCAAATGTGGGGTTCCATTTATTTATACCTCCATAACTAAAGTAAGTCCAGCTTATATTATTTGCTTCGAGAATACTAACAACGTCATTTATCCATAAGTCAGCATCCGGAGCCCATCTTACAACGCCAAACTCACCTACAAAGAATTTTGCGTTATATTTACTTTTAAATTCCAGAGCCGGTTTTAAAGAATTAATTAGCTTTTCTTTATCCCAATATTCAACAGAAGAATTCCACTTATCTTTAATATCACCAGGATATTTGATTTCACCTGCCTTGTTTTTAACAAATTCTTTTATGCCCTGATGTGTATAACCTACAGGATAATAGCAATGGATAGAATAAAGTACTTTTTCCTGTGTGAATGGTATCAAACCCTCGAATCCTTCAACCATTCCAACAGGCCCAGGAGCAAATAATATATATGTTGAATTATCAATACTATTAATATCATTGTAAAACTTTTCGAACAGTTCTTCTTTCCATATATTTTGTTCTGTTTTTCTTTTTGGTTCTGATAGAGGGTCATATGCAAACAGTATAGAATTGTCTTTATACTTTTCAGCAATAACTTTATAGATATTTAACATTTCATAATAATAACCCGACTCATTATTCGGATTATAGAAAACGCCTGATTTCTTTCCCTTAATATGTTCAGCTAAATAAATAATGACCTTTATATCGTAGCTCTTAGCATATTTAATTACAGTATCTAAAACCTGAAAATTTTTCTTATAATAATCTGTATTAAAATCATTTAAGTAAGGTAAATCATAAAGTACCGATCCTTGTTTATTTGATAAGTACTTGGGATCTACCCTGAACAATACACGAATAACATTTACATTCCATTTACTAAAAAGTTTAAAATAATCTTTATTAATTGAGGCGCCATATTCATTTGGATTCTTTACATCATTTATTAATGCAGTGTTAATCCCCCTGTATACCTTTTGTGATTGACATTGAATACTTAATAAGGATATGCTTATGAGACTAAATATTGTTAAACGTAAAATCATGAATATTATTAAATATTGATTAAAGAAACAGTTTCTTTGATATGGGTTTTTGTTGAAGCACCAAAAACGACTGATTGAACTTTCTGCCGGTTAATAAACTCATAGGCTTCTCTAGCATTTACAGCACCAGAGGCTAATGTTGACATGGCCATAATTTCGTATTTGTCCGAATCATTCATTTCAAGTGTACTTATGTATGATTCAATGTTAGGTGACATTAAGTACCCAATTTTATTAAATGAAGCACAAAGCACAACATTTTCTATCTGCCACTCGGTTAATTTTTGATGCAATAACGGAAGGTTTTGCGTAATTAAACCAGGTTTAGCATTATACTTTTTAGATACATATTCCGCATAAGCAACGAATATCTCTTCGAAATCATATCCAAGCAACAAGTCTGTAATGATATTTTGCAAAAAAACTACCTTGACGTTCAGCCCTCTGAAAATTTTCATTTCCAAATCAATTAACATCTCCATCATCCTTACTATATCCTTTGTTAGCACAGCTGATCCCCCTTTTGCTATCATGTTAAAAACGCCGGAAGCTTTATTATTCTTAAATAATAATTCATTGATCGTAGAAATTATTCCTTTTTCAGCTACAAGGTTTGCATATTTATGGGGATAGGGAATTGAAGGGTACCAATTTATGTGCTCATACTTGTTTTGATTTTTTCGGAAATAATTACAAATATCCACGGCTCTATCATTGCTATTTAACATTACAGCTTCTATACCGCATTCAAAAGCATAATCATATACTTTTAAAATTTCTTTTAGTTCAAAAAACTTTTCCGACAATTGCTGAGCCTTTTCCTGTGACATATGGTTAATGCCAAAAAACTGATTGTCGCCAAAAATTATTTTATCAATTTTTTCCATCTTAATCCTCTTTTACATCCTTAAACATTTGCCCGATTATATCAAGAGTATCTGAGGCTTCTCTGAAGTTACAACTTACCAACGATTGATTGTTGTTTAAAATAGTATCTGCAAAAATGAATAATTGTCTAGTAAATTCATTACCACGCACATAAAATGGAACCGGTTTAAATATATCCGTAATATAAATTGTATTCCACCCTTTACGGTAATTATATTTATTATTCGCCTCTTTTAAAAACAATTTTAAACTATACTGATCAGCAAGTATTTTGCCTTCTTTTCCAAATATTTCAATTTTGTTAGTGGGTTTTCGGTAACTCTCGTCACTCCAGTTTATATTTAATAAACCTATAATCTCAGAATTATATTTAAACGTTGTGCTTACTATGTCCTCTACATTTTTCGAGTATACCTTATCCATAGCTGTTCCTGATACTTTATCTGGTTTACCAATAAGGAAGTTAACCAGGTCAATGGCATGTGAGGCCATCTCAAATACTGCCCCTCCGCCTGTTTCATGCGTAGCCCGCCATCCACTTCCCTTGTCATCTTTAGTGATTGTCCCGCTGTACATTTCTGATTTAAAGCGTATTGGTTTATCGATTAAATTATCATTAATAAGACTTTTTGTGAATGCAAAAACATCATTATATCGGTTTACATAACCTACCATGTTGATCAAACCATTTTTCTCAAATACCTCAGCAAGCTCTTTGGCGTGTTGATAATTTAGGGTAAATGGTTTCTCGGCAAAAACATGTATCCCTTTTAATGCGGCATATTTAGCAACCTGAAAATGAAATTGAGGTGGCGTACATATTAATATCGCATCGGGTTTATCAATGTCCATTAGTTTTTTATAATCATCAAACGTTTTTGCCGATTTGATGTATTTTGAAAAAATATTTCTGAACATTGAAGAGGTTTCGGCAACTGAACTTATCTCGACATTTGGATGACGATTGATAATTGAATAATGGGTAATTCCCATTCTGCCCAATCCAATAATTCCTATTCTTATTTTCATTTATTTACAGATAAAAAATGTCGTAATATTTATTAGCAACAATCTCCCAAACATAATGTTCATTTGCAATTGTTTTCATTTTATTTCCAATTGCTAATAAGTCATTTTTTTCGATTTTTTCCAAAGAGGTAATCAATCCATTTCCATCTTTAAAATATATCGCCTTGTTATGTGTGGTATTTTCATTAAAGCCATTAGAATAAGCCAGAACGGGCAACCCTAGATGCATTGCCTCAACCAATGCGGGATTTGTACCACCAGCAGAATGACCATGTATATAAATAAAACAATTGCTTCTCAATAAGTTAAGCTTTCTCTGGTCGTAGATTGCATCTAAAAGTAAAAGGTTAGGGCAATTTTTATACTTGTTTTTTACATATTTTCCATACTCCGAACCTAACCAATTTCCAACAAATACAAGCTTTTTTTTACTGTGTTTTTTAAAACTGGATAAAACAAGTTCTATATTATTGTCTTTTTGAATACGTGCCAGTGAAAAAGCATATTTGCTTTTCAGGAAAGGGAATTCTTCAATGTCTTTAACCTGTGGTTTAACTGAATAGGCCTGATCGCCTCCATACTCAATTATTTGAGATGCTAAACCATACTCATTTCTTATATAATCATGAATTCCTTTATTATCAGCAATGATTGTATCTGAACCTTTTAATACTAATTTTTCTGACAATTTCAGAAAAAATTTTGCAAAAATGCCCCATTTTGATCTTTTCCAGTCTAATCCACCTACATTTGTAATCAGTTTCTTTTTAATTCCAAATAAAAAAGGAACAATTATACCTCCCGATGAGCCAAGGACTAAGATTTTATCAGATTTGAAAGACATAAATATTGAGATGATATCATAAATCACACTCATAGATCCATTTGCATCAAGAGGAAGATATTTTAAGTGAGCTTTATTATAGTGCCTAATTCTTTTACTATAGTATTTACTGCTGCAGTATACCGTTAATTTTATATCATCAGGACAATATTTAGATAAATAATCAACCAGTGTTTCAAAACCTCCGTATTTATTCGGTAATCCTTGTGTTCCAATAATTGAAACGTTAATCTTTTTTCTTTTTTGTGCGTTGTTTTTCATTTATTAATTCCGTTGGTATTTATAACAAATTGATATAAACCTCAACTGTTTTTTTTACCAATGGTTGTCCCGTATTTTGGAGCTCCAATAATAAAAAATTAGGAGTTCTTTGCATTTGATATTTCTCTTACGATCTCAATGGATGGTTTAATTATATCAAACCTCCCGTGTAATAAAAACATAATGTTTTTTGCTATAAAATATGGCCAGTAATAAATTGTAAACAATACAAAAGAGAAAAGTGATAAATGATCTTTCATGACAAGATATCGATTAAGCATCTTATGATAGAAATGAAAAGCTAAATTTGGATTCTCGGGATGAAATCCCTTTTTTTCATTCTTTCCACCAAAACTGCTATTAACTTTATGCACAATACTTGTTTCATCAGTATAATATAGTTTTAAACCCTTTTTAACCATTCTTAATGACAAATCAAGGTCTTCTACATACATAAAGTATCGTTCATTAAAACCGCCTAGTTTTTGATAAGTTTTCATAGACGTCATAAATAAGCACCCGGAAATAAATGTTACAAATCTTGATTGGTTATTTTTAAGCTGACTTTTTGGAATTCCCCAGTCTTTTATTTTTGGCCGTCCTCTCTGAAAATCAATTTCTCCCCCAGCATACCAAATATTGTTATTAGTATCTACGATCTTACATGATATTGCTGAAACGACTTTGTTATTTTCCAAAGAATTCAACAACACCTCAAATGTATTTTCTTGTACTAGTGTATCATTGTTTAATATAATAATGTATTCAACATCATATCTATCTCTCAATATTTTTGCGCCAATATTATTTGCTATTGCAAATCCTACATTTTTTTCATTTAAGTAAAGGAATATTTTTTCATATGCCTGTTTTAAACGAATTTGGCCAGGCTTTACTTTTGAATTATTATCAATAATAATAACATATGGTTTTATCGTTGAGGAAGCAATACTGCGCAAACATTCAACAGTATCATCACTATTGTTATAATTGATTAATACTATGCCGAGTTTTTTCAATAAACAATCTTTTTCTTTGCAAGATATGTAAGATATGTAAATAAAATGCAAATGATAAAGTAAAAAAATACATGGGCTTTAGTATTTGATAAGGTTGCTATGTCCAATACAAAGCCCATGAAAATAATAAATAGTAGTTTATTATACCTGAGTGATTTAGTAATAAGTGATATTAATAATCCTACAAAGAAAAATGCTACAATTACACCACTCTCAAGTGCTAATGTTAGATACTAATTATCAACTGTTAGTAACCCATCCCCTGTCCCATACTCTAGAGTATTTGCCGGCTCATTAATGCCATCCTCAGTATTTGGATTATGAATAAATTAATGGTATTCCGAATTCGATTTGTGTAATTCTGTTTTGATCTTCAAGTAAAGTTTTATCACGATAATCGAAAAATAAATCATCTATCCCAAGATTTAGTTAACAATTAATAATACGCTAATAATAGCAATAAAATATTTTAATATGTTTAAGAAATAATATCTGTAATTAAAATATAATAAACTGGATGTTCCATATAGTAAATAAACAATGTTTAGAACACATGAAAATGTTAATATGCTAATTAAAAAAGAGAAGTGATTCCAGCTTTATGAACTCCGATAATTATTAAACTAGGAAATTTTCCTGTATTTTTCATATAATTTTTTTCTTTCTTCAGCAGAGAAAAACTTTACAACAAATTCGGAATTAATTTTCTTTTCCAAATTTTCTTGATCCTCAAAATAGTAATTTTTCAACTCATTATATATACTTGCAATACCGGTATTAGATCTCTTATTCACCTGTTCGAGTTTAGGAATCTTAAAACAAGTCATCTGTTTAAATGAGTCCTGAAAACAGGAAGAAATTTTGTCAGTCCGTAAAATTAGATAGCTGGAAATATTCTTATTCATAATAATAAACCCTTTCTGGGAATCAAAGTTTATATTTTCAAAAGGAATTCTAGTATAATTGGAATAATCTGATCTAAACCAGTTTAATGATATTTCAGTTACATATTTTTGTATTTCTTTCCTTAAATTTTCAATTGATTTCCTTTCAATCTCAATCTTTTTATGATTATGAAAATAGGCTGAAATTCCTCTCGAGTAAGGATCTCTAGCGCATGTTATATAATATACATTTTTCCAGTCCCTTTTACTTAAAGCTTTATAAACCTTTTTTGCTAATACAATATTTCTGTCATTTTTATTTTTTCTCTCTCCCGGAATGCGTTTTTCTATCCACTCATCTGATAAAAAGTGTACATGATACACATGATTAAATGGCAGGTATTTTAAAAGTGTGTAATAAATTGTAGATGAACCTGTTTTCCCTGGAGAATAAACTACAAAAATACTATCTTTAAATTGCCTATAATTTTTATATGTAGTGCTTAAATGCAATGCTGCATATAATTTATAAAAGAATCTTTTTATTATTCTTTCAAATATTGACATTAATTAATCCTTTGTAAACTTTTAAAGTCATCTTTCCTATATCACCCCAATCATATTCCTCCAGAATTGTTTGGTAAGCATTGTTACCAATACAAACTAATTCGTCTTTTTTATTAATGATGAGTAATAATTTATCAGCCAGATCCTTGCTGTCGTTTTTCTTAAAAACAAATCCATTTATGCCATCATCAATTATTTCAAGAAATGGTGGTAAATCTGACACCAAGGTTACTTTTTTATAAGACATTGAAAACAGTAAAACTCCACTCTGGAAAATTGATTTATAAGGGAGTACAACGAGGTTTGTGTTTTTGAACAAATAAGGCAAATCCTTATCTTCAATATACTTAAAGCGAGTTTCAACGTTATTCTGCAATCCTAAATCAGATATTATTTTTGAATATTTGTTAATATTACTTTTCCAGATCTTACCATAAACATGCAATTTTACTTTCGGTTTATCATCAATGACATACCTAATAGCAGAAAGTAAAACATCAAGTCCCTTACTATCCTTAATTAGCCCAAAAAATAAAATGTTGAAGTCTTCAGGTAAAAATTTATAGGTCTTTGATGAATCCTGATTAGCGTTTTTTATGAATGGTATATAATTACCATGGGGTACAACGTGAATCGATTTATTAGATGTTTTTGTCAATAATACTTTCTTTGAATATTGATTATGTACGATTATAGAATCCAAGTTTTTCAAATAAATTCTTTCGACCTTTTCCTTGTTATTTCCTTTAAAGGGAATTATGTCATGTACGGTGGCTATTATTTTTAGACCAATCATTTTTGCAACAGCGAGAGTTAAAAGGTCAATTAAATCAATTTTAAAAAGATGAAGGTGAATTATTTTGCTTTGTTTGATTCTTGAATGAATTACCGATCCTAATAAGATAACAAGGAATAATGTACCTTTTAAAAACTTGGATTTTTTATTCCAAACGTTTTTAAAGCAATTATAAATAATGATATCCTTTTGATAGTTTTTCCTGTTTTTTACAGTCGAGTATAATAATATTTTTACATTTTCATCAATAATATTATTTACTAACCCAATATTATAATGGTACATCCCGCCTGATTCACCAACGGGTTCAATATATGATATTTTCAAAGGCTTTTCCATGAGGTGAGATCCTGCCCAATCAATTTTTCTGTTTGGTTTACGTCATTAATAAAAAACTCCAGTAAAGTTTCTTGAACTTCATTTTCCAGTTTTGGTTTTTCACCAGAAAGTGATCCTAATAAATACTTCTGAAGAGGGGTTGGAACTATTTTTTTTATCGTATTTCTGAACCAAAATATTTGGTACATGCTACTAATAATTTTGCTTTTTGTTAAGAAGAATACATTTTCTTTAAATTCATCAATATTAATCTCTTTATTGTAATTTTTAAGACCCAGCCATGATACAATTTTCTCGGCGATGGTTGACATACTATCCCCGCCGTCTAATAGTTGAACATAGAGATTTTTATTAAAAATGGTTTTTAAACTTGCCAAGGGGTGATAATATTGACTTAATACAAAATACTGATAATAATACGAAGGATACTTTTCCGGATTATTAAATATTTCAAGAAAATCTAGTTTAACATACCCAAGTCGTTTGTCCATTAAATAATGAGAATACGCGCGTTTAATAGGGTTTCGCAAAAGGACAATTATCCTTGAATTTTTATTATGTCTATAAATTTTTTTATGAGCGTTTGGATAACTAAAATATGAAACCGATGATTCTCCCACATAATTAAAGTCCGCATTTAACAAAAAACACTTCATGTAATTTTCAAATGTTGACACTTTGAAATCATTATAATAAAGGTTCTGGTTTGCCAGATCTTCTGAACTAAAAAAATTAAGCTCTTTCGGTTCTGACATACCAATTTCGGGATGTAAGTTCAAAATTGAATGCAGTGATGTAGTACCGCATTTAGGTGCTCCAACAATAAATAAATTAGGAAAATCAGGCATAAAAAATTCGCTTGGTAATTTTCGTAGAAATTTTTATCACGTCAGTTCTTCAATGCAATAAAAATTGAATGTTTCTTAATATTAACAGCAGAAAAACTAGGTAACGATGAGTTTTTTTTCATCATTATAAATCTGTTCGACATTTTATGATAAAAATGAAAAGCCAGCTTAGGATTTTTAGTGTCCATTCCATTTCTCTTCTGACTATTATTATCAACTATTACAACAACAGGTTTTACCACAGACTCGGCTATACTTTTAAGGCATTCCTCAGTATCAGTTGCGTTATTAAAATTGACTATAACAATTCCGATAGCGCTATGCATAAGAAATCGGTCTCAAAGATTTTCGAGTAGTAAGCAATATAATTCCAGCAATAAGATAAAAGTATATATGAGATTCTAAATTGGATAAAGTGAAACTTTGAAATAGAAACCCAAATGCTGACATAGCAAGATATTTATTGACACGGAAAGCCTTAATAGTTATAATTAAATAAAAAATAAATATAAAAATAACAGCAATAATACCACTTTCAAGAGCAATTGAAATATAATGATTGTCTACAGTGGGAGTACCGTCTAATGACCCATAATCTAAAATTTGGGCTGCTTCAGTTATACCATATCCTTGATATAGGTTATTCGATATAAGTGGAATCGCCTCAATAATCTGGCCTTCCCGGTGAACATCTTCTGTTAGTGGTTTCCCCCTATATTCGATGGATATATCATTTAATATTTCAATATTAAAATTGATATATACTAATAGGATAATAAATAATGATGCAAAAAGTATTCGAAGAAAATTTAGAATTGCACTTTTGGGGGTTAAATAAATCAATTCAATAATAAAAAATGCAAAATAGCTAACGTATAATGCCCTTGAAAAAGTTAATAGGCTCGCGCCAATACTGAAAAATATATAAAACCATAATCTTTTTTTAACTTTTTTGAAATAAGTATTCCCAAGGAAAAATACAAAAGGAATAATAATGATGTAGAACTGAGCCAAATTTAAATTGTGTGAAAAACAGCTGGTTATTCTATAAAGTGAACCAGTTTGGATAACGTTTAATGTTTCGGCTGCATAAATGGTTTTTGCTGAAAATATAAACGAATATATGTTCTTCCCAACTAAAAACTCAGTAATCCCAATAACAGAAACTATAAACAATATTTTTGTTAAATTAACAAAAAGTTTTCGTCTAAATGTAATATTGTCTAGGGATGCAACAATACATATTATTAATAATCCATTGCTATATCTAATAAATAAATTTACCAGCTTCCTAATTTCAAAATGAAATAATATTGTTAATAGAAAAATAAATAACAGATAGGCAATTAATACCCACAGATATTTTTTAATTTTCTTAAAATTTGCACTGTATATTTTGGATAATTGGTTGTTTTTCAAGATCAGGCGAACCCAATAAAGAAACAAAATTACAGCCATAATCTTAGGGAAATTAATTCCGGGAAAAGTGCCTATTTGCAACGAAATATAATTTGGCCAAATGGTATATAGATACAAATAAAAAAAGAATAAGTTTTGAAATATTTTGTTGTTTGACATCTAAGTGGCTGTGTGATAATTTGATGGTATATTGATACCATGCTTATTTAATATTTGCTCTGTTTTTTTTAAGTCATTAGCTAAATACTGCTTCAAACTATTGTATTCACTTTTCTCAATTATATAATTTGCATTTTTATTAAATAAGATTGATCCCAAATATTTTTTCATTAATTCTTTTGCCGTTGAAGGTATTAACTTTTTAAAATTTTTTAATTTGCCAACTTTTAATGACTTTGATTCATTATACTTTCGGTTAATATTAAATGTATTAACTGGATAATTGCTAATATTCAAAAAGTCTGCAATTTTTGAGTAAAAAATTCTGGGATTATTTTTTAAATCTTCAAAAAATAATACTAAAATATTATTATGAGAGAAAAATTCAAAATATCTTATAATCTGTTCCGAGTATAAACTTAAATCAATATATAAGTGTTCCCTGCCCCATTTCCGGTCTATGCTTAATTGTTCTGCATTTATTGCCTGAATAAAGTTTGATGATTTTTGTCTTCCTTGCGTAACATCCATTCGAAAATGGCTAAAAGTCCTATCATATGGATTTCGCAAGCAAATAATAATTTTCGCTTTGGGATTGTAATTTTTAATGTTACGAGCGGCCTCTTTTGAATACAAATAACTTGTGCTACTATCTAATAAATATTTGTAATTATCCTTATTATCAGGGCTATATAAATTACTGTACAAATCTGCATCTCTTAAAAAAGCAATATGTTTTGGGGTTTTGTAGAGTTTTGCTAGATCTAATTTATCTAAATATGTATTTTTATAATACTCTTTTCTAAATTGACTAGTTTTAATATCAGTTGAAAAGAAATTAGGCTCTTTAATAGGAGGAATAAATATCTCATCATAGCAAGCCAAAAAATTAGCTATGCTTGTTGTGCCCGCTTTCGCTGCACCTACAATAAATAAATTAACTAATTCTCTCAACATTAATTTTGCTTTAAACTAAATACATTCCACCTCTGCCAAGAGTATAGTTTAATGAACTGATTCTGTTAGCAATAATTTTAGCAGGAATTCCACCAACAACAACGTTTTCAGGAACATCTTTTGTTACCACCGCACCAGCGGCAATAACCGCCCCTTTACCAATTTTTACACCAGGCAGGATAATTGCACGACAAGAAACCCAGACATAATCTTCAATGATGACTGGACCTCCGCTCAAACCAAAACTATCAGAGTTATAATCATGCTGTAATGACCAAATCATTACCTCACTACTTAAATTTACATTATTACCAATTTTAATACCTCGACGACCATCCAAACAGGCATTGAAGCCAATGATAGAATTGTTGCCAATTTTTATGTTTTGAGCAGACCTTACCTCAAATCCATGATAAATTATCGTTTTATTCCCTATTTTACATCCAATTAATCTTAAATACTGTTTTCTTAAATTTTGAGAAGGAAAATAGGAAATAAGTTTTAAAACTACAAATGCTAAGCCTCTGTATGATTTCTTTATACCTCTAACGAAAGTCATATCTGTTATTTAGTATTGAATGCTATTTAGTTGCTTATGTTTTTTTAAAACCAAATTTTACAAAATATTACCATAACCTGTTTTTTGAATTAGTGGATCATTTTGTAAAGTCAAGTATTTTTTTACTAGATTTTCATCTTCTAGAAAAGCATGTTTTCTTGTTTTCTTAATCGTTATTGTGTCTTTAACAATAAGGGCTAGATAATCAGAAAGCTGCTTCAAAACTGTTTCAGGATTTTCTAATAACTCCTCGTATTTAATCTCGATGTAGTCTTTAAGATTATAACTATAAAAAACACTTAAATAGTTATTCCACAATTCAATTCCCTTATCAATACTTAATAAGTTTGGATCGTTGAAAATCACAGGTTTTCCAGTAATATAATTAATACCCCATTTTTTATACAAAGCAATCTTAGAGAAAGTTTTAAACTTTTCTTCCCTCTTCTTCAGACTGTTTGCAACATCAATTGGGTTTCTGATTATATGAACAATTTTTGCCCGGGGGAATAATTTTCTCCAGTAAGGTATTGTAATTGAATTTCTTGGATCTTTCCAACCATATGATGCAACGTCTTCCTTAAATGTTGGATTGAAAAAATCTGTTTTACTTCCAAAATACCACGCATTTCTACGGGATTGTAATAACTTTTTAAATTCTATATAAGTTCTATTATCAACCTTTATTTTATTGGGATGGTTCCATTCAGATTTATGTTTATGAAGTAGAAATATGTTCATGTTTAAAAAAAACAAATTTTCATTGTTGTTTTCTTTATCTATTCCCATAAATACGCCATTATTTTCAAGTACTCTAGATAACAATGAAGTGCCAGATCGATGCATACCAACAATAATAATCGGATCACTTTTTACATTGATCATAATTTAATTTTAAATGGTATTGTTAATACTCCAACTTTTTTTTTCGCAAAAACTACTTTAGTAATATTTTCACCTGTTACAGTTACTGCCGTAGCAATTGCTGCTCCCATTGCTCCAAATTTAAATATTAATATTAGATTCAATAAAACATTTAAGAACACAAATAAAACTGAAATATTTCGATGAATTCGTTCAAACCCACACATTATTAATGTTAAACCGCTTGCACCGGTTGCAATATTGAAGAATTGTCCAAAACTTAATATAATTAGTAAAAGATAGGCTTGAGTAAATTCTTTCCCCCACAGTTGTAAAATACTATTCCCAAAAAAAGTAAACACAAAAAACATTGTCAATGCAATTAAGCCTAAACCTCTTGTAACCAGTTGTATTAATTTTTCCATCTCCCCAATATTCCCGGAATGAAATAAAGAAGCAATTTTTGGTGATAATGCGGAATTGGTAACCTGTAGTAGAAATCCTGACAATAATGCAATGCGAGCTGCTACAGAATAAAGCCCTACGTTTGTCGAATCACTAAGCCAGCCTAGCATAATTATAGCAGCATTCGCAGCAATAATTGATGTGGAAGAAACAATCAATAATGGTAAAGCCGTTATTAACAATTCTTTTCCAATAAATACCTTTTTACCCTTAAATTTATATAATGATTTCCAATAAATGCTGATGCTGATAGTAACTACTAAACGCCCTATACCATAAGCAATGGCGACACTATTTATCGTTAGAAGTAGGTTTGATAGCCAGATTCCAAGTAATATCAATCCAGTTACAGCAATGCTCAGTGTTTGATCAACCAGATTGCTCTGCCATATTTTCCTATACCCTATTAAACCGGAAGAAAATACTCTAGAAAACACCTGTGGCGTCATAACCATTATGACAATAATAAGTGGCCAAGTTAACCTTGTGTCATGAAATACATTTTCAGAAAGCCATGGTACCATTAATATCATTAAAATGGTAATTGACAGGGAAATTGCTCCATTAAGCAAGTATGCAGTATGCATCACATTACCAATGTGTTGCAAGTCGTTATTGTTGCGTGCAATAGCCACCTCTTTAACAATTACCTGGCGCATCCCTAATAACCCAACAATTAAAAGAAGCTGCACTATACGATTTGCAAGATTTATTATCCCCAAGCCATCAACTCCCAGTGATCTGCCAAGAAATATACTAACGCCCAAACCTATTAACATCCCTACAACCTTTACAATAGTGGATGTCGCCGATTTCTTAACTACCTCGGCGGTATGGGCATCAAGGTTGGAATAAAAAAATTTAAGTTTGGTTATCAATAGTAAATTACATTAGTATTAATTAAATTAACTGGTCTTTTGCATTTTAATACTTCAATGTGCACTTCAGATCATGAAAAGTTTAAAGAAGTTGTGTGTTATTCGGAGAATATTCTTTCTTTAGTGATTTGCAATATGCCTAGAACTTTGAAGCAAAATGTTACAATGGTTTCTTTTTGCCAGTTTGTGAAAATCTGTTGAGAGACATCTAAAGGACTTGTAATATTTTTCATTAATTGATGCAATCAAATCAACCGATTAATAATGATTCGATAAAAAAGGTGATGTAATTATTTTTGGAAAACTAGAATGTCTTGAAAATAAACACCTGGTTGTTCTTTCCAATTTCCGGGATAATACTTTATCAATTTTAATCCCGATTCTTTTAAAAGAATATCTAAACCGGTTTTATTAATACCAATAGCATCTTCGGGATTTTTTACCCACTTTGGATAAAACCAATTTTTCGAATTATATGCATTATTATCAAAAATCCATTTTTGTTGAGAGGTTGAATGGTACCTTCCAATTTTATTATCGCGTTGCTCAATCGACTTTTTATATAAATCATCTAAATAAAAAAATGTTATGATTGCCTTTCCGTTTTTTTTAAGGACTCTGGATATTTCTTTAAGATAAAATAATGCATCATCTTGATTTAAATGAGTCCAAACTGATAGGGCGGTTACTAAATCATATAATTCATTCTCAATAGGCCATTCCTTTTTATCTTTTGATTGTGTTTTTGCATATGTTTCATTATGAACATCAAAATGAATAAATTCATGGATATTTCCAGTGTTAAAATGGTTTTTACAATAATTTATATCCTTTTTAATGACATCTATTCCTGTATATTTTCCATTTTCAGAAATGAAAGGATCAGAAGAAATTCCCAGTAATCCTGTTCCGCAACCAATATCTAAAATATAATTTCCTGTTTTTTTTGATATAGTTTGATAAATTAGTGTCTGGAAAATCCCTATTACATGAGCCCATTCTGCATAAGACTGTTTACCACCTCTTCTTTTTCTAAAACCTGGAATATACTTAATGTTTTTTGTTCTTCGTACATGAGAACGATCAATATTAATGTAGAATCTATCAAAGAACTGAAAAAGAAAATTGTGTAGTTTTTTTATGAATTTCATAATTTACTTGATTAACCTAATTAATATCTGTTATAAATATTTAATCCTTATTTTTAAATAATTATGCTTATTTACTATTGTACTCAATAATCGGCAAAATAAACTTCAGTGCTTTTTTTGCCGATTCTTCAACAGTAAGTTCTGCAGTTTTCAATTCAATATCAGGATTCAACGGGGCTTCAAAAGGGGCATCAATGCCAGTGAAATTTTTAATCTTCCCTTCACGGGCTTTCTGATAAAGTCCTTTCACGTCACGGCTTTCACAAACCTCGAGAGGAGCATTGATGTAGACCTCAATAAAATTTTCTTTACCAATAACACCCATTGCCATATGCCTGATCCTACGGGTAGGACTGATAAAACTATTGATGCATATAATGCCGCAATTCATAAACAATTTAGAAACTTCAGCAATACGCCGGATATTTTCATAGCGGTCAGCCTCAGTAAAACCCAGGTTGTTGTTGATACCTGTTCTGATGTTATCACCGTCCAGTACCTGTGTAAGGTATCCGCGTTTATTGAGCTCCATTTCCACCTGGCGTCCAACGGTTGTTTTACCGGAACCTGATAAACCGGTAAGCCAGATTACACGTGAATGTTGTTTTAAAAGTTTTTCTTTATCCGGTCGGTTTAAAATCTTGTCAAAAACCGGGTGAAGGTTATTTTGGTTTTTCATTGATGTTATTCAGTTATCAATTATTTGCAAATTTATTTTATTGTTTAATTATTTTACTCTCCTATTCCCTTCGGGGGTCCTCACAATAATGTGAATACTTATTGAAGTTTAGCAATAAAATATGGATTAAGAATATTCTCTTTGTTATACTTTAAATCAAGTTCAGGGTTATCAGCAAGTACGACTTTACCTCCCGAAGCGGTGATGATTGCGTGCCCGGCAGCCGTGTCCCATTCACTGGTTGGTCCAAAACGGGGATATATATCCGCTTTTCCTTCGGCAATCAGACAAAGTTTTAACGAACTACCTTTTGATACGATCTCCACTTTTGGGTGATCTGCATTTAAATTCTGAATAAAATCCTCTGTTTCAGGACTCATGTGTGAGCGACTGGCAACAACACGATATGTCTGATCATTTTTTGAACCAGGTAGTTTTTCAGCTTCATCAAACCAATCAGCTTTTTGTTTTGCTTTATTTAGCCTGAATGACCCTTGATGCGCAGAACCAAAATATAACACATCAGTTACAGGAACATAAATGACTCCCATAATGGGTTTACCATTTTCGATGAGAGCTATATTGACTGTGAATTCACCATTTCGCTTAATAAATTCTTTAGTCCCGTCAAGAGGGTCGACCAGCCAGAAACGTTGCCATTTTTTACGTTCATTGTACGGAATGTTTTTTCCTTCTTCGCTGAGAACAGGAATACCAGTTTTGGTCAATAGTTCCATAATATTATTATGGGCTTCACGATCTGCAAGGGTAAGTGGTGATTGATCGGATTTTATCTGAACTTCAAAATCACTCGAGTTATATACTTCCAGGATTTTTTTTCCTGCTTCAATTGAAGCTTGTATTGCTGTTTTTATTAAATCTTTCATTTTATGTTGTTTATGATTTCAATTGGTGTACGTTGCAGAAGGTGCAATGGGTAAAATTAAGACAGTGGTTTACAATACCATTATGTTCGCCAGTGTTTTTCTACGTATTGAATATAATTGTTGATTTTAGTAATTTTAAAGAAGCATGGTGAATTGTAATTACATAATTAAATGCCAGTCGATAAATTTCCAAATCTTCATACCCAGTTTTACCAGAATTACTCATAAAAAATCTAAGCAAATTATTGTCTTCAGTACCATGCACCTATTGCATCAACTGCACCAAATTAATTCAACCTTAGGTCAAACTGCCAAATCAATCCACCAACTGTTGCTATCAAATACAAAATTGTTAGTGGTAATCCAATTTTAAAAAAGTCATAAAATTTATACCTGCCCGGACCATAAACCATAAGATTTGTCTGATAGCCAATGGGTGTGATAAAGCTTGCCGCACCAGCAAAAGCAACCAGGAGGATAAATGGTTTCGGATTAAGATGAAGGTTTACGGCAAGAGTGAGCGCAATGGGGAAAATTAAAGCCACAGCTGCTTTGTTAGTAACAATGGCTCCTAAAAGATTCGTTAAAATAAATATCCCGGCCATCACGCCAACTATCCCCAAAGGGGTTAAAAGCTCAAAAGTATAATGCGAAACCGTTTCTGCTACTCCTGTTTTTACCATAGCAGTACCAAGGGCAAGTGATAAAGCGATCACCAGAACCAGGTTAAAATCAATACCTTTTGGAATATCTTTGGATGATGCGACACCTATTATTATAAGTAATATAATCAATGATAATAACGATACAAACAAAGATGTAATACCAAAAGCCGCAATAATAATGGCAACAAAAGTTCCACCGATTAATGCAATTGATTGGTACAATGGTACTTTTTTATATTCTTTAATTTTACTTATTGAATAAATATCGTTGCTCTCAGCAATGCTTTTCGGAAAATCCTCACCTGCTAATAAAAGCAAGACATCTCCAGCCCTAAAACGCACATCACCAATTTTACCTGATATACGTTCTCCATTCCGGTGTATGGCAATAATAGCGGCATCAAATTTACCTCTAAATCCGCTTGTTTTTGCGGTTTTTGATATCAATGTGGAATTATGAGAAACAACAACTTCTATCAGTTCGGTTCGTGGTTTTTTTGAAAACATTCCAACCTGTGCAAGTTGCAATCCCTGTTTAGATGTAACGAAATCAGAAATAGTTGCTGTATTTCCGGCAAACATTAGAATATCATTAGCAGAAATCCTGGTTTGTGGTGTTACCGGTTTAATTGCTTGTTCGTCTCGAAGAATCTCAACCAGGAACAAGCCTTTCAGGTTTCGTAATCCCGCATCTTCAATAGTTTTTCCTTTTATAGATGCTTTCCTTGCGACCCGTACTTCTGCAATATATTCGCGGGTATTATCGCTAACTGTATCTACTATATCTTTATAATCGGGTAATAGCCTGAATCCAAAAAACATCAAGTAACTAATTCCAATTATAATCATTGGAAAACCTACAATGGAGAAATCGAAAATATTTAGAGGCTCAAGGCCTGGTATAATTCGCTGATCGACTACAAGGCTATTTACTACTAAATTTGTTGAAGTGCCAATAAGTGTTGCGCATCCGCCAATTATTGCAGCATAAGATAATGGAATTAGAAGTTTTGATGCAGATATATTGTTTTTCTTGCTCCAGTCAGATACAAATGGCATCATCAGAGCCACAAGTGGTGTATTATTCAGGAAAGCCGAGAAAACAGCAACCATAACTGTCATGCGACCCATAAACTGCTTGTAGGTTTTTGCGCGCTCAAACGTTTTTATGAAAATATCGTCAATTACGCCCGATTTTTTTATGATATCTCCTAATACCAGCAGCATAACAATAACTGCAATTTGCTCATTTGCAAATCCTGACAGTATCTCACCTGGGGTTAAAATCTTTGCAATACCTAGTGTTACTATACCTATGATAAAAGTCAAACCGGGCCCTATGTAATTAAAATACAAGGACCCGATAATAAAAGCAATAACTATTATAACAATGATACCGTCTGTTGTCATAAGTTAGTGCAATTTAACACGTCAACCCAGTAATTAATCATAAATCACCAGGTTTATTATTCGCTTTGACTTTGTAGTGGTTTTAATTGTTTTTCAATAATTAATATAGTTCCCTATGTCAGGTTTTCGTAATACCATTTGCATACTCTTTCAAAACCCTGCCTGGCATCAAATTTTGGATCATAACCAAGCATTGTCCTGGCTTTTTCGATACTGGCTTGCGAATGTGGAATATCCCCCGCCCGGTATGGACCAATATATGGTTCTATTTTGTTAATTTCCGGATCCAGTAATGCAAGGTTATCACGCAATGCTTTGAACAGTTCAATTAATTTAATATTTCCACCATAAGCAACATTAAACACCTGATGAACATATTGTTTTTCAGGAGTTAATAGTTGTTTGGCAGGAGTAAGCATGGCTCGCTCATTGGCTTGCGATACATTATCTACATACGTAAAATCGCGGCTATAATTTTCATCGCCATTTATTATGGGAGATTTGTATGCAATGAGTTGTTTTACCCATAAAGGAATGACTGCGGCATAAGCCCCTTCCGGTGTTTGATTTCTACCAAAAACATTGAAATACCTAAGCCCAACACATTCTATTCCATATGTCCTGGCAAAAACATCGGCATAAAGTTCATTAACATACTTTGTAACAGCATAAGGAGAAAGCGGGTTCCCAATCTCATCCTCAACTTTTGGTAATTTCACCGAATCGCCATAAGTTGATGAGCTGGCTGCATACACAAAACGTTTTACCCCAGTATCACGTGCAGCAACCAATACATTCAAAAATCCATCAATATTTGCCGAATTAGTATTCAACGGGTCTTTTATTGATCGGGGAACACTTCCCAATGCTGCCTGGTGAAGGACATAATCAACTCCTTCAATAGCTTTTCTGCAATCATCAAGCTTACGGATATCGCCTTCGATAAATGTAAACCTGGAATTTGATCTAAACTCTTCAATGTTGTGTCTGAAACCAGTGGCAAAATTATCCAATCCTACTACTTCATAATCTTTTTTAAGGAAATGTTCAACAAGGTTAGAGCCGATAAAACCGGCAGCACCTGTGATTAAAACCTTCTGTTTCTTATTTTCCATAATTATTTATTGGCCTAACTGAATTACAAACGTCCATCAACAAGTTCTTTGTCTACCACAGCCTTGATGTCGTACAATACACCGCTTCCATTGCGCAGACTATTGATATCGATTTTTTTAAATTCATTATGCGCCACAGCTACAACAACGGCATCATAGTCATTTTTGTCGAGTTCGGATTTCAGGTTAATGCCATACTCTTCATATACCTCTTTCTTATCAGCCCAGGGATCAAACACATCAACATTACAACCAAATGAATGCAGTTCTTCGATGACATCAATAACCCTTGAATTCCTAATATCAGGACAGTTTTCTTTAAAAGTAATACCCATAATAAGAACGTTGGAAGCTTCTATCTTGTGTCCCTTTTTGATCATCAGTTTCACCACTTCACCTGCAACTCTATAACCCATACTGTCGTTGAGTCGGCGCCCGGCTAGGATAATTTCAGGATTATAACCAATTTCCTGTGCTTTATGTGTGAGGTAATATGGGTCGATTCCAATACAGTGGCCTCCTACCAAACCTGGCCTAAAAGGTAGAAAATTCCATTTTGTTCCGGCTGCTTTCAGTACATCCATGGTGTCAATTCCCATTTTTTTAAAGATCACACTTAATTCATTCACAAAAGCAATATTGATATCACGCTGTGAATTTTCAATGACCTTTGCTGCCTCCGCAACTCTGATGTTAGCTGCCTTATAGGTGCCTGCTGTTATAATACTGCTGTACAACTGGTCCACCTTTTCAGCAATTTCAGGTGTACTGCCTGATGTTACCTTTAATATTTTTGTTACTGTGTGTACCTTATCACCGGGATTGATTCTTTCGGGTGAGTAACCAGCAAAGAAATCTTCATTGTATTTTAAGCCACTTATATTTTCAATAACAGGAATGCAATCTTCTTCTGTTGCGCCCGGGTAAACAGTTGATTCATAGATGACGATGTTTCCTTTGCCGATAACTTTACCAATTGTTTCACTGGCCTTAATGAGCGGTGTAAGGTCAGGACGTTTAAATTTATCAATCGGCGTAGGTACAGTAACGATATAAATATTCGAATCAGCAATATCATTTATATCAGTTGTTAGGAACAATCCCTTATTAACAGGTTGCCCTGCAGTTAACACAGACTGAAGGTTTTCGTCTTCAATTTCTAGGGTAGAATCAAAACCGCCATTTAATTCATTAACCCGGAACTGGTTGATATCAAAACCAACAGTTGGGTATTTTTTTGCAAATTCCACAGCAAGAGGTAATCCTACATAACCTAATCCTATTATTCCAATTGTTGTTTCCTTGTTATTAAATTTTTTTAAAGATCGTTGTTTCATGTTTTTAGTTTAGTCATTCTGTTTAATGATAATTTCTATAACTTACAGACAGCTTCGCCTTCTAAGTCACATACTGAATGTAACATCACTGCCCTAGATTGCTGTTTGTTAGACGCTAACGCCTCCAGAGTATCAGTGCATTATTGTTCTTTATAATAGAATTGCTGTGGTCAAAATCTGATTTGGCAAAAATCAAATATTTAATCTTACGATTGATAATATTTTCAGTTTTTTTTATCAGTTTTTTTAAATATTTTTCCTCAATATTTTGTCCAATTAGCCATATTTCCAATATTGGGCTTTCAACTCCTTTTGCTAAATTGCCTACAAGATAGACAGCTTCCAGTTCTCCAATTTGCAAAACAACTTTGTCAATAATCTCATCGATTCCCACATATTTACGCAGTATGCGGTTAATTTCGGGAAACAATGGGTGATTTGTATTTGCCTGATAAAGTTTTTTATTATTAACACTTCTTTTAGTCAATAAGCCCGCGCTGGTAAATTTATTTAATTCATACCTGATCGCGTTAGTTGATTCACCAAATTCTGATTCGAGTGAACGCAAATAACCTGTGTTCTGTGTATTGAGAAAAAACTTCAATAATAACTTTATCCTTGTTTTGGATGTTATTAATGCTTCAAGCATATTGAAGAGTAATTTTATTACTTAGAAAAAAGTGAAGGAAATTTGATTAGCCGCTTCTTGCCCGTTTGATAAGAATATTAGTCCAGGCTTTAATAAAATATCTTATATCGGTTAGATGAGGGTGTTTTTCATAGGCGCTGAGATACCTCATTTCTGATTCCATAATCTCTTCGAGCGACTTGGGCATATCAGCATAAAATGGAGGTATCAGCCCGGGTTTATTCATAATACGTTTTTCTTTAAGTTCTTCTGAATAAAGATTAAAATAGTGAGAGCTCAGTGGTCTTACACCAACGATCTTCATATCACCTTTAAAAATATTTAAAACCATAGGCAGTTCATCCAGCCAGAACTTTCTAAAGAATTTACCTTCAGTAGTTACCCTAAAATCATCTTTAAATTTTCCACCTTCATCAAGCTTATTCTTTTTAAAGACATATTCCTGCAAATATTCCGAATAAGCATGCATCGTTCGTAATTTATAGACATTAAACAACCTGCCATCTTTTCCATGCCTCTTTAATGTTATCAACGGGCCATATGTGGGATTTTCAGGGAAAAATGGTTGTTTGGTTTTTCTAACGACAAAATAAAGGTCTCCGCTAATATATTGTTCATCAATGATTTCAAATCCACAGGAATATAATCGCCCAAATGTTTCAGCAACAGAAAGCACTCTGTTTTTTCCTTTTGTCATCCAGAAATAAACCTTTTTTGTAAGCGGCACTTTCGGTAACACCCTTTTAACCATCACATCGGTAGAATAATGAATCCAATTGACCGGGAACAAAAACTTATCAAGGATTCTTTCTTTCCGGCTCAAATAAGTTTCGGCCCTGCTAATAAAAACGCCACCAATGGGTATTTTAGCGTTAATCGATTCAAAAAATTTATTGATCCTCCTGATATCATTAACCCTTTTAAGATTAATAATATTATGAAATTTATTTTTAGGAAGCTTATCAACGTTAAATTTTGTAGTGGTTGAAACAAGTGCAGTTGTACCATTAACAATATCAACATGCCTTTTGATAAAATGAAACGCCTTTAAACCAATTTGTTCGATTATCAGTTTTTCGGTATTTACTTTATCAATGGGTGAATAATCGGCAAAGGTAGCCGATTGCTGGACTCTCCTGTCGGCAGATTTTTTGGCCGTAGTAGTTTTCGGTAGTAAGGTTGAGAGCGCCATAGTTTAGTTTTCGATTAACAAATATATGAAAGTGAAAGCAATAAAAAAAATCAATGCAATATATTATTTCGCTAAAACTCTTTTTACTTGATTTTTTATGCTCTGCAGAATAAGTTCATTTAGCCAGCCAACCCCCGGATTAAACCATCGTTGAGGGTGTGTATTAATTATTAATTGTTCAGGAAGCAGTTCGTGATTAGCTAAATCAATAAGGTGCTTTGTGCTTTTAATTTCAATGTCAAATACAGAATCAACCTTATCACGTATGCTAATGCTTGAGTTATTCCAATTCCGGCCAGTATCGGTTATATAAAATACCTGATTGTAGTCCACATCAAAATAGGGTTCGGCAATTATACCATAGTCTTTGTAGTTGTATTGCTCCCAAATTAAGCGGTTGTCCCATTTGCTTAATGGGCTTCCGTGCATGCAGGCTGTAGTTACTTTGTAATATTTTCTGAAATATTGTAAGTTTTTTTCAAACATTTTTATCGCTTGTTCTTTATCTCCTTTAGCAAGTGTAAGGTCTTCGTAATGATACCCGATTTCATGTCCCATATCCCTTACGGTTTCAATTAGTTGCGGGACATTGCTTTGCTTAACAATACGATAGTAGTAGCTTGCCTGTATTCCAAGACTTGACTCTATTTTTGCCAGGTCAACTGCATTTTTTGGCAGTTTATCCACATCATGTCTTAAAACCACTGCCTTTTTGTGAGGCCTCGCAACGAATTTTTCAAATGTTTGAAATGAGTAGTCGTTTTTTAAAAGTTCTGTTAATAGCTGCGTGTATATTTTTTGAGTAAAGTCCATAAAGTTTTATTGTCCTTTTATCCAGTTCACAAAATTTTGGATGCCCAATTTAAAATTAAATTGAGGGTTGTATCCAATCTCTTTTTTCGATTTGGTAATATCAGCATACGTGAGTTGTACATCACCCGGTTGTTGTTCTTTAAAATCGATAATGGCTTTCTTATTCAGTGATTCTTCAAGTTCTTTTATCATTTCTAAAACAGAAATAGTTCTTGAATTCCCAAAATTGTATACATTAAAGTTTTTTAAATTTTTTATTGCTTGATTAATACCTGATATTGTATCATCTACATAAGTAAAATCCCTTTTAAAGGAACCGTCCCCATAAACTGGAATTGGTTTATCCTCAAGAATTAAACGCGTAAATTTATGGATTGCAAGATCGGGACGCTGCCTGGGCCCGTAAACAGTAAAAAATCTCAGGCACGATATATCCATATCATACAATGAATGGTAAGTATAGCACAAAAGCTCCCCGGATTTTTTTGAAGCGGCATAGGGTGAAATGGGATGATCAACAAAGTCCGTTTCAGCAAATGGTACTTTTTCGTTGTTGCCGTAAACCGATGAGGATGAGGCAAAGATCATTTTTTTTACTCCATATTTATTGGCATTTTCAAGTATGTTGATGGTTCCGTTTATGTTTACTTCAAAGTATTCCTGAGGATCTTCTACCGATGGTCGGACTCCTGCCTTAGCTGCAAGATGTACAATTAGGGCAAACCCATTTTCAGCAAAGAGTTTAGATAATAGATCAACATCCCTGATATCACCTTCGACAAGCCTAAACTCAGGATTGTTCTTAAAGCTTGAAATATTTCTTTCTTTGATTGACCGATTATAAAAATCGTCAAAATTATCCAGACAAACCACCGAATGTCCTTGTTCTAATAAACTCTCGGAAAGGTGGCTACCAATAAATCCGGCTCCTCCTGTAAGGAATATTTTCATGTTTTTTTGTTGGGTTTACTTAAATTTTAGTTGGTAATCCGGGTTTTTCTTAATCACTTTTACGCTTTCAGGATAAGCAGTTACAAACCACTTTACAAACTCTGTAACATTGATTTGTTTGGAAAGGAACTTGTCAAGATTGGTATTAATTTTACTTTTTGCCTTATCATCCTTTATAATTGTCATTGCTTCGTCCAAGATACCCTTACTCGCCCGGTGATTATACAAAAGCCTGGAATCTGCTTCTTCCTTTATATACCCCATGTCTAATTCATTAATATAAATTGATGGGGTTCCAAGGCAAGCTGCTTCTGAAGCCATTGTACCACCCTCTCCAATGTAGAGGTGAGCAAATGCCAATGCGTCATGCATTTTTTCAACAGGAATTTGTATCCTGAATGGTTCAAGATTGGGTTGCAATTGCTGCTCTGAAGTAATGAAAACACGGGCGTGTTCCGACATTTTAATTACTAGTTCCTTTTTAAAGTCTGGAGAAAGGCCCTCGTGACCTATGTCGTGGTGAGCATCCCAAGATACAAACCGTACAATGGCGTACTTTTCATCTTTCTTTACACCCAGATAATCCAATACAGATGGATTTGGCTTAAATAATTGAGGATGCAGGTAAAATAACTCGATGTTACCATGATACCTTATGTGATTCTTTTTGAATTCCTTTTCATAAGAATATGCCGTCAGTTTGTAATCAATTATCGGATTGGTAATACTGTCTAGCATACCCGTATGTTCAGTATCAGCAAAACCAATGTTGGTGATACCCCTGAATTTGGCAACATAAGCAGCATGAATTGAAAAACGGCTTAATATAAAATCCGGTTTAAAAGCACTGACAATCCTATTGAAATTCCATATTTGTGCTGGGAGTTTGGCTAGTTTCTTAAATATTCCTTTTTCATTTATTCCAACTACTTTATATGGAAGGTTCAATTTGTCAAGCAACTCGATCGCTATCTCTTTATCCTTCACAGAGAAAAGGCCTTCCCAACCTTCTTTAACAAGTTCCCAATACAGGTTTTTAAACTGGTGTACCTGAGCAGGGTGGCCAACATCAAAAATGATTTTTTTTCCCATAATTATCTTTTATCTTCTTGCAGCTAGGGTAAAAAGCATTCTGGTCATTGCTTTGAAAGGTTTTGGATCGTCTTTTGATTTTACGGCAGAAACAATTGGCCCCTTTAATGACTTTCTATAGTCGCCAAGACTTATTTTTCCTTTAAACATAGCCAGTAATGTATATACCGAATCGGTCCAGTAGTTTCGCCATTTTAAACCTTCTTCGTACGAATCTGGATAATCTGTTTCTATATCGTTAAGGTAATTGTACATGTAATAGGCGAAATTGATTCCATTACACTTTGCCAAGCCAACCCAAAGCCATGTTCTCGGATTTATCTCGATGAGCATATATTTCTTTTCTTTGGGATGGTATAAAAATTCAACTTCGCAAACACCCGAATAATTCAGCTTTTTAAGCAGTTTTTCTGAAAAGTTCTTTACCTTTTCATTGTGAATACTTTCTGTAAATGTAGCTGTTCCAAAAGTCCATGGATGCTCCCTGAGCTTTTGACCAGCCCAATATGTTTTTACATCTCCCTCAACACAAAATGCTGTGTAAGAAATAGTTTTATTATTGCCTTCATCAGGAATAATCTCCTGAATAAATACAGAATTCAGGTTCCCTTTATTATCAATCAATTCCAGTTGGCTTTGCAGTTGTTTCGTGTTCTTTGCAAAATAGGCTTTTCGTCCGAATATTTTGTAAAATGTTAATCCATATTTTCCCTTTACGATAACTGGGAATTTCAAGTTAAAATCAATTAGCTCTGAAGCATCGGGGTAAAATGTTTTTGGGTAGGGTACAGTAACGATTTCAGCAGTTTCAAGTAGCTTTTGTTTATTGTAAATATTGATCAGTTGATCTGGTGCTGGGGCTAACGTTTTAAAATATTTTTTAATCCTCTCCAGGTTTTGAGAAATATTAAAAACGATGTGGTCATTTGAGGGGATCAATGACCACCCTTTGAGGTTTTTCTCTTCGGCGAGGTAGATTAAAAAATCGATGAATTCTTCACTCTGAAAATCAGGACACTGGTAAAAAGCAGTGCAATATTTTGAATAACGTGCGATGCAACTGTATTTATCAATCACAACAACAGGAACTCCAATTTCACCAAGTGCACGAGTGTTGGATAATCCCTGAACGTGACCTTCAATAATGATAGCTCCCGGCTTATCTTTTTCCATTTAACAATTTGTTATAAATGTCAATGATGGAGTCAGCAATCTTATCCTCATCTATTTCATTTCTGACCTGTTCTCTTGAATTAACAGGTTTGGTGCTATTCAGTGCAAGATCGAGTTTCTGAGCAAAATCTTTCTCGTCAAATTCACCAATCCAGACACTTTTTATCCCTTTAGTTCTTTCAATAATATCACCACTATCTGTGGCAACAATTTTCGTATTGCATACCAGCGCCTCTTTGATCACATTGGGTGATCCTTCTTTAAACGATGGAAACACGAGTACATCGCAGGCGTTATAATAAAGTGCTAACTTATTGTGAGGCACAGGAAATGGTGTTAGAATTTCAACATCTTTTGTTTGTATATGGTTTCTGGCTTGCTGAATTAGTTTGTAGTTTTTATTTGAATCGTTAGGGTTGGCAACAAAAAGTATGTATTTTCTTTTTCTGTCTAATTTAAGTTCTTTTTTTACTTTTTCTTTGTCCATAGGAGAAAACAACTCCATGTTCACACCATTTGGAATCAAAACACACTTTTTCCTTGCCCAGAGAACATTGGATAGATTTTCAGATTTTACAATTATAACCTCATAGAAAAATTGAATTAAGAATAGTTGCAACTTTAAAGTCAATTTAGTGATTAACTTAGTATTTCCACCGTGCGCATCAGACCCCATAAGCGACAAAACTTTTTCCCCACGAGGTTTTGCTAAAAGCGAAACCCAACCACTTAAGGAATAATGAGTATGAATAATATCGGGTTTGAATTGTCGAATATGTTTTTTCAATCTGGAAATATTGTTAATATAACCTCTGGATCCTTTTCCAATTATTGAAAAATATTCCAATTCAATCCCATGTCTTTTTAATGATTCACCCTGCGATTTAATGAATGGCGCAATAGGAAATATGGTGGAATTTCCACTGGAAACAAAAAGTACTTTCATCTACTGATTAGTTGGATTTCAGAGGTTGGGCCCTTTCGGGAACAGCAGAATAATTATTCACAACGAACATATCATAAGCTGCGATGAATGTTGCCAAGATACCAATTGTATAATTATGGTCAACAGAACCACTGTAATGTTCTTCAATAATGTTGATCATACCCGATTTGTCAAGCCATTCTCCCGGGAAAGCTGAATCATCAATAAAATCAAGCAGGTATTGTTTCAACTCATTATCTTGTCGGGTATTTGCATAACTACTTGTAACTTTTGTTGAAGAACGCTTTCTTCTATTTTGTATCCCGGTTTTATAAACTGAATACAAGTCCAAATAATTGCCTAGTATAGATTTCTTCAGAACAACCCCTGTGTTGCCGTTTATTACATTTGCTATTTCAGGGAATCCTGTTGCTATCATATATTTATAGAAACTTTGTCCAAACCTCAAATGTAGTGGTAATGATGCCATCAGGTCAACATAATTATAGTCGGTGAAAAGCTTGATGGTTTCCTGCAAATAGGCATCCACCTGACTACCATGGAATGTAAATCTTGGCTGACGGTTCTGAAGATCCCAGATAGAACATAAATCCCAATTATTGCTTGCCTCTATCGCTTCATATGATTCATTGAGGTGTTGTTTAACTGCATCTATCTGACTGTCGTAATATTCCTTTTTCAAAACCTTCTTTATCTCCTGATTTAACTTAAGCTTTATAGTATTTCCAAACATAGTATCAATAAACCTGTCCTTGTTCGTAGGTTTAACCATAAACGGCCTCAGATTTTTTCCAGTCAACACATCACCAAAATGACCAGGTAGCTTGTAATACATCTTATCCATCAACAATTGGTGCTGAGTTAGTGATTTCAATCCAAAAAATGGTGTCTGACCTTCGGTTCTCCAAACAGCCGGAAACAATAATTTGTAAAAACTGATATCAAATGGCTCATGTGTATAATGTTCGCTGAAATTAAGTTTTCGGTACAATTCGCGGGCGATTTTCATCTCGCTTGAATCTTCAAAACCATAAGTTCGGACAAAAATGCCAGGTTTCAAGTGTTCGGGGATAGATGCTGCAATTAGCCGGCTATCAAGTCCTCCACTTAATCCAAGACCAAGTTTATCTCTGTCCCTATATTTTAATTTCGCAGATTCCGCTAAAATTTGTTTTGTATCATCTGCTAGATTTTTAACATTATGCCCTGTCTTGTTATATGTTAACGACCAGTATGTATTTACAATTACTGATCCTCCTTTAAACTGTAGATGAGTGGCGGGTTTTAATGCCTTTACATTTTCATAAATTGTCCAGTCACCAACATTATGAAAAAAGAGAAAAAACTCAAGAAGACCTTTTTCATTGATGGAACGGGCATGGAAATTTAGTAAGGTTTTTATCTCATTAGAAATGATTAATTCTTTACCTTTTTGACTATAAAAAATCGGTCTTGCTGCAAATCGGTCATTAAAGAGATCGATGTATTCTTTTTCCTTGTCATAGATAATGATATTGTATTCGCCATTAAGATCTACAATAAAACGATCACCGTCTTTCAGAAATCCATCAAGAACATATTTTGCATAATTTTCTTTCTTCTCCGTTGCAATGTATCCATCAATAAAAACGACAAATTTATTATCCACATAAAAATTACCATCAAAAATCTCATTGGACAGCTCCTTGCGGATATGCATTATTCCATTTAATCCATCACCATCAAACGTTTGTTCTTTTGAATCAATTTTTGGGATTACAGAAATCATTCTGCATTGTTCAATAAATCCCGCTTTACTTTGATTGTTTTTCTTTTGTACAGCAATATATGCCATGTCCTATTTGTTTTTAATATTGATGTGGTCGGCAATCTGTTTCATCGTACCAATCCAGAGAAAGTCGTTTTTTCTTCTCTCAGCGGCATAACGCATAACTTCGGGTATTATATTTTTCAAAGTCCATTCATCTAACGAAGGGTGAAACCAAAAGTGTACAATCGTGCCTGTTTTAATTGCTTTATCAATATACTTTTTATAACGCTTGATGTAATAAGAAGCGGTCCAATTGTGTTGTCGTGAAAACCCAACAGAGGTAGGTGTAACAATTAAACCATGCTCATCATAATACGGATAAGCCAAGTCATAAGGCGTATTTTTCCTATAGATTTTAAAATTCAATTTTTTCAGCACTTTGATATTTCCATAAGTGCCTCCCGGAAAAATGATGGATTCTGGCTTTACGCCATAAGGCTTCATGGCATCAATGCAAGCCTTCATCTCATCCTCTGCGACTTTGGGAGGGCAATTTTTGTCACTGAAGTCAATATGTGTAAAAGTATGTGTTGCCAATTCATGTTCTACTTTGGCATTCTGAATCATCTTTACCAGATCAGGGGCATACCAATATTTTGCCTTTTCCCAATGTGTATGTGGATCACAATCGTACCAATCACCTTGTGTAAACCGCCAGTGATCATCAAAATAGGGGATCTTTTCCATCCAGTTGTGATCATCCTTTTCACAGGATTCAAGAAATAAGTGTCCAACCGTGGCAAAAGTTATTGGAATGTTGTATTCATTGAGAAGACGAATAATCTCTGGAAAATTTTTTCTGGCCAGGGCAGCCATTTTTTCCGGATTGGGATTCGTCTTCGAGTAACGCCAGGCCCAACCTAACTCAAAGTCAGCAGAGATAATCATTCCTCCTTTGAATTTCCCACCGGGGAATTTTTTTTCTAAAGGAACATCGTCCCTTTTCACAAAAGGTTTACTGCTAAAGGTGAAAATTAGTTTAGTTATCTCACTCCTTATACTCTTGGGCATTAATCCTCTTACTGACTTATATATTGACCTAATCATTGTTATTTTACCTTATCAATAAGTAATTTAAACTTTCCTGTCTTACTAACTTCAATCTGGTCAACGAGTTTAATCTTCCAATGGATATTGTTGCCAAGATATTCAAGCATGGAATCATTGATCTTCTTTTTATCAGTCTCTTGAAAATCAGATCCAACAACCAATTTCACAATTAGTTCATTAGGTTTAACCCTTTCGATCTGGTATTGTTTGATCCCATTGATCTGCTTAAGCAACATACTTCCAAAAAAACTGGGAACCGACAACACACCCCCATCCGGAAAATGAATAATATCCGATACCCGACCCGAAATCATTTCTATCCTCTGAAACTTAATCTCACAATCAATCTTATCTTCAACAATAGGCACCCCTGCATCACCGTTTTCGTACCTGATTAGCGGAAATCCATAATTGTCTAAATCGGTAATAATCAAAGCATGCTCTTCATTCGTCGTCATTTTTTTTCCATATTCTACAATAACGTGCGGTTCGAGAACATGATACTTGCCACATTTTTCACACTCATAAGCAATACCGTTAATTTCACTACAGCCGTACTCATCATAAACATTACCAAGGACTTCCTCCATTAATTTTTTCTGAAATCCCTGTAGGTTTTCTCCTGTGGGAAGTACATATTTTGGTCTGTGAATCTTAATGTTGTTTTGCTTTACATAATCAGCAAGCAGGTAGATTGCATTAGTATAACCATCAATAAAATCAAACTTCATTTTGTTAATAAAGGCAACTAATTCATCGAATTTGCCTTTTTCAGTAAGTTGATATGCTGGATACTTGTATTGGTTATACACCTTTACTTTCAATTTCGAGGACACACGCTTCCACTCTTTATTTACAGTTGCCGGATTTCCCCAGATATGGAGCCCTTTTATTCCAAATTCCCAGCCCGAGAGTTCCCAACCTACCTGATGGGCAGCCTTACCGGCACTGGATGCATTAGGGTCTTTAAAATATACAACAGGCACTCCTGTTGAACCACTTGACGAACCTTTAGATAATTCATCCCTATTAGAATTGGTAGATATAATATCCTTCCAATGACCCTGAAGGTCTTCTCTTTTAAGGGTTGGCAATGCTGCAAAGTCTTTCATCGACCTAATGTCCTCAGGTTTGAGTTTCAATTCATCGAAACGATTACGATAAAACGGAACATTAGTATATGCATGTTCCAACAACCGCTGCAGCTTATTGAATTGAAAATCTTCAATAGTTTTGCGGTCAGCATTGACAAAAGGTTTGAATGTTTTATAATATTTTGTTAGTGACCGCTTATTCAACAGATCGTAAACCTGATTTCCAAACTGTTGCGCAATAAATTTCCTCATGCTAGTTGGTAATTATATTCAGGATTGAAAGGTAATTAGTGATCATTTTTTCCACAGTAAAACGCTCTTCAATAATATTTCTAGACTGTTTGCTTTTTTGAGATAACATTTCGGGGTCACTCAAGTGTGCTTCCAGCGCTTCTGTTAGTTGGGTTTTGTTCTGATATTCAAATAATTGCCCATTCTCGCTACCAGTAATCTCTGGTGTTCCTCCAGTATTAGTGGCGATAACCGGCAAACCAGCAGCCATAGCTTCAAGTATTGCATTTGAACAGCCCTCACCTTTTGAGGAATGAACAAACAAATCAGCAGCCTGTAAGTACTGCTCCACCTTATCAGTTCTGCCAATCAACTTCACATCTTTTACAAGTTCCAGACTATCAATCTCCATTTCCAGTTGCTCACGCATCAACCCTTCACCAATGGCAATGTATCGAAACGAAACACCTTTTTTCTTAAGGTTTTTCAATGACTTAAATATTGTAATATAATCCTTGAAAGGAACAAGATTGGCAACGGAAATAATAACGGTTTCTCCTTTGTAATTTTCAAAAACAGACTGCAGCAATTTATTTTTTTCCTCACTAGAAATCCTTTTAGTGAATTTTTTTTCAATACCATTATATAGTACGTAACCACGGCTTAACTTATTCGCTTTCAACCCAGCCCTGGAGTTGGCCACAATATATTTACTCAATTGAAGAAAGAGCAGCCTTGATAGATGCTTCTTATTGAAAATAACAATCCCATGCCTGATTGAACCATTAACGATTTTCGCTTTCGTAAATGAAGAGAGGATGAAACAGAAGTTGGCCTCAAAACCTCCCCAGGCATATATGATATTCGGTTCAACTTTTTTGAAAATATCCTTTATCTCTTTCAACCTTCCAATCGTTCCTTTCTTTTTCAGATAGAACACGTCTTCCATAGAAATACCATATTCCTGAAAGTAATCACTCCTTTGTTTATTAAATATCAATATCTTGTTCTCAATATCCCGACTAGCCGAATATTTACATATGGTTGCCAACTGACGTTCTCTTCCACCTCGAGCCATTGATGATATTACATGCAGAACTTTCAAGAATTAAACACTTTTTGATTTTTTTTATCCGGAAATAGAAATCCTGATAATTTATCTTTGTAATTTTTACTGTTAAAGTATTTTAATGCAGTCTGGTAAGCACTTTGGCTAATTTGTTTATCCAAATAACTTTTGTTACTGATTATGGCAAATAATTTCTCGGCTATTTTTTCTGCAAAGTAACTATCGGCAACAAAACCATTTATTCCGTCTTTTATAAACATCAGATTATCGCTTACATCTGTCGTCAGAACCACTACACCAGAAGCCATATACTCTGCCAACTTAGTAGAAAACCCAAAACGGGTTTGTAGATTTTGTGGTCTTGCAAGGACTAGAATATCTTGTTGAGCTTGTATTTCCGGAATCGCTTCTGAAGTTACTTTGCCGTGTAAAAATATATGATTTGATAAACCAAGTTCTTTTATCAGGTTTTCCAGTTTTTTGATAGTGCCCCAGTATCCAGAACCATAAATATTGAGATTTACATTTCTGAAGTCATATTTATTTATCAAAATGCTGATAGACTTAATCAACTCTCCCAAGCCATCTTTTTTGAAAGTCAGCGATCCGGTATAACCAATATGAAAAGTATCATTGCGGTTAGTTTGTTTTTTAATTTGAAACCTATCAATATCTGACAAAATGGGTATCCTGATCACAGGCTTGTTCTTTTTCAGCAGGTATTGTTCCATTGTTGTAGAAATAGCAATATTTCCATCATAATTTTTCGCCAGCTTATCCTGCCTGTTAAAATCCCAGACCAGAAAAGGATAGTTTAAAGAAAAGATGATTTTTTTCAGCGGATTCTTAGGATACGCTTTGTTCAGGGCAATACCGCGTTTTAACTCATTACGTTCCGAATATACTGGGATACTCTTTGCTCTGAATAGTTTTATGATTTCTTTTTCAAGTTGAAAATACATCAATGAAGGATAGACAAATCCTGATCGCTTACTGTCAAATTGATCAATGAAATTGCTTAAGTTTTGAAGGAAATGTGTTCTTTTTTTGGCATCGATCTTTTTTTCTATGGCCTTGATCAGAGATGATCCAACATTCTTAGTCTTAATCTTCTTACCACAAATAAACACATTTGGGATAACCTCTGTTTTCAATTTCCAAAAAGCATCAGGGTAGTCATAGGAAAGCAAATAAATACTCGTTCCTTTATCAAGAACCAGTGCTTTTGCGTATTCAAGTATTCGACTGTACGAAGCACCCTGCCTATCATAGAGTGGAAGTGCCGTTACAATAAAAAGAGTTTTTTTCACCACTTGTTAAGCCCCCACCATTTATTGCTCAGTTTTGCATTACCCATTATCAGTTTTAATACTCTCCATGATGTATTTTTTATTGTATAGTCTTCGGCTATTTTTTTGTAAGTGCCTTGTCCGTGTTCATCAACAACAACGCGGATTGAATCCAAAACAACTTCTGGGTCAAATCCTGTTAAAATAATAGTTCCGGCATCCTGGGCCTCGGGGCGCTCCATCGACTGCCGTAAGCTTATTGCCGGGAATGATAATATAGCGCTTTCTTCGCTGATTGTTCCACTGTCTGAAAGCGTACATTTTGCATGCATTTGCAAATGGACGTAGTCAAAAAATCCAAAAGGTTTTAAGAACCTAACACGATTGTCAATATTTGTGTTTTCAATCGCTTCAAGACGATTCCTGGTTCTAGGGTGCGTTGATACAATAACTGGCATATCGTAATCAACAGCCAAAGTATTTAGAACTTTAAGTATTTGTTTCAGGTGTTTTGGGTTGTCAACATTCTCTTCACGGTGGGTTGATATAATAAAATATTTCTTTGCTTTCAATTTAAGTTTTTTCAGAATGTTTGATGATTCTATTTTAGTTATATTATCATGCAATACTTCTGTCATCGGCGATCCAGTCAGGTAAATTCTTCGGTGTGGTAATCCTTCTGATAAGAGGTGCCTGCGGGCATGTTCGGTATACACCAAATTGAAATCAGCTATATGGTCAATGATCTTGCGGTTGATCTCTTCAGGTACATTCATGTCAAAACTTCTGTTCCCTGCTTCCATATGGAAAATTGGAATTCTCAATCTTTTTGCAATTATTCCAGCAATGCTACTGTTGGTATCTCCCAATATTAATACTGCATCAGGATTTTCTTTTCTCAAAACCTCTTCACTTTTTATTAACGTTTCTCCTAAAACATGCCCAAGAGTAGAGGTGTTAACATTTAGGAAATAATCTGGTTTTCTTAAGCCCAGGTCTTTAAAAAACACCTCGTTTAATTCGTAATCATAATTCTGTCCTGTGTGAATAATAATCTGTTGCAGATAATTGTCGAGGCGTTTTATTGTTGAACTCAACCTAATTATCTCCGGCCTGGTACCTATGATTGTTGCAACCTTGAGTTTTGATTTATTCATGATGTGAGTTATTTATTTCTTCTGCTATTAATTTGCTGAATGCTCTTGCTCCTACATCATTCAGATGAAGCTGATCTTTAAAGTATTGTGGTTTTTTATATAACTCCCAATAATCCGAATAATCATAAAAATCCAATCCTTTAGATTTTACCAGGCTTTCCATTTCATCAATAATTCGATTGTCAGCGTCAAACTTCTCGTAAGTTGGCGACACAACACATAACAATCTGATTTCGCGCTGAATTGAAAGGTCAATTATTTTTTCAAAATATTCTTTTTTCAAACTGTCAAATTTTCCTTCTGGGATTAGCCGCTTAGGTATGTATGTGGTGGTATTCAATTGAGCCTGCAGGCCTTTATATCCGTTGTCAGCAGTTTCGTTTGAGACAATTCCTCTGAAAAGATCATAAAAAGTAGAGTTATAAACATTTATTTTAAAAACAGTTTTGAATTTGCTAAAATCAGGATCAAGATGGACTATTTCATTGAATGAGGAATACGTAAAAAAGTAAGGCATGAATATATTCAACTTCATATAGGTTTTTGGGTCAATGATAACATTAGGGGAAAGGTCGAGTATTACGACTTCAGGTTTATGTTGTTTGATTAATTCGTTGAATAATGCATAATTGTATAATAATCCATAGCCTCCAAGACCCGTATTATAACATGTCATCCCGGTTTCGGCGCTTACAACGTCTGGGTCATAATGATGCTGTGCTCGTGAACTTCCTAATATAAGAATTTCCTGTTTTGCCTTCAAGCTTGTGTTTATTTTTCCGTAGGTGCCAAAAGTGATATCTGGAAATACATTTTCCATTAGTATTCCAGCAAGGAAATCCATAATAAAAAAGAGAATTACGAATATCAGTAAATATTTTATTGTTCTTCTCATCTTAGAATTGGAAGTATATAAATTGTCCACCATTAAACACGCCAATTGACAATGTTATTGTCAGCAAAAACAAATAGATGAAAACAATTTTCAAATTAATTCTATTGTCAAGCAAGCCAAAATCGGGATAATTTTCATTGACAAAATCGAAAATGAAAAGAACAGAAAGTCCGATAATTGCATAGAAAAAGGTACTGTAATCTATGTAAAATGAACTAAAATCAAACAGATTTTGAATTACATAAAAAGCGTGTGATATATGATCGGCCCTGAAGAAAATCCATGCAAATGTGGCCAAAACAAAGACGATAAAAACCCTAATCAACCTGTTTAGGGTTGATATTGTTTCGTCTTTTTTTACATACAATTTGAAATAGTTTTCCAAAATTATATAGATACCGTGCAAAGCACCCCATATTACGAAGGTCCAATTGGCTCCATGCCATAAACCACTAACCAGAAATGTCAGGAAAAGGTTTAAATACCATCTTGAAACTTTAACCCTGCTACCACCCAGCGGAATATAAAAGTAATCACGAAACCATGTAGACAATGAAATATGCCATCTATGCCAAAAATCACCGATAGATGTTGCAAAATAAGGGCGCCAGAAATTAATCATCAGATCATAGCCCATTAAACGCGCTACACCTATTGCAATGGCAGAGTAACCCGCAAAATCACAGTAAATTTGAAACGCAAAAAGGGTGGTGGCCACTATAAAAGTAATGCCTGAATGATGCAGTACATTTCCATAAACCGAGTCAACATACAACGACACCCTGTCGGCTACAACCAGCTTCATAAAAAAGCCACTGATAATCCATTTGCCACCTTGTACAATATTATCCCAGGAAAAACGGTGTTCCTGGCGGAATTGTGGTAAGAGCCTTGTGCTTCGTTCAATAGGCCCTGCCACAAGCTGCGGAAAAAACGAAACATATAGTGCGTAAATACCAAAGTGTTTCTCTACCGATTTCTTTCCATAGTAAACATCAATGGTGTAACTTAGTGTCTGGAAAGTATAAAAAGAGATTCCGACGGGCAGCAAAAGTTTTAGATAATGTACCTGGAAATCGATCGAAATAATAGAAAGCACTTCGTTTAAGCTGCTCCCGAAGAAGTTGAAGTATTTGTAAAAGAACAACACGCCCAGACTTGCCGAAACAGAGATAATCAGAAGGGCTTTTCTAACATCTTTGTTTTCTGATTGGCCAATGCCTATAGCGGCAGCGTAAGATACAATAGTAGTAAAGAGGATAAGAAAAACATAGTTCACATTCCAACTCATATAAAAATAATAGCTGGCAACGAGCAGCACAACCCACCTGAACCTATCAGGAGTCATAAAATACAGTATGAGTACTACCGGAAGGAAGTATACAAATTGTAAAGAATTAAATAGCAATACTTATTCTTTAAATGGTTATTAAAGCGGGATTAAACATTTTCAAAGAATGTATCAGGATCAGACTGGTCATAAGGTTCATTGATCCAGAACAAAGTTAACAACTCCTGGTCCCCGGTGTTTGTTATGTTATGTGTATACCAAATAGGCATATCAACAAAGGATGGTTCATCTCCATCAAGATGGTATTCAATAACCTCATCTGTACCTATTTTACGTAATTGGATGGTCGCTTTCCCGCTGATCACAATGAACCTTTCGGCTTTGCGGGTATGGTAATGATTACCTCTTGTAATTCCCTGTTTTGTAGTTGAATAAGAATATTGCCCGGAGGTTTGTGCCCTGACGGCCTCAACAAATGAACCTCTGCCATCAGTGTGTTTGGTTAATTTCATCGGATATAATTCTTCCGGAATATAACACCTGTAAGTATTGAACAAAGCTTTTTCAAACGAATCTTCCAAACTAGGAAAAATCCCATTTTTAAGGTAATTATCAGTAAAATCCTCGAGTAAGCTTAATATTTCAGTTACTTTTTTCTCAGCAGTACTGGGAACATAAAAACTCCTTACTTGCTTTTTGCCGTTATTAATTATGGCTTTGTAAAACTCATCCACAAGATCGTTAATGTATATTAGCTTAATTAAACCGTCAACTTGAATTTCCGGAGTTTCGCCATGTGTTAACTGATAGCAAAAGGTGGCGACTACCGAATTGTAATAAGGACGGCCAAATGGCCCGAAAACATTCGGAATTATTAAACCAGTAAATTTTGCATTATTTTTCGATGCCCATTCTTCAAATAGTTTTCTTCCTGCGTTTTTAGATTTTCCATATAAATTATCTTTTTCCTCCTGCGTTGAGGAAGAAAACAAAATATGTTGTGTTGACCCAGTTACTTCACAGGCTGAGATTACCTGTTTAACGAGCCTGATGTTTGTGTCATAAATCACCTGCTGATCTTCATGACGGTTCATGGCTGCCAGGTGAACAATAGTATCACACTGTTTAACAAATTCTTCGAGCGCTCCCTTATTGTTAAAGAATGCATCTTCGAAAGGAATGGTATGTATATCATCTTTTGTATTGAGATAATTATAAAGATGCGTTCCCATAAAACCTGGTTGTCCGGTAATACCAACTTTTATCATATTTTTTTCCAACTTATCCATTTATCTGCTTCAAATCTTTGTTCATCATCCTGTGCTTCTTTTATTGTTTTTTCCGAAAAAATAAGAAGCTGTGAATCCTTTTCCAGGGCTTTGATACCGTTGGCATAGCCACCCGGGATAACTAAAATTTCACTTTTAAATTCGGAAAGTGTAAATGATGTAATCTCAGGATTATTTTCCGGGTTTTCCCAATTACTTATTTTAACCAGCCTGATGGCAAAAGACCCCTTTAGGCAATAAAAATATTTGGCCTCTGTTTTATGGCCTTGCCATGCTCTTGGGCCAGACTCAGGTGATTGCGTGATCGTGTAAAACCTTTGAATCCTTTGCAGGGTAAAATCATTGACATATTTCAATGATCCGCGTTCGTCACTGAAAATACCACCCTGTATTAAATAAGGTTCCTTCATTTGTAGCTATCCCTCATTGACATCTTGCCTGATGAACTCCAATTTAAGAAGCAGTTTTTTAGTGCCCTCAACATCCAACCTTGTGGTGTTGTGTGAGTGGTATTCTTCAACTTGTGAAATATCCTCCTCTCCTTCAGAGAAATATTGCTCATAGTTCAGGTCGCGGGTATCGGCAGGAATTCGGTAGTAATTACCCATGTCGATTGCTTTGGCCATTTCTTCGCGATTGACCAGCGATTCATACAGTTTCTCACCATGGCGCGTACCGATGATTCGAATTTTGTTATCGGATTTATATAATTCTTTCAATGCTTGTGCCAAGACTTTAATTGTTGCTGCGGGTGCTTTTTGAATAAACATGTCACCAGGTTCACCATGTTCAAACGCATACAAAACAAGGTCCACAGCGTCCTCCAAAGTCATCATGAATCTTGTCATGTTTGGATCTGTTATGGTGATCTCTTTTCCGTTTTTAAGTTGGTTAACAAACAATGGAATTACTGAACCACGACTGGCCATTACGTTGCCATAGCGGGTTCCACAAAACACCGTTCCATTATTACCCTCATTTCTTGATCGAGCCACCATCACTTTTTCCATTAAAGCTTTTGACATACCCATTGCGTTTATTGGGTACACCGCCTTATCAGTACTTAAAATAACCACTCTTTTTACGCTATAGCTGGTGGCAGCCTCAAGAACATTATCGGTGCCTAAAATATTGGTTTTAACCGCTTGTATTGGGAAAAATTCACAGGATGGTACTTGTTTAAGCGCAGCTGCATGAAAAATGAAATCCACACCCTTTACTACTTCATTAACTGACCTGGGGTCGCGAACATCACCTAAATAAAATTTTACTTTAGGGTTGTTTAACCGTTTTCTTAAGTCGTCTTGTTTCTTCTCATCCCTGCTAAAAATTCTTATCTCTTTTAAATCAGAGTTTACAAATCTGTTCAGTACAGCATTTCCAAATGATCCGGTTCCTCCGGTGATTAGTAGAGTTTTATTTGTGAACATCTGTTTTATTTTTTAAATAATATTCGTTGTAATAATTTTCAAATGGATAAATAATGGTCATCAAAAAAATACTAAAAAACACAAGTGTACTAGTGTGTTTTTGGCCTGCCAATGTGGCAAGCATCGCCATAAAGGCAAATAGCCCGAAAAGGCCATCGCCCAAATTTGCCAAAGAATAATTCCTAAATGTTTTGTATAAAAAGAACATGTATATAGGTCCAAAAATAATACCAAGCCGAGATATCCATGTGATCCATCCATATCCTGCTGCTTCTTCTGAATATATATCTGCCTTTGCAGCAGAAATCAAACCACGACCTGATAACGGGTTTCTTGATAGTGAAACCATGGCTTTTCTTGCTCCTAAAAATCTACCCGAGGTTCCTTCGTGTAAACTTTTTTTCGATTGCTCTTCAAATTGTGATTTTAGTTTATCGCCTAAAAAATCTAATTGAGTAAACATAACCACTATAAGACCCAGCATAGTAAACGATACAGCATATTTTGTCAGCATGGTCATACGCTTTGATGTAAAAACATAGAAACCAAAAATAACAAAAGCCCCAAGAAATCCTGCCGTTGAAAATGTTGTTACTAAATTGGCAAAAAACACAAGGTTTCGTCGGGTGCTTAGCTTTTTCGAAGTATAAATCTCAGAAATAATGGCGAGCATCAGAAATACAGAATATGCACCCGGCTCGTGGAATGGACCAGGGTTTCGATAAAAACCATATACCTGTTGATCCTCAAAAGTGTAAACAATTAATGATTCCTGAATTGAGTATGTTGTATAGGGCATTAATTTTCCAGCAATAGTATAGGTAATATTATGAAACCCGGGAACAAAATTTGTAACAAGCCAAAACCCAATTGCTATTATTGCGCTCACATACATAATATCCCTATAATATTTCATAAATTGTGGCCCTGATATTTTAATTCCAAAATATGGTGTTAATACTAAAAAAGCAATTAGTGTTGCAATGGTAAATAAGGCTCCTCCCCAAATAAACAATTGCGTAAATGCCAAAGCCGCTACAATTACGATAATGAAAAGAATCCTTTTATCAAATTTCTTTTTGTAATAGAAAAACAGCGCCGCTATTACCAGAAAAAAAAGTGCACGAACATTTTTATTGGTATCGAAAAAGGGTATCCCTGAAAAAGCGATTAGAAAGTAAGTTACAATGTAATTTACCCATTCCCTGACATTACTATGCTTTATTTGTAGTTTCAATACTTTAGGTTTAGATTATGAAATATGCTTTTTAATGAATCTTTTTGGGTGCATTATCCAAAACATAAGTTTGCTTTTTTTTCTGTCTTTGTAGTCTTTAATGTTTTTTTCGATCTCAATTATCCTGTTTTTTATTAAGCGGTCAAACTTTTTATCCGTATATTCATTAAAATTTAATAGCAATTCTATTTTCTTCATTCCAACGTACTTGTGATTTTTTCCAATGCCTCCAGATAACCCTCCCTCATTTTTACGATAAACTGACATTAAATCATCAATATATTTGATTTTGCCTTTAGTAGAAAGAATTAACTGTGTTGCCCAATCACCATTGTAAACATTTTTAAACCATTCTGGTGATTCTATTATATGGTCTCTTTTCATTAGCATGCTGGCTGTTGGAATGTACCATCCTTTTATAACGTCTTCTGTTGTAGTTATTTCTTTTTGGTCTTTAGTGCAGAAATAATTTGGCTGCCTTGACTTATTATCCATTAATACAATAGCATCGTGAAAACATAATGAAAAATCTGGATTTGCTTCCATGAAATCAACCTGTTTCTGCAATTTCAACGGGTCAATCCAGTAATCATCGCCTTCGCAAAGCGCGATGTATTTTCCCCTGGAAGCTTTTTTTGCCCTAACTGAATTTTCACGCATACCTACATTTGAATCAGAGGTAATTACCCGGATTATATCAGGGTGTTTTTTAGCATAATCAAACACTTTTTTCCGGGTACCATCGGTGGAATTATCCTCACCAATTATTATCTCAAAATCAAATTTTGTTTTTTGCATTAGCCAACTTTCGATCGCCTTTTCAATGAAGGCTTCATGGTTGTATACAAGTGAGATAACACTTACTAATGGTGAATTAGTATTAGTCATATATTAGTTTATTATACGATAAAAAATATCGATTTATGTATTTGGTGATTTATAAATTCAAAGCTAATCTTAGGTAGTATTTTAATCACTTTACTTTTGGTCAGAATGACAACGATAATCCCTTTAGGTGGTTCACTATAGTTTCGACAGTCTGCAAAGTTAATTCTGGATAAATTGGCAAACAAATTACTTGTTTGGCTACGCGCTCTGCGATTGGTAGTTTTTCAGAATCGGCTGATGCTAATCCTCTGTATGCAGGGAATTCACTTATCAAGGGATAAAAGTACCTTCTTCCGTAAATATTTTTTTCCCTCAATTTGAAATATAATTCATCACGTGATATTCCGAACTCATCTTCATCAATAAAAATTGGAAAATATGAATAATTGTGTTTTACGTTTTTAATATCTTCATGATATGAAATTCCTTTAACATCTTGCAATAAGCTTCGATAAATATTTGCTATTTCTTTTCTTTTTATTACTTGGTTTCTGAAAGAATTCATTTGTAACAAACCGTATGCGGCCTGAATCTCATTCATTTTGGCATTAATTCCCGGAGCCACAACTGTTACTTCATCAGCAAAACCAAAATTCTTTAAGAAATCTATCCTTTTCTTAGTGTTTTCATCATGACACACTATTGCTCCACCTTCAATAGTGTTGAACGTTTTAGTTGCATGAAAACTCAATATGGACAAATCTCCGAAGTTAAGCAACGAATCACCGTTAAGGGTTACCCCGAATGCATGAGCGGCATCATAGATTACTTTTATGCCATAGATATCTCCGATTTTCTGTATCTCATCAACAGCACATGGATTACCATAAACATGAACTGGTAGGATAGCAGTTGTTCTTGGAGTTATGGCAGCTTCTATCTTTAACGGATCTAAGTTTTTACTCTCCGGATCAATATCAACAAAAACAGGCTTGATTCCGTTCCACCAAAGCGAATGTGTTGTGGCAACAAATGAATAAGGTGTTGTTATTACTTCTCCTGAAATTCTTAATACCTGCAAAGCTGAAATTAGTGCAAGGGTACCATTTGCAAATAGTGAAATGTATTTTACTCCCAGGAAATCAGCCAGCTGTTTTTCAAATTCCTGGTGAAAGCTGCCATTGTTTGTTAATTGTTTGCTGTTCCAGATTTCCCGCAGATATATAATAAATTCATCCAAATCAGGTAATGAAGGTTGCGTAACATTTACAATTTTATTTAATCTCTTCATGATTAACTATATTATGTGTAGTTTATCTAATTAAATTTTTGTCTTTTAAACTAGATTCGACAATATGTGATTTTGTAAGCGTTGAACAAACTCGTCATCTATTTTATCCATACACCGGTAGCGGTTTTGCCAATAACTTTTTTATATTGAATTGTAAAAATAAACGCACCAACAACAGCATAAATAATTTGGGGAATGACTAAACTTGATAATCCAAAATTTAATTTGTAAAAGAAGTAGGTTAATGGAATATACAAGGTTGCCCAAATAATACCTACATAAAATTGAAGTTTGATTTTACCTATTCCATTTAAAAACAAAGTAAATGTTGATGACCATGTTCCTAATATACTTGATACCCCAAGTGTAATAATCAGTAATGTAGGAACAATAATTTCATCTCCCACCCAAAATAAAAAGAATAATTTATAACTAAACATTAACACAAGTATACCGATCGAGGAAATTATCCAGATATAATTAATTTGTCTAATTGTAGATTTTATCCATCCGTATTCTTTTTTTGTATAGGCTTCTGTAAATGCTGAGAGAAAGGGTGTTAAAACCATAACATATAGCATTGGGGCTATTGACATATATCTTTTGGCAAGATTAAAAATTGTCACCTCCTCTGGACCAAAAAACTGAACAACCAAAATAACTGATATTTGAGTCGTAATTAAATATAAAATTTGATTGATAAAAAACCAAATTCCAAGATTCATTAATGGTATTGCTTTCTTTATGTTGATGTATCTAATTCTAGGACGAAGATCTTTTAATGAACTAGAAAATAGAAAAAAACTTGCTAATAAAAAAACAATTGCTGACTTACTTCCATATACAAGACATAAATAAAATAAAGATCCATTGGTTGTTTTTACTAGAATAAAGATTGCAATAAGTCCAAGCAACTGAGCAATCACTGCAAGTATATTATTGATGGCATATTTCTGCATGGCCTGTAATATCGATGAAAGAATCTTCATTACAAAACCAATGCAAAAAAAGAAAAATACCGTTACTACAATATTAAACAATTCATTATTTGGAACTACATCAGTATTTAATGCTGAATTCCATGAAATGAAATTTGCTGCAATAAAAAACCCAATAAACATGAGGGAGGCGATACTGGCGATAAGGGCAAATGTGGAACTTATATAAATCCTTGCCGTTTCTTTTTCACCCTTTGCTAATGCTTCCGCAAGTTTGTTTCTTAGTCCGTTTCCCAGTCCTATATCAAAAAATGCAAACCAGTGTATTATGGAAGATATCGTCATCCAAATACCATATTCTACCTTTCCAACATAACCTAAAGTTAATGGAACAATTAGAAAGCTGATCAGAATTGATGCGACCTTTGAAATAAAAGAAACCAGAATGTTCTTTTTCGCTCTTAAAGTCCGTTGATTTCCTTTAACGAAAAAGTTTCTGAAATATAAAATATTGAACTTATTAATTTTTTTGACCAAGAATAAACCTTTTGAGTTGAGTTCTTAAAAAATTTGAATTAGAGTTCTCGAAAAAACTGTTCGAATTCAATAACTTAAACTAACCAATTCTGTGCTAATCAGATTTTAATCCAGTTGGTTGAAATGGGTTTTCTTTTTTCGTGGCGTTTTTGACGTTTTGGATCTTTATACCAAATTCTTGGAAAGAGTACATTTTTATTAATATTTGAATTTAAATATGCGGCCCACCAACTGAATGTACTGTTTGAAATGATTTGATGCTTACAATTTTTTAACAATTCCCAATCATGTGAATCTGTCAAATATTCAGAGCGTTCAATGATTGTCATTTTTTGGTTGGGTTTAAAGTTTTCTTTTACCCACTTTATATCATCTGCAAATACAAATAATTCTAAGTTCCCAAATTGCTGGTTTAAATATTCAATTCCTCTATAATAATAGTCAAGATCCAATACTCCAAAAACACGTTTCGTATTCGGATAAAGCGCATATTTTCTTCGAAAATGAATGCCGATAGAATTTTCTGATTCTTTTATTGCGCTCAATATTTCGGAAAAATAATTATTTTTTAATTCATCTTTTAATGTCAGGTCTTTCACTAAAACATCCCTGATGTCTTGAAAATAATTGTAGTGAAACCAACCGCCGTTAAGATATAGAGGGGGCTTTGCTTTTAAAATATTTAAATTCCCCTTCCATTTGTCTTCAATATAATTCTTCTTATGGAAGGTATATTTACCTACTTGTTTTTTATACCTGTTGGTTAATGATCTGATTATTTTGTTTTCAATTCTTTTCTTTTCGGGTATGAGTCCATTTATTTCGCTGATTGCGGCAATTTCACCGTTAATATTAAATCTATAAAGATTAAGTTCAATTCCTTCATGATTTCTGTTGTTGTCGTTATCATATTCTGAAAAATCGAGTTTTAATGGACAATCATTTATTAGAGAAAGTTTTCGACCTAAAGCATATTGAAACATCTGGTTTCCCAGACCATTAGTTATTCTTACAATAATACTGTTCACAATATTGTATTTAATAGTTATTTCTATTTATTTGCATAAATGCACATGAAAGAACATTAATTGGTTTTTTTCTTTTAGTGCAAATATTCCGCTTTAACTCATGTTCTTTTTAAGCCTTACTTTAGCGGGAGATCCAGCAACAAAAGTTGAAAGTTTTACATTTTTATTGCCAAAATTTGTAGTTAAAATTCAATACTATATTGATAATTCTAAATTACAATTCTCTCTTTTTTATTTCTTTAGCAGGAAGACCTGCCACAAATGTTCTAGGGTTAACATCTTTTATTACAACCGAACCAGCACCAATCCTAGAAAATTCACCAAGTATGCAGCCTTGTCTAATAATGACACCTGAATAACAAACCGTTCCTTCTTTAATTACCACAGGTTTAACAATTTCATGATAATCTTTCTTATCATTTAGATTATATTTATAATCACCTGTATGTGTCCAAACCTGACAATTAGCTCCAAAAGCCGTATTATTTTCCATAGTAAATTCTGCCGAAAGATCAATTAATAAATTATGCCCAACATAGATGTTATTACCTAATATTAAGTTTTTAAATGGTTTGTTAAGATTAGGTCTGTGAATTATTAATCCTCTTTCAATATTGCAATTTTCTCCAATAGTTGCTCCATATTTTTTTAAATATTTAATTACATATCTAAATGGCATTTTCTCAACAACTTTTGCCAAACCATAAGGCCCATGTAACCAATAATTGTATCGGCACTTAATATTCCAGATGCAATCTTCAATCCACCAAATAACTAATTTGAACATAAATTAATTATTAAATACTTTATTAACAGCCTTAACTACGTTTTCTCTTTCTTTCTGTGTAAGGGAAGGATATATAGGTAAACGAATTAATCTACTGAAAAACTTCATTGACCCTGGAAAGTCATTATCAGTTCCTAAATGAGCATAATAGCTGTTTCGATGAAGTGGTGTATAATGTACATTGGCCATTACCCCTTCGGCCCTCAAAGCATCCATTATCCAATATTTCTCCTTCTCCGGAATAAGGATTCCAAACAAATGCCAATTATGCCTGGCCCCCTCTGTAATCCTCATGAGGTTAATGCCAGAGATATTTTTCAATTCATTGATATAAAAATCTGCTATTTTTCTTCTGCGTTCATTCATCCAATCTAGTTTTTTCAGTTGAGAACTGCCCATTGCTCCCAAAATATTAGACTGAACATATGACATCCCAATATCAATATACTCGTAATATCCCCTCGTTTTATTATCAGTTAGAAAAGAGAATTTATCTGTTCCCTTTTCCCTTAGTATTTTTACCCGTTCAGCAATAGTATCATCATTTGTAACCAGTGCTCCACCTTCACCTGTTGTGAGGTTTTTAGTTCCATGAAAGCTAAATGTAGAAACATCGGCAATTGTACCGACTTTCTTACCCTTATATGTAGAACCAATAGATTGCGCTGTGTCATGAACAACATAGAGTTTATATTTTTTTGCTAATTCATTAATTGAGTCCATATCGGCCGGTATGCCGCCATAATCCACTGGTGCTATTGCAGCTGTGTTCTCATTAATGGCTTCTTCAATTTTGCTAACATCTATGCTACCATTATCAGGGTAAACATCAACCAATCGTATTTTCAAATTATTATACAACGCTCCTAATGCTGTTGAGGTATAAGTGAAGTTTGGTACAATAATTTCTGACCCCGGTTTGAAGTTCTTTACTCTAAAAGCCAATTCCAATGCCGATGTAGCTGAATTAACAAAAAGCACATGTTTAACTCCAAGATATTCAGCTAGTTCTTTTTCAAATAAACGACACTCAGGGCCATCACCAGATACAAATGTGGATTTAACTACAGCGGCTACACCATTTAAATCATCATCATCAAGAAAGGGCTTATGAATCAATATTGCATCCTTACTTACTGGTTTACCACCATTAATGGCTAAATTTTTATTCTTTTTATTCATTATTATTTTTTTCACTATTTGTCTCTTCCTTGCAAAATTGGGTCTGTACAAGGCCAATTAATTCCAATTTTTTTATCATTCCATAAAAATGTCATTTGCTCTGCTGCATCTATATAATCTCCATCATATGCAAGCTTATAATGAAATACTGCTTTATCTGATTTTACATAATACCCGTTAACAAAATTAGGTGGTATCAACACTTGTCTGTAATCATCAGCCTTAAGTTCAAATGCATCCCATTTCAGATAAGTAGGTGATTTAGGCCGCATATCTACTACCACTTCGAATATCTCTCCATAAACACATGAAACCAATTTCCATGTTTTGTTGTCTCCATGCAACCCACGCAAGACATTATTTTTTGACTCGGCAAATTTATCGTGTTTAAAATCAAGCTGTTTAGGTAAGATTTCATTATAATAATCACTGTTAAAACTACTATAGATATTACCTCTCAAATCCCAGAATACAGAGGGTTTGATTATTAATACATCAGGAACTATTTTAGACTTTTCTATAATGTAATCTTTATACGACATAATTAAAAGCTTTATAAAATATCTTCTATTTGAGGTTGAATCCTAAAACCTCCCTGTTTCAGATATTCGTCTTTCTTCATTAATTTAATATCACTAGCTACCATATCTTCTACTAACATATCAAGATTATATTTTGGTTTCCATCCTAAAACTTCTCTAGCTTTTGTTGCATCACCAACCAGCAAATCAACCTCTGTTGGACGGTAATAAAATGGGTCAACTTTTATTATTTCCATACCGGGTTTTAAGTATTTTACTTTCTTCCCAATTATTTCTTCCAATCTTGAAAAATCAATTTCACTCATTAAGCCAACTTCTTCTGTTCCAGAACCTTTATACTCGATATTTATTCCTAAGTAATTGAATGCTTTTTGAATGAAGTCCCTAACTGCTGTTGTAATTCCAGTTGCGATTACATAATCATCTGGTTCGTCTTGTTGAAGAATAAGGTACATTGATTTTACATAATCTTTTGCATGGCCCCAATCGCGCTTTGCGTCAAGGTTTCCAAGGAAAAGAGACTGTTGAAATCCTAAAGCAATGTTTGCAACAGCCCGGGTAATTTTTCGAGTAACAAAAGTTTCTCCCCTTAAAGGAGATTCATGGTTGAATAATATTCCATTGCTGGCATGCAAGCCATATGCTTCACGATAATTTACGGTAATCCAATATGCATAAAGTTTAGCTACTCCATATGGACTACGGGGATAAAAAGGTGTTTTTTCGGTTTGGGGAATCTCCTGTACTTTTCCAAATAGTTCAGATGTAGATGCCTGATAAATTTTTGTTTGATTTTCAATACCAAGCAAACGTACAGCTTCAAGTATTCTCAAGGTACCAATACCATCAGCATTTGCCGTATACTCTGGTGTGTCAAAACTCACTTTGACATGACTCATTGCTGCTAAATTATATATTTCATCTGGCTCGATTTTTTTAATCAATCTTATCAAATTACTTGAGTCTGTCAGGTCTGCATAAGAATAAAAAAATTTAGTTTCCTGATCTCTATTCTTATTAAACAGATGATCTATTCTCCCTGTATTAAAAATTGAACTTCTTCTTTTCAGGCCATGGACAATATATCCTTTTTTTAATAATAAATCGGCCAGGTAAGCTCCATCTTGTCCGGTTACTCCTGTTATTAAGGCAATTTTATTTTTTTTCATTGAATAAGGCTTTTCTAATGATAATATTTGTTACAAATATGTCTTATAATTTTTACGATTATATATTAAAATGACTGCTCCATTTTATCGCATTAAAAACTCTTGCAATAGTTATTAAATCGTAGTTATATCTGAATTTTTTGAATTGGGTTATTGTTTTCCATTAGAGGCAATATACATTGTTGTGATCAATGAATTCTCCATTTTCGACACTAACTCTTCTGTAAGTTTTGTAGCGCCAGATTGGTTTAGATGGGTCAAATCATACATTACCATTTCTGGCGAATTAAGGTTTATTGTATCTGATTTATAATTAGTGAATAAATTGGCAACCTCTCTTTTGAAATTTTCTGTGTGTGACCTAACTGCAGAATTTTTTTCAATTCCGGTGAGTATGGCATGATAAGGAAATTCAATAAACGTAATATTACAATTTTTACTTTTTAGATTTTGAATTCCTTTTATATACAGTTTTTGTTTATGGTCTAGGTAATTTGGTTTTTTTGAGTATATTTTTTCAAAAAGTGAAAGCGACTCCGTTAATACAAGTGTGTCTAAATCAGGATATAGGGTGGAGTTTGATTCAAAAAGCCGAAGCGGCATTAAGTTTTTCTCAATTATTTCTCTGATTTCCGAAAACGAGTAGTTATTCTGGTACAATAATATTAATGCTTTTAGTGAAATACCTGATTTGTTTCTGTCTACTTCTTTTCGTCTTAATTGAGTTGGTTTAGACAGGGATATAATAACTTCTGAATTTTTAGGAACGCTTTGTGTGAAAACTAGAAAATCATATACACCAGCTCCAAGTTGTGCTGCAGTATATATTTCCTTTCCTGTTAATTCATTCATCCTTTTTAAATTTATTCCACGATAAGCCTGAGAATCTCCCCAAATAAATATTGTATCTGTTGCGCTTTTGGAATTATATAATTTATCCAATAAATAATAGAAACCAATGTAACCTACCAATCCTAATGCAACAAATAAAATAATCTGCTTGAAAAATTTTATAATCATAATTTAAAACTGAAAATAAATAAACTGCTGCTGTGGTCCCATAAAAGTAAAAATTACTATTACAATCCCGTAATAAAAAGCCCATCTCACAGGCTTACTTATATTTAATCCAAGTTTCTCAATTGCAAATTGATTTTCTCTTCCTATCCATTCAATAATGCAAAATATCGTTATCAATATTAAGGTTATCATCGCGTGACGCATGCCGGCGAAATGTGGAATTGAAAAAAGGGATTTCGAGAATATTTCTGACAAATAACTCCAGGCGTGTCCAATATTTTCTGCTCTAAAAAATACCCATGCCAAAACAGTTAAACCAAATGTTATTGACATGCTAATAAATTCTTTTATTGTTGGCAAATATTTACCTTGCGCTATTATATCAGTGTTTATCCTATTTTTATTGAGGAGCATTAATGGTAAAAAATATATTGCATTTAAAGCCCCCCAGACAATAAATGTCCAATTTGCACCATGCCAAAACCCACTTACAATAAAAATTATAAAAATATTTCTGACTTTCATCCAAACCTTTCCGCGGCTACCACCTAAAGGAATATATAGATAGTCTCTAAACCAGGTTGAGAGTGAAATATGCCAACGTCTCCAAAATTCAGCTATATCTCTTGAAAAATAGGGAAAAGCAAAATTACGCATGATGTCAAATCCAAAAAGTCGGGCTGTACCAATTGCAATATCAGAATAACCAGAGAAGTCGCCATAGATTTGAAAAGTAAAAAATAAAGCACCTAAAACTAATGTGCTTCCTGAATAATCTGATGAATTATTGAAAATTTGATTAGCAATTTCGGCAGCATTGTCCGCAATAACAATTTTTTTAAATAATCCCCAAAGTATTTGTCGTAATCCGTCAACTGCTTTACTGTATTCAAATGTCCGTTTTTTATAAAACTGAGGTAGTAAATGAGTTGCTCTTTCAATCGGGCCAGCCACTAATTGAGGAAAAAAACTAACGAATGCTGAAAATGCAATGAAATCTTTTGTTGGCACAAACTTTCGTTTGTAAATGTCAATTGTGTAGCTCAATGTTTGAAATGTGTAGAAGCTAATACCAACGGGTAAAATGATATTTAGTGAATTGGCATTTATTTTGGTGCCAAAAAATGAAAATGCCGTTATGAAATTGTCGAGAAAGAAATTATAATATTTAAAGAAACCCAAAAAACCAAGATTTACTAATATGCTTGTCCAAAGTAGAATTTTTCGTTTTCCTTTATTTTCTTGTTTTGAAAGTCCTAAACCAACAAAGTAATCAACAATTGTGCTGAACATTATTAACGACAAAAAACGCCAATCCCACCAGCCATAAAACACGTAGCTTGAAACGACTATTAGTAAGTTTTGAAGTTTAAGATTTTTATTTGCACCAAACCAATAAAGAATAAAGACTATTGGTAAGAATATTGCAAAGTCAATAGAATTAAATAACATTATGTTATTGTATTATCATTTTGATTATCAATTCTTGCTTTTGTACACAACGGTAATTAATGTTCCTTTTTCAATAGCAAGATTTATTCTTTATTCTATTTTTTTTGAAATTTAATGAAAGAGCCTGTTTGCTTTTTGATCTTCTATCAGTTGATTAACCCGATTAATAACCCTTTGCGAATAATTTGTATCCAGGTACTTTAAACAATTTTGTCATACTGTTGCATGCCAATTTTTCTTACAACTATTTAATTGTTTTTTAGTAATTCAGTAATAACCTTTATACAATTTTCAATACTATCTATTTTAATAATATCATCTGTTGATAATCTTATGTTAAACTCTTCTTCAAGTCTCATGACACAAGATAAATGTCCAATTGAATCCCAGGACTCAATATCCTCTTTATTATCAGTTAATTTAATATCTCCTTCATTTAAATTAAAAACTTCCGAAAATATCTTTATTACTCGATCTTGTATTTCCATTTTAGTTTAATTATGGTTAATCTTTATCCAGGGCAATGGTTTTGTGTTGAATTTTTCTAATTCAACAGTCCACAAATTATTTGAATCATTAACAAATTGATGTTCAGCGTAAAATTCTTTACATGGTAAATTCTTTTTTGTGGGGATATATTCACCAACCAGTTTCTTTAATCCTTTATTTGCTACATTCTCAATAACGTAATTTAGTAACGCTGATTCCGCTGTTCTCCCCAGTACTCTGCAACTAAAGATGAAGCTATCAATAAAAGCTTCTGTATCCTCAATTTTCACAATTGCTGTGCCCACAATTCCATTATCTCCATATTTGTCAGCTAAAGACAAGAAGTAAACTTCATAGCCAGGATTTTGAAGAAAGTTTTTAATGGCCGCATCAGTGTACCTTTGTGTTCTTAAATTGAATTGGTTTGTTTTTTGGGTCATTTGGGCAATTCGAGGAACCTGAAAATCATCAATAATACCAATGGTAGCCACCATATCAAGTGAATAATAAAAATCCTCAATACTGATAGTGCTCTTCTTAAGCTGGTCACGTTGTACATTTGCTTTATACATTTTATTTCTTGCAAAGTCATCATTTGTCAGACTCAAAAAATCAAATACATCTAAGCTTCTTATGAAATTTGGATATTCCGAAAAGTCTTTTGGTAAATCCGGAACTAAAACTTCAGGAAATTGGGTTGAAACAACTTCTCTTTCAAATTCTGAATCATCAAGAAATATTAAACTATCAAGACTTATATTGATTTCGTCAGCAATTTCTTTCATATTCTGGGCCTTGTTATTCCAGTTGATTTTCATACTGATAAAGTGCTCTGGTTTCAACACCATATTTGGATGACTTTTCATTGTTTCAAGTACAATCTCTTCGGTGTTTTTGCTGTTGATAGCCAACAATATACCTCTATTATATAGTTTTAATAGTTCTCTCTGAAAATCAAAAAATGCTTTTCCCTCACCATCATTTGAAAGTATAATATTTTCAATTCCATCATCTCCTATTATGCCCCCCCATAAAGTATTATCCAGATCAAGAACTACGCACTTTTTTCTTATGCCTTTAAACGCTTTAAAATACCTGAAATATAATTTTGAGAGTTCTTTCAATCCTTTTAAACTCCAATGTGACTTGGCCAAATAGTGCATGCGCTCATCTATTAATTCAGCAGCGCCATGCTGGAGGAACAAGTTTTTAACATCAACAATGCTTACATTTTCAGAAGTACTGGCAAACTCAACTAAATTTCTATTCGCAACATTCTCAATCTCAGAAAAACTAACTTTTGAATTATACTCAATGGTTGCCATTAAAACAGGCGAAAAAAGTTGAAAATTGTCAATAAATATTTGAGATTCAGATAAGTTTGATTTTATGGTTTCAAATAGTTCTAAAAGCTCATTAATCCTTTCTTCAAAAATCTTTAACTTATTTTCTTTGTCGTTATAAACAAAGTCCTCAGCCAACAAAAACAGGTTCAATGAGATGTAAACTATATCGGGGTTTAATTGATACAGGTTTGAATTCGGGTCAATAATCTCTTGCCTGTATTGATTAAACCCAGAAACATAAATATCAAAATCCAGATTTTCTTTTTTACACAATTGCTTAAATTGATCCACCACCAAATCTTGTGTGTAATTTCCCAGAAAATATATTTTCATTTTTAAGTTTGTTATTGTTCCAGTAATTCGATAATCAAATTATCCCAATTGATTAAAAATGCGATTAAGTTCCCATCGAAAGCCACGGCTTCAACAGGTCCGGAGATTAATATAAATCCCTTTTTTGTAAGTTCTTTTATTTTAAATTTAATATCTTGAACTTCATAGCAAAAATGATATAGACTTGTGCGTTTTTCAAGTATTCTATTTATTGGAGAATCGTCACTCATAGGTTCAAGTAGTTCATATCTATTACCGTGATCATCCTCCATGAAGAGTATTTTCACTTTTTGTATTGGATCATGAATAATCCCTGTGCTTTTTTTCCAACCCAAACCTGACTCATATTTTTGAGCTGAAATAGCAATACTTTTAACTGCAATTCCAAGATGGTTGATTTTCATTCTACGAAATGATTAATAATCAATAACAGAATAGTTAAGAAATCAGAATTCTAAATACATTTTCATTGAATCACAAACCTTTTTCAAAGCTGGTTAGTTTATTCACTACCCTGCTTTGAACAATACCAACTACAACAGAGTTTTCAGGCACATCAGTTGTGATTACTGATCCTGCTCCAATAAATGAATTTTGCCCAATTTTTACCTTCGGTAATATAATTGCTCCTGTGCTGATTGATACATATTTTCCAACTTGACAATGACCTGACAATTTTACCCCTGGTGCTATATCACAAAAATCTCCAATTTTTACATCATGCGCAACCAGTACCTGTGAGTTGATCAATGTGCCTTTGCCTATTTTTACTTCATTGGAGATAGAACTATTGTTCATAATACATGTACCTAGACCTATTTCTACATTGTATCTTGTAATAGTGGAAGCCGGTGATATTACAGATTTAAGTGATCCTCCCAGATTTTCAAATTTATTACATAGTAAATAGCGATACTTTGGTGAGCCAACACCTATGCAGAAATCTGTCGATATTTCATTAAAAATATGTTCAGCTTCATTAAGGTCGTGCAGTATTTTAAACCCATATAGTGAATCAGGGGTATGATTGATATCATCATAAAAAAAGAGGTTTTTATCCGAATAATTGGATTTAACTTCAAGTATATCTATTAGTTCCTTGGCAAATCCGCCGGCTCCAATTACGATCATAGCTATTTATTCAAAATGAGACTGTTTGGTTTATTATTTTAGAATTTAATATTTGCTCAGATATAAATATAATACATTTTTTATAATGTTGATCATTAATATATAAATGAGTTTTTATAATGTTAAAATATCAGGTAAATAATATATGTCTACCTGTGCAATATAGAAATTGCTATTATTCTATAAAATCGATATTCAAATAATATCAATGGATTTTGCCTAATACCATACATCCAGTATTTGATTGATAAGCTATATTTTCCATAATATTTCCATAATTTTCTTCCAATTGAAATGCATTGACTAGCAGCCCATTTTTTAAGTAGATTTTTCATTTTTTTCCTTCGATAAGGATTGGTTTCATAATCAGAAACACCCATATTGGTTTCAAAATGCATAATTTTCTCTTTGAAATTGAGAGTTTCCTTTGTGCCAGATTGATCCTTGCGTACCATCTGATAAGTTACCGAATCGGAAATTATTGACAATGGAAAATGCTTTAATAATTGCGCCCAGTATCTTTCATCTCCGCCAATATTTGAGGTATCCCAAAATCCAATTTTCCTTGTACAATCCATATTAAATAATGCAGCGGAAACCTGTATCCAAAGATTTGTTTCTTCAACCAATTCTAAAAACTGCCCTTTCTCAAAAATTACTGTTTTCTTATTTTCAGATTTTCTAATCAATCTTTCATTTTCATCTATTAGATCAACATTTCCAGCAACAACAGCAAAACCAGGGTTTTCTTTATGAAAATTCAATAGTTTTTCCAAGCCGTTTACTTTAAGCCTGTCATCAATGCAAAGTATCAATAAATATTTTGTACCACACAACTCAAAACATTTATTAAAATTTGGCAGTGAGCCGATATTTTGAGGATTAATATGAATTTTTATATCCAAATCCGGGTGTTCTTTGGCAAAACTCTTAACGATGTTTAGAGAATTATCACTTGACTTATTATCGCAGATTAATATATTGTCAACTTTCATTGATTGTAATGCGATACTTTGCAGAGCCTTTAAGATATATTTTTCTCCGTTGTAAACGGGAAGGGCTATCGTAATTTTATTGTCCACTTTGTGAGTTTAATTTCATTTATTAATCAAACGAGAGTCGGTTAAACCTAAAAGCATATTTCATTTTGTTATATTCAAAAATATCCTTGAGCAAGTTATGTTTTCCGTCAGTTTTCAAAAGGCGAATGCTTTCCAATAAATTATTTTTATCGTAACCCATAATGTCTAATGTTTTTTTATCAAGATTATTTACATACTCTCTTAAAATTTTTCTTCTGTATCTCGTGTTAAAAACCTGTTTCCATTTCCCAAGTGGTTCCTGGCTAATTTTGTTACTATAATTCTTTAAACCATAAATATCCCCATTCCATCCCTCAAGTTTGTTATTATGGAAATTTGTCAACATTTCTTTTTCAAAATCAATATTTAGATATTCACAAATCTCTTTTGTGTAATCATGCGGGTTTTGAATAAGATTTTCATATTGAATTTTGAAAGATTTTTCTTTTAACTTTTGATATCCATCTGTTAATAATTTTGGCCCATCAATTAAATCGGTATAAAACTGGGCATGTTTTAACATACTAAAATTTGGCTTTCCCCACATAGAAAGCATTGAACCAAAAACCTGGACAGGGTTTCGAAAAAGAAATAGATATTTTGCGTCAGGATATATACTTGAAATTTCAAAAATAATCTTTGAATAGTTCGGGGTCTTATCTAAAAAATAAATAGAATCGTCGCTAGAAAGTTTATCATACATACTATCAAAAAATTTCTTTAAATGAAAATGATAATCATCTATGCCATTTGGTAATTTATTAATTAGATCATTAATTCCTTTTGCTGCCGAACCATGTGAATATTCACTTATACTTTTTCTTTTGTTGGCATAAATGAATGGTAATAATAACCAGGGTTCCGAGATGCTGCTAATTTTTGAGTGCGTCGATAATATTCGTTGCAACATTGTAGAACCCGATCGGGCCTGACTAAAAATAAAAATCTTATTTACTTGCTTTTCCATTGATTTTTGTTTTCAGCGTAATTAAAAAATTAACTGATCATAATATGTGATCCTGGTTCCGGGTTTATCAAACCTGAATTTCATTTCAATGAGGTTACTTAAGGCTGTTCGAATTTTATTGTGGTTAATTTGCTCAGCATAAAATAGTAAAAATCCACCACCACCTGCTCCAAGTAATTTACCACCTAAAGCACCAGCATCCATCGCCAATTGATAATAATCATTTATATTATTGTTGGAAATTTCATTTGTAAGGCTTTTCTTAAGCATCCATCCTTCATGTAATATTCTACCAAACTCATTTAGATTATTTGAGTTGGTAAATATTTCTCTCATAGAAGGGATCAGGTTTTTCATTTTTGTTAGGGTTTCAAATCTATTGTCAATTTCATCAATCTGATGCTTTAAAATCTGGCTTGCATTCCTTTTAATATTTGTATAAAACATCAACAATCTGCTTTCTAACTCATTTCTAATTTCGGGATTATAAAATACCGGTTCAACACTTACCGATCCATCACTATTGAAAGTAATTGTATTTACATCTCCAAATGCTGCTGCATAATGATCCTGTTTCCCAATGTTTCGCTTCAGTATGTCTATTTCAATATGTGCTGCTACTTTTGCAAGTTCATTTTTTGTTATATGTTCATTTTTTAGTGCATATAAAGCATGAAGTAAACCTACTGCAAATGAACTGGATGAGCCTAATCCGGTTCCAGCAGGAACATCAGCAAATGTTGTAATTTCAATCGGAAATTCTATTTCCAATAGTTTTAATGCTTCTCTCACGATGGGATGTTCAATCTCATCAATCTCATTCTTAAATTCTGTTTTTTCCCAGTTTATCCTATATTTATAATCAACAAAATCCAATTGTTGTTTTACTGCAACATATAGATACTTATCTATGGTAGTACTCAGTACTCCACCAGTTTCTTTTTCATAATATTTTCGAATATCAGTTCCGCCGCCAACAAAACTTATTCTTAAAGGTGTTCTGGATATAATCATGATTAATCTTTCTTTTTATAAATATTAAAGTGGGCCCTAGTATTTAAAATCAGGATGATTATTATCTTTTTCTGATATGAATTTTGCATCTGCAGGCCACTTAAAATCAAACGCAGGATCATTATATCTTATACCCCTTTCAGATAAAGGGTCGTAAATTTCTGAACTATAATATTGCAATAATGTATTGTCTTCAAGAGAGAGAAATGCGTTTGCGCATCCTTTAGGAATATGAATGCTTTTTCTGTTTTCACTGCTAATATCGAATGAAATCCACTGCATAAAGGTGGATGACTTTGGTCTTAAATCTACCACAATGTCATAGATACTACCTCTAAGGCATGAAATTGTTTTTGCTTCCTGGTAAGGTTCTATTTGGTAGTGAAACCCTCTTAAAGTATAAGCATATTTATTCTCAGAAATATTTGCTTGTTTTACTATTGAATCAATATTATACTCACTAAACTCATTTTGACAAAAATGACGTCTGAAAACCCCTCTTTCATCAATGAAAGGTTCTGCCTCAATAATAAATACTCCTTTTATTTTTTGTTCTAAAAATTTCATACTTAATTTAAATTTATTTTTTCCAGAAAAGATTATTATCCAGTTCGTCTTTGCTCAACAGATGATTTATACTTTCAAGCCGGACTGTTTTACTTCCCCTAAAATCTTTTTCCTTAAAATTTACTTTTTTAAACAATTCTACCAATTCTTTTCCTCCTTTGTCCAGATCCCAAAGTGGTTTATAATAATCTTTTAGAACAGTTAGAATTTTATTAAAACTTACACGATATGTCCTGGCATCAGATCCATGCTCATTTGTAAAAGTCAATTCACTACCAGGAACAGCTCGTTGGGCTGCTTCTGCAAGATCCCTTACTGTGTAATTTCCGTTTCTTATACCAACATTAAAACCCTGACCTTGAATTAGGGGGGGCGGAGCTTCCAGTCCTGATATAAATGCATTTGATACGTCTTTTACATGGACTACTGGACGCCATGGAGTTCCATCACTTTTAATTTCAATTTTTCCTGTTGTGTAAGCGCATGCAACCAGATTATTATATACAATATCAGTTCTTAACTTGGGGCTGGCCCCAAACACTGTGGAAGGTCTGAATGAAGTAACTATAAAATTGTCATCACATAAAGTATTCAACTTCTGTTCTGCATCCCATTTTGTTTTGGCATAAGCTGTTAAAGGATTCTTTTCGCTGTTATCTTCTTCCAGCTCTTTATCAGTATTTGAAATTCCATACATACTCTGCGATGATCCATAAATAAACCTTTTCACGCCTGCCTCTTTTGCCATTGTAGCAATACGAATGGTGGCTCCATAATTAATGTCCAGTGTAAGATTCGGATTTAGTTCACCTAAAGGATCATTTGAAAGAGCGGCAAGATGGATAACAGCATCAACAGATTTAAAATCATCAATGCTACATAAGCGAGTATCCTTAACTATTTGTTGGATATCCGGATTGAATGGGTATAGATAACTGTTTTTATAATAGTCAGTATCATATCCAACTACATCATATGATTTATCTAACAAACACTGAACCAGTACTGACCCAATGTACCCTTTATTTCCTGTTACTAGTACTTTCATTTTTTATCAATTAATATTCGATTTTGCCAATTATCTTATCTACAATAGCTAATAGCCAAACGTGGTGTGACATTTCAACAATATTATAACCTTTACTATCCACATAGAAGTTAATATCGCCACTTTTTCTGAGTGGATTTTCAGGATTAAAACCTGAAAATGTCATGACCTGAAGTCCGAGTTCTTTTGCTGTTTTTACGCCATTCAATATGTTTTTTGAAGATCCGCTACTACTAATCAAAATTGCAAGATCTCCTTTGTCAGCATAAAATTTCAACGCCTGACTAACCCAGTGTTCATAACCATAATCATTCGCAAAACAAGTTAGCAAGTCGGCTTCGTTAAAATTAATTGCCCTTATACCTGCATTTTTAGTCAGATCAACCGCCACATGGCTGGCCATTGCAGCACTTCCGCCATTTCCTACAATAATCACTTTTCTTTGATTGGCAATTGTTGACTTGATCATATCAACTGCCTGATCCAGTAGATTGCTATCTACCCCTGCTATTTTTTCGTGTAGTAATTCGAAATAGTTTTTGTAAAAATTCATAATTTAATTTTTTATTACCAGCTTAAAATGACATCTGCATTCTGAGATGATTTTTTTATATACGGAATTTCTTCTTTTTCCCTTTCCAGGATTAAACGTTTGTATTCTTTAGCAGGTAAACCTTTAATTGTTTTGTAAAAGTCAACCAGGCGTTTAAGCCTTTTACAATCGGTAATTTCAATATGTATTTTAAGGGTTGCAAGATTCACCAGTTCTGTAAGGGCCAAAGCTATTACGCCTTCAATGATTAAGATTCCTGATTTAAAAGAAACCTGTTCCGGCCCTACTTCTGCAATTTGTGTTCTTGAAACAGGGTCGTAAAGCGGGGGATTAATTTCAATACCATTAATTAATTTCTTTAAAGCACTTATCATGTTTTCAATATGATACCGGTCGATTACTTTTGAGTCCGGCTTTCTTTTATCGAAACTGACCAGCCATGAATCAATCGTAATAATTTGACTTTTAATGTTTCTGTTTTCAAGTTTTCGATGTAGTTCTTTGGCCAGTGTTGATTTTCCCACTCTTGCAAATCCACCAATTAAAATGATTGTTTTTTGTTCCTGATTGGATGTATATATTTTTACAACTAAATCAGCTAATTCAATAACTGAATCAATGACTTTCAATTTGTACAAGGAGCTTATTTTGAACAAAGTCGAATAAAGTAAATTCTTCGTTTACCAATATCGTATCCATATCAGCAGCATCACCAGCCATTTTATCCCTTTCATCATCACCTACAAAATAAGTTCTACTCAAATCCAGATGAAAATCACGTTGAGCCCTGAACAACATTCCGGGTTTTGGTTTTCTGCAGTCGCAATTGTCGTCCCACCCATGTGGACAATAATATATTTTATCTATTGAACCGCCGCATTCTATCAATTCCTGTTGCATTTTGGAATGAATTTCAGCAAGGTCTTCTTCAGTCATTAACTTGCGGGCAATACCTGCCTGGTTTGAAACGATAATAACCCGATAACCTGCCTTTTTCAGTAAACATATTGCTTCTTTTGATCCATCTATCCAGTTCCATTCAGCCCATTTTGTTATATACTGTGCTTTTGGTGCTTTTTTATTAATTACTCCATCCCTATCAAGGATAATTGTAGGCTTACGCGACAAGAAAACATCAGTTAACTTTAGCCTTTCATGAGAACCTACGCTATAATATCGATGCTCCGTTTGATAAGTAATGATTTTTTTATTTTTAATCAGCTGAGGCATTACAGTTTTTTCAAAGTTGTTATTCCCAGAAGGAATTAAATCAATAACCTCCTTCTTCAAAATGAAAAATCCAATATCAACCCCCTGAAGGTTTTCAGCTGTCCTCGTTTTATCATAGACTTCAATAAATCCGTTTTCATCAAGTCTAATATTACTTTTGGTATAATTATCCCTGTTCATATAAACAGTTACTAATGCCGAAACATCATAGGAGTTAACCTTTTGCCACATTCTGGCAAAATTCATGGGCCAATAATTATCACAATACATCAACAAAAAAAGTGGATCGAACAAATGCTTTGCTTTTTGTAAGCGCAGACCTGTGTCGTCTTCAACATCAGTAATTGAGTATTTTATTTCAATTCCCCAATTTCGCCCATCATCAAAATATTCCGTTACTTTATGTGGTAAATAACCAAGCAATAAAACCACCTTTTTAAAACCCTGCTCAACCAGCATCTCAATCAGGTATTCAAGGAATGGTTTTCCATGGAACTCAATCATTGGCTTTGGTATGGTATCTGTAATGGGCTTAAGCCTTGTGCCTAAGCCACCAGCAAGTATCACTGCCTGGGTTGGCCGTTCCTGATTTTTTATTTTATTGGAATTATTCACTTAATAAATATCTGACTTTGAGTATTTTAGTAATGTTTTAGATATTCGCTTGCAAATTGAAGGTCGCTTGGTGTACCTATATCAATAAAACTACCATTTTCGAATAAAACACCTTTGACTTTCATTCCAGCTTTTATGGCTGCGATAATCGTTTCGCCCATTTGATAATCTTTGTTCAGAAGTTCTGCTTCAGACTTAGTAGCCAATTCTCTTTTAACAAAATCATTAAGAAAAGTTGAAAATTCTGGTCTCCAGGCGGCTATTATCCATGCATATTTTAAATGTGTATGATCAGGCGATTTGATAAAAATGTCAGTAATTCTCATCTTATCGTCATAAACAACCATGTCTCCTTTTTCTGGCTTTGTTGATGGAATTAATCCCAAGACAATTGAGTTATCGTACGATTTATTCAATTCATCCACTATATTAATATAGGCTGTTTTCGGGTTTATTAAAATATCAGGGAACCCTAATGTAACTATCTTATCTTTAATAAATGGATATGCCTGATTTACTGAAAAAGGTACGCCATAACTATATTCTGCAATGTGATAACAAATGTTGTAACTGTATCTTCCACCACTTTTGTAATATGCTGGTATATCCCATTTACCATGTCGTAAGATGAAATGAAATTCTGTTACTCCTGCTTTATACATGTCTTCCAGCAAATAACTGCTTACAACTTTGGGAACATCAATTTCATTTATTTTTTCGAAACCTATTGGATATACCTCCTTACTTAGAGGCAGGTGGCCTAATCTGGTAGCTCGACCAGCAGCAGGAATTAACCCAACATATTTAGAATGAATGTCGTTCAATGAATGTAATATTAAAGAAAGGGATAATCATTAAAACCTTGAATTTATCTAAAGTGTAAAATAAGTATTTTGTTCTTCACGCATCTTATCGCTAAGCCTTCCCTCAGGAACTTCAACGTCATCATAAGTAATAAGACCATCTTTAGGAATGTCGTTAATTAATTTACAACCCTTTGCCAGTCCCATAGGAAGAAATTTTTGATTCATTGAAGTTTCTATATTTTCACACAGGCCATAAGTTTTGTATTCGCCTAAACCATCTATAACTTCTCCTTTTTTCAAACTGATTTTTGCAGTTGTAACTACATCAACCAGGGGTTTTCCAATCGGGGCCAGGGCCGCATCGTGAAATAATACTGCTCTGGCAATTGTCAGCGGTACTTCAAAGTGACATAAATGATATGGCGTGTAGAAAAGGTAAAATGGTCCTTCACCTAATTTATACAAATTCAAATAATGTTGCTGAACAGGGTGGTCGTGTGTTCCCAAAACAAATACGCCAGGTGCTGGTTCCGCACCTACAACATAATCAACTATTCCAGGTCCTTTTAAAAGTTGTTCTTGAGGGTATAAATTATGAACCACTTCCTTTAATGGTGAACCTGTAGGAACGGTGGGACCATACATCCCTCGTTTACCCACTTTCATGCCTGTTGCATTAGCAACAATCGCTTGCTCAAACGAGATTTTTGTTCCATCAGCAAAGGATGTTACCATAGATGGTACCATTCCCCATTTTTTGGCGAAACCTTCTTGTGTTGTTGGATTTCGATATGGGTCGTGCAATCCTTTAATGTTGCCGCACAAAACTGGTTTAACACCAATAGATTTTACAAAACGGTAGAGGTTCATCTCAACTCCCGGTTGATCCCCGTCAGCATCTGTGAATACTACACCGGCTTTATCAGCATAGGTTTTAAGGATCGGGCCAATTGTTCCATGCACTTCAGCATTCATAATAATGATATGTTTCCCATGCTCAATTGCCCGCATGATTACATGAGCAGAAAATTCTACAGCTCCCGTTACTTCAACAATAGCATCAATACCTTCTGCCTCACATAGCATAAATGGATCATCAGTTATGGAGTATTTATTCTGCCGGATATTATCTTCCAGAATGCTTTTTGTGTCTACAATTTTAGCTTCTTCAATTCCAGCCTGAAGGTAAGCTGTAGCTGCATTATCAATCGTTCTGTTTGATATGGCAACCACTTCCATCCCAGGTACAAATTGTTGTATTTGTAAAACAATACCCTTCCCCATAAATCCGGCACCAACAATCCCCACTTTTACGGGCCTATTTTCTTCTTCTCTCTTTTTTAGAGCAGTATCGATTATTATCATAATAAATTGAAAATGTTAAATTAATGTTGAAAAATCAAATTGAGGTTGATTTCCATCCTTTTTGGAGATAACGTGTATATTAATTGGCCATTAATAAGCTATAAAAAGTATTATTTTGAGTTTCCAAAGTTTTTTTCATTAATATAGATGGTATACATTATATCAGGATAGCAACACTTACAGCTTCGCCTCGTAAGTCACATATATTTTTTATGTAACTGAATGTTAATTTGTTGTTTTTTAACCAACTATGGTTTCCAAAGCAGCAAAAGCTCGTTCTCTTTTACATTCTTCGAAAAGTCTTTAAATTCACTTTTACTGAGGGTTATATACCGGATTTTCCGGCCAATTTTTATTTCTGCTTTTTCAATCACCTTCAGTAAATAATTTTTATCAATTTTTTCACCAACAAACCAAAAGTCAACCATCTTACTTTCCTGTCCCTTAGCGAGTTTTCCAACCAGGTACACTTTATCCAAATCACCCAGTTTTTTTGTTACCCTTTCTACTACTTCATCTAACCCAAAATGTTTCATTAATAAACTGTTAATTTCTGGGAATAGCGGGTGTTTCGTATTGGCCTGGTAAACCTTCTTATTTCCAACAAATTTCGACTTCAACAGCTCTGCTCTTTCAAGTCTTAAAAGCTCAAGCCTGATTGCATTACTGGTTTCAGGAAACTCTGATTCCAAAGAGCGCAACCATGCTGTATTTTTACTGTTCAGGAAAAATTTGAGCAGGAGGTTTATTCTGGTTTTAGATGTGATCAGGATTTCCAGCATAACCAGGTGAGATTTTGGTTAAAATCAGATTAATTTCGTTTAGCTGTTAATATTTGTTTGTCAATTAGTTATGTAAAATAACTAAAAAGATTGAGCAACAAATTTACTCAATCTTTTTACAAAACCAAATCTTTAACTTTTTTATTCTGCCGGATAAATCTTATTATTTGACAAGAAATCAAGTAATTGTTTAATGCTATCTTCTTTATTTTCGGGAGTAAAATTTAAATCTGCATTTGTTGGAATATCAAAATCCATATCAACTCCGGGTAAGTATTTTAATTCTCCTGTATCGGCTTTTTTGTATAATCCGTATTCATCGTTTTTCCGACAATACTCCAGGTTGGCATTTAAATGAACCATATAAAAGTTCTCTTTCCCAATAATTTCAGCAACTTGTTTGCGAATTGAATCATCAGGTGAAATAAAGGAACAGATCGTAATAATTCCCTGGTCATTTAATAATTTCGAAATATGCGCAATCCTCCTCAGGTGTTCAGCACGGTCAGCAGGTGTAAAGTCTAATTCACGTGATATTCCTGATCGGGTAGATTTGCCATCCAGTAATACTGTTGTTGCGCCTAAATCAAATAGTCTTCGTTCCAGCAAGTATGCAAGTTCATTTTTGCCACTACCATGTAAGCCGGTAATCCAAATTGTTGCACTTTTTTGGTTATATAGTTTAGTACGCTCTTTTCGTTTAATAAGGCTTTCACCTTTTAGGATTTTTTCTTTATCGGCGCCTGAAATTGTTAGTTCCAGATCCTTTCCTGTAAACCGATCTATGATCATACCTACCGCACAGGTTTTATGTGTTACAGGATCAATTAAGACGAACGAGCCTGTGTTTTTGTTCTTCATATAGGGATCGAAGAAAAGCGGTTTATTGGTCGTAATAATGACCCTTCCTATTTCATTTAAGGAAAATTTATCACCCTCTGATTTCTCAAGTGTGTTAACATCAATTTTGTATCTGATGGTATCAAGATGTGCTTTTGTCGTATTGGTTGTTTGTTTAATAAAAAATCGTGTATCAGGATTCATCGGTTTTTCATCCATCCAAACCAGCATGGCTTCAAAATGACGGTCTACTTTAGGTAAATGGTTTGGATGAACGATCATGTCTCCCCTGGAAATATCAATTTCATCTTCAAGGGTAATTGATACTGCCTGAGGCGGATAAGCATAATCAACCTCACCATCAGATGTTGTGATGGTAGTAACTTTTGATGTTTTCCGGGATGGGAGAACCATTATTTCGTCCTCTTTTCTAATTACACCAGATGCAATAGACGAGGTAAAACCTCTATAATGCAATGATGGCCTGACAACAAATTGTACAGGGTACCTGAGTTCTTCAAAGTTTCTATCGCTGCTTACATGTACTGTTTCAAGAAATTCAAGCATACTTTTACCGTGGTACCATGGAGTGCGTTCAGAAACATCAACTACATTATCGCCTTTTAAGGCAGACATTGGAATAAAAGTAATATCGGGAATGTCGAGTTGCGTAACAAATGACCTGTAGTCATCACATATTTTATTGAAAACATCCTCTGAAAAATCTACCAGGTCCATTTTGTTTACTGCGAGTACAACATGCTTTATACCCAACAATGAAACAATAAAAGTATGCCGTTTGGTTTGGGTAATTACACCCTGCCTGGCATCTACTAAAATTATGGCAAGGTTTGCTGTTGAAGCTCCCGTCACCATATTTCTTGTATATTGTTCATGGCCAGGTGTATCGGCGACAATAAACTTTCTTTTTGCAGTCGAGAAATAACGGTATGCTACATCAATAGTTATCCCCTGTTCTCTTTCTGCTTTTAAGCCGTCAAGCAATAAAGCATAATCAATATCCTCTCCGGCATGTCCTATTCTTTTACTGTCACGATGTAATGCGGTCAATTGGTCCTCATATAATTTTTTACTGTCAAACAATAGCCGCCCAATGAGTGTCGATTTGCCATCATCTACTGACCCAGCGGTGAGTAACCGGAGTAAGTCTTTTTTTTGATCCTGATCTAAATATTCTCTAATATCCATGCCTAATAAACAATTTTCAATTAAAAGTAACCTTCTCTTTTCTTTTGTTCCATTGATCCTTCCTGGTCGAAATCAATAACTCTTGTTGTTCTTTCCGATTTAGTAACTGTCATCATTTCTTCAACAATTTTTTCAATCGTATCTGCTTCCGAATCAATAGCCCCTGTTAAAGGATAACAACCTAAGGTTCTAAAACGAACTTTCCTCATTTTTGCTTTTTTCCTTAATTCTTCAGGCATTCTTTCGTCATCAGTCAAAATAAGGTGACCATCTACTTCAACAATTGGCCGCTCTTTTGCATAATATAATGGAACTATAGGAATTTCTTCAAGGCGTATGTATTGCCAGATATCTAATTCAGTCCAGTTTGATAATGGAAATACACGAATAGATTCACCCTTATGAACTTTTGCATTATAAATATTCCATAATTCAGGCCTTTGGTTTTTAGGATCCCACTGATGCTGTCGGTCTCTGAATGAAAATATACGTTCTTTGGCACGAGATTTTTCCTCATCCCTTCGGGCACCACCATATGCAGCATCAAACTTATATTTATCCAACCCGGCTAATAAGGCCTGCGTTTTCATAATATCAGTATGAACCTTACTTCCGTGTGTATATGGACCAACCCCTGATTCAAAACCTTCTTTGTTGTAATGAACAATCAAATCCCAGCCTTTTTCTTTAGCATATTTATCGCGAAATTCAACCATTTCTTTAAATTTCCATTTTGAGTCGATATGCATCAGCGGAAACGGGACTTTTCCTGGATAAAACGCTTTTTCAGCAAGTCGCACCATCACAGATGAATCTTTTCCGATTGAATATAGCATAACAGGGTTTTCAAATTCAGCTGCAACTTCTCTTATGATGTGGATGGATTCTGCCTCGAGTTCCCTAAGGTTATTTATACTGTAAGAATTCATAATAATTTAATCTCTTATTAAAAAATTGTGGCTAAGATAAGGTAATCTGTTTTTACTATTGTAAGCCCGTTTTATGATAATAGGGGTTTTAATTTACTTTTTTGAATTTTTATATTTAAACTGTGCCCAATGGCTTCAATTTCAATAATAAGCCAATGTTTTCCTTTTATTTCAATCAGCTTCCCAACAAGACCAGCCATGCTTCCTGAAATTACTTCAACCTTTTGTCCCTTCTCCCATTGATAAGAATCAATTTCCTCAGGGGTCTTTTCGCTTAAATAATAGCGTATTGCATCAATTTGCTGAGGTGGAATTGCTACAGCCTTATTTTCAAAAATGATATATTTTACGGCACCTTGTATTTGGAGGACCGAATAATAATCCTTTTGTTCAATGCAAACAAAAATATATGACTTGAACAGAGGTTCATCAACCCACTTTTTTCTGTCGCTCCATTGTTTTAATACTTTTTTTAACGGTAAATAATGGTCGATATCCATCCGTAATAATTCAGAAGCAACTTTTTTTTCGGCTCTTGACCTAACGTAAATTGCATACCAGGTTTTCACAGTAATTATCAACTTTTAATTAAACAGGAAATAATGCGGGTTATATTAAAGGGTGGTGTTCACCTCTTTTACCAATGGGCTTCTGATTGCGAATCATATGAGCAATTTCAATACTATTTATGGAATCTGAAATACCAAAGCCTTTGCCACCTAGAATGTCCTGATAACTAAAAGTATGCAAATCGGTGAACCCAGTACTAAATTCTATTTCTTTTTTATCAATTGAAATTGAGCGATATGTTGATTGACCTTTTTCCTTGATTTTTTTTGGAAGATCATTCTTGTCTAAACTAAGAAACCATTTAACATTCGCTTTTTTGAGTCCCAATAATCCAGAAGCTTTATTTTCTTCTGATAGATGAACTTTACTGCTCTTTGCTTCACCAAAAATCCAGCTCAGCATATCAAAAAAATGAATACCGATATTAGTAACCACTCCACCTGATTTTTTCAATTCTCCTTTCCATGAATAGAAATACCATTTTCCCCGAGAAGTTATATACGTCAATTCAATATCATGTATTTTATCATCAGTTAAGGAATCAAACTTTTCTTTTAATGCAATAATAGATGGATGAAATCGCAATTGTAAAATATTGTAAATCCTTTTACCTGTTTCCCTTTCTATTTCTTCCAGCCCATTTATATTCCAGGGATTAAGCAGTAGGGGTTTTTCACAAATAGCATGTGCATCGTTCCTCAATGCCAGCCTGATATGGGCATCATGTAAAAAATTTGGGGAACATATGCTTACATAATCCACCGGTTTTTCCCCAAATCTCCTTAGCTTATCAAGGTGCCTGTCAAATCGTTCAGGCTCAATAAAAAAGTCTGCATCCGGGAAAAAACTATCAATAATACCAACGCTATCAAAAGGGTCGAGTGCCGCAACCAGTTCGTTTCCGGTTTCTTTGATGGCCCTCATGTGCCTTGGGGCAATATAACCGGCAGCACCTATAAGAGCAAATTTCTTGGTTTGTTTATTTGACATACGAGGACGGTGAGTTTACTAAAGTTTATTAAATAGTCGCTTTGTAAATGATTTTTTCTTCTCTGGCTTATCATCTGTATAATAGCCATAACCGTAGCCATAACCGTAGCCATAACCGTAGCCATAACCATAGCCATAACCATAACCATAACCATAACCTCCGGACATTTTTATATCATTTACTACCACATTCATTTTCATATTTCGTGTTTCGATGTCTTTCATAATTGTGGCCAAAACTTTTTTATGCGAAAAGTTTTGTCGAATTAAAAATATGTTAACATCAGAATGGTCATACAACAGAAAAGCATCTGTTACAAGCCCAACTGGTGGAGTATCTATGATGATATAATCATATAATTCACGTAACCTGGAAAACAATTCGGTAGTTTTATCAGAAGCAATAAGTTCTGCCGGATTTGGTGGAACCGGCCCGGAAAGAATGATATCAAGATTATCAACTTTAACAGATGGTTGAATTATTTCTTCTAAAGATGCTTTGTTAATAAGATAAGATGTCAATCCGGCTTTATTGGAAAGTCCAAACTCCTGGTAAATCTTGGGTTTTCTCAGGTCGAATCCTAGCAAAATTGTCTTTTTTCCATATTGCGCATAGATACAGGCAATGTTGATAGCGATAAAGGTTTTCCCAACGCCAACCATATCAGCGGTTACCATAATCGTATTTTTCGATTTTCCTTTGGACATGTATTGGATGTTTGTCCTTAACGATCGGAAAGATTCACTAATACTGGACTTTGGCGACTCCACAACAACCAGCTCAGTTTTCTTGTTGGAATGCAAAATTTGACCAATGATGGGGAGGTTGGTAATATTTTCTATGTCTTTTCTTTCAACAATCGTGTCGTTAAAGTATTCTTTCCCTAATACATACAGTACCGGAAACGCAAGGCCAAGTACAAGGGCAATTAAATAATTAAGCGATTTTTTCGGATATACCTGTTGATTTATTTCAACCATTGCATAATCAATAATTTCATTATCAGGCGCATTTGATGCTTTAGTAATTTGTGCCTCAGTACGTTTGTTTAATAGAAATGTATAGATTTCATCCGCAAGATTATACGATCGCTGGTAATTGAGCATTTCTCTTTGTGTGACCGGCAAAAACCGCGCTTTATCAACATACACGTTAATCCTGTCGTTAATAACCCTGAGAGCCTGATCCGAATTCTTAATGATATTATTCATGTTTTCAATAATCGCCAACTGTGTATTCCGAATATGATTATTTATTGCTATTACTGTTGGGCTTTTTTCGGTTGAGTATAGCAGTTGTTCTGCTTTTGTATTGTACAGGTTTATTAACTCGGCAACTAGTTTATTTAAAACAGGGTCTTCGATACCCATTGCAGATGGAGCAACTAACGCATCTAAATTTTCAGAATTACTTTGGATATAATGCCTTAAATTAGTGTAGTAATTGGATTTTACTATAAGCTCTGCTTTTTGATTTTGTAAATCTTCAATTCCTTGAAAAACGATACCAGATTGCATACCCACATCCATAACTTCTCTGGATGATTGGAAGTTTTGGAGGTCGGATTCAGCACTTTCTAATGTATCGGCTATAATTTCAAGTTGGTTTTCAATAAAAATAATGGTGCTCTCCGCTATCTGATTTTTCTTATCAAGACTTTGATTTAAATAAGTATCAACATACCGATTCAGAAAGTTTACTCCTTTTAAAACATTGTTTGTTTTAAATTTAATATTTAAAAGTGAAGATTCTCTTTCAATAGGCTCTATCTCAACACCCCGGAATCGCTGGGCCAAACTAAAATAATCAGTAAAAATAAAGGTGTAAATATTATTAATATCTTCATTTGAATTAAATCTTTCATTTAGTACAATCTGGAAAGTGTTATAGGGATTTTGTACTATGTCACCAAACCGATAGTTTCTGCTCCAGGCTATTTGTTCAAAAATTTCAGAACCAAACTCTGTTTTAGAAAAATCGTATTTTTTAATTAAATCAGCTTCAGCTTCAAGCAGAAACTCATTATTATTGATAAAAGTCAATTTATAAGATAAGCCTACCGCCTGGGGTACTGTGGTATCAAATATAATTTCAAACGGCGCCCTTTGATAAAGCTCTGTTTTAACAAGACCCTCGTCTATAAAATAAGAAACCTCAAAATCTAAATTTTTAATAGTCCGGTAAATAAGCGAAAAGGAGGTCAATTTTCCTATTTCATTAGAAATTTCATATCCTGATGAAAGTGCCCCGCCAATTCCAATCATTGCACTGGCGTCAATACTTTTTTCTGTTTCAACCAGCACGCTTGCGTTTACCTCGTAAACCGGGCTGGTGTATTTGTTAAATAAAAACGCAACCGAAATGGCAACAAATATTGTAAGTGCAAATAAATACCAATATCTGGCTAATTTTAAAAATATTACTTTTATATCTATGCTTTCTTCCTGATGCTGAATTCCTTCGATTCTATCCCCTGCCATTGTTTAAATAAATTAGTTAGTCTGAAAATAATTAAGTAATAAAATTGTCGTTGAAAGAAAACCAAAAATTACCCCATAAGGAAATTGGGCAAACGTAAATTGTTTTCCTTTAACAGGTCTAACGTAAACAATATCATTTGGTTTTAAATAAAAATAATCTGATGACAATATGGATCTTTTTGTCATGTCGAGCATCTCAACTGTGGTTCCTGTTTTTGTTTGCCGGATGACTGACACTTTTTGTGCATTGGCAAAATCGGTCATGTCGCGCGCCATTGAAATTGCTTCAAACAAGTTTATGTCTGTTTGGTAAACTTTATACTGGCCAGGAGCCTCAACCTCCCCAAGAAGGGTAATATTGTAATTGACCAGTTTAACAACAACAACAAGTTCTCTTAAATACTCTTTTAATTTTTCTGTTATCTCTTCTTTTATCTCTTCAACATTCATGTTTCGAACAAAGATTTCGCCAATCATCGGAAAATCAAGATACCCAGCTTCATTTACAGTATAACTCATGAGGTATATGCCGGCATCATTTGTAGCAACAGAGCCACCACCACCCATCATAAGCGGGTTTAATAAAAGAGTTGTAGTGGCATCAAGGGTAACAACCCTGATATACAGGTTATCACCAGGTTGCATTCGGTAATCAATCTTTCTTTCATTTACGAATGTGGAAACTGTGTCAGCATCATCTACAATGCGTAAATAGGCAGTTTTCTTTAAAGGAACGCATGATGACAACAAAACTGCTGCAAGACTAACCCAAATGAATGACTTGGAAAGTTTAAGAAAATGTTTTTTCATCAAATTTTAGTTATAATATGAATTGATGTTTTGTGTATAATCTCAAGTTGATTTTATCGCAGGCAAATTTAGGTTATCTTTTTAAATTTCAAAGAAAAAACGGTTATGTCCGATAGATGTTTTTCTTTCAATACAATATAATCTAACTTTTTCAAATTCAATAAATCCTGTGTAATAATTATAATCTTATTAAATTTGAATAATCAAAGAAAATCAAAATGCGCCAATATTCGATACTATGTTCATTAATATTAATAAACATATGTGTGTTAGCTCAAAGTGAAGTAGTAAAAAAAGCATACAATCAAATCCCGATTGTTTTCTCAAATATTGTTCCTGATAATGAAGGAACTCTTACATTTAACGGTGGTAAACAGATTGATAAACATCCTTTTTACACATTGTCAAACATTCAAATTACACCAGAAGGAACAATTGAGGGTCTGCTTTTCGATTTTAAGAACGAACATTTTAGCGGTATCATTTACTACGGACTTTATTCAAAAGAGTTACCAAAACATCCCCAGGTTGTGTATTTCAAAAGAAGAGCAAAAATCAGTAACGGAAGAGCTTTAGTTAATATTGCGGTATTAAAAGGCAAATATGATATTGGCGGATGGGAGGAAACGGGGACTTCAAAGTTGGGATACCGGATTGTTAATAATTTTGGCAGAATTATTTACGATGGTCAACTAAATATCGAAGGAAAAGGGCCTTTCAAAGTCGGCTTATCAATTATTGAAGGACCATTTGTTAATAAGGTTTCTGATCAGGGCGCAACCATTTCTTTAAAAACAAATAAGCCCTGCAGCCCGTTTGTTGTTGTTAATAATCGTGAATACAGGGCCCAAAGCCGAATGATGAATCCGATGGGCGATATCTACCACGAAATTAATGTTCATCATCTCATTGCCGATTCAACATATGAATATGTCGTTTCATATGGCAATTATTCTGAAAAGTATCAATTTAAAACAGCTCCTAAACCTGGTAGCAGACAAGCATACGTCTTTGCTTTTGCAAGTGATTCCAGGGCAGGACAAGGCGGTGGTGAACGTGACATCTATGGAACCAATGCATATATCATGAAAAAAATGGCTGCATTGGCAGTAAAATACGAGGCGTCATTTTTTCAGTTTACAGGCGATATGATAAACGGTTGCTCACATAGTATTGATGAAACAAATTTACAATTCGTTAACTGGAAAAGAAACCTTCAGTCTTTCTGGCATTATATACCTTTTAATGTGGGATTTGGGAACCACGAAGCTGTGGTAACTATTTTTAAGGGCGAATCAAAATATGGCGTTCAGGTTGATAAATTCCCATTTCAGACAAATTCTGCCGAGAGAATTTTTGCAAACAATTTTGTAAACCCCATAAATGGTCCCGAAAGCGAGGATGGTGCTGCCTATGATCCTGATCTTTCGAAACAAAATTTTCCGTCTTATAAGGAAAACGTATTCTACTATACACATGGAAATACTGCGATTGTTGTCCTTAACTCAAATTACTGGTATACACCCTCTACCTATAAAATTCCCGAAATTGGTGGCAATCCGCATGGTTATATCATGGACAATCAACTCAATTGGCTGAAACAAACAATTGATTTGTTAGAAAATGATTCAAATATTGATCATGTTTTTGTTACCATTCATACACCACCCTTCCCAAATGGCGGACATTCAAAAGATGATATGTGGTATGGTGGTAATAACCGAGTACGGCCAACAGTAGCAGGGATTCCGGTTGAAAAAGGAATTATTGAGCGCAGGGATGAGTTTCTAAACATTATCATAAACAAAAGCACTAAAGTTGTGGCACTTCTTTGTGGTGATGAGCACAATTACAGCCGTTTAAAAATTACCAAAAAAACATCTATTTACCCTGAATATTATTCGGGTAAAAAATTAAAAATTTCCCGGTCAATCTGGCAGATCACTAATGGTTCTGCAGGAGCCCCATATTATGGCCAGGAAGATTTGCCCTGGAGCAGTTATGTTGAAATGTTTTCAACACAATACGCACTAAACCTGATTTATATTGACGGCAATACCGTAAAAATGAAAGTAATCAACCCTGATACACTTGAAGAAATTGAGACTGTAAATCTCAAATAACAGATCGTTAATTGCATCATAAAACTTTTGCTATGCCGTTGGCCGTTTTTATATAAGTTTGAAAAATTACAGACTTGTTATCAAACGTTTAGCCTTTCCAGGCTTGAATTCGCAACATTTTAGTTTTGCTCCTTATTTCTTCATCGAGTCTTGCGGTTATTAATTGTTTAATTCATATTCTATTATTATTTTACTTTTGCACCGCTCTTTAAAAATCAAAATATCTAATTAAGACTATCATGGCAAAAAACCTGGTTATTGTAGAGTCGCCGGCAAAAGCAAAAACAATTGAAAAATTTCTTGGGAAAGATTTTGTTGTGCGCTCTAGTTTTGGACATGTAATGGATTTGAACAAAACCAAGCTAAGTGTTGATCTTGAAAAAGACTTCGAACCGAATTACGAAATCAGTCCTGATAAGAAGAAAGTTGTTGGTGAATTAAAAAAAATGGCCAAAGATGCTGACATGGTTTGGTTAGCGTCTGACGAAGACCGTGAGGGAGAGGCTATTTCGTGGCACCTTTTTAATGCTTTGAAACTTAAAGAAGATAGTACAAAGCGTATTGTGTTTCACGAAATAACTAAAAGCGCTATAACTAATGCAATAGAAAATCCAAGAAGCATTGACAGAAATCTTGTTAATGCACAGCAGGCCAGGCGAGTCCTCGATAGATTGGTTGGATACGAATTATCACCTTTGCTTTGGAGAAAAGTTAAACCGGCACTTTCGGCTGGCAGGGTCCAATCAGTCGCCGTTCGGCTAGTCGTTGACCGAGAAGAAGAAATCAAAAATTTTAACAGCACTTCATCTTACCGGATCATTGTAGATCTAAAACTATCGGATAATGATGCGGACCAGGTTATTCCTGCCGAATATCCAAAACGATTTACAAGTGCAGAAGAAGCAAAATCTTTCCTTGAAAAACACATAAAAAGCAATTTTGAGGTTGCTTCAACTGAAAAAAAACCGGGAATGAAATCTCCCGCGCCTCCTTTTACTACTTCTACTCTTCAACAGGAAGCTTCGAGAAAATTGGGGTTTTCGGTTGCAAATACCATGCGCATTGCTCAACAGCTTTACGAATCGGGTAAGATTACTTATATGCGTACTGATTCGGTTAACCTTTCAAATACTGCTATTGGGATGGCAAAAAAGGAAATTGCCAAACTTTATGGTGAAAACTATATAAGAACCCGGAAATATACAACCAAAACCAAAGGTGCCCAGGAAGCACACGAAGCCATCAGGCCTACTTATCTCAGCACGCAAACCATTGAAGGTGGCGATGCAGAACAAAAATTATACAGCCTTATCTGGAAAAGAACCATCGCATCTCAGATGAGTGAAGCTCAGCTTGAAAAAACATCTGTCGAGATTTCTTCATCAGCAGCTGATGAAAATTTTGTTGCCAGTGGTGAAGTTGTCAAATTCGATGGCTTCCTCAAAGTTTATATGGAAGGTACTGATGATGAAAATGGTGATCATCCGGGAATTTTACCCGAAATGAAAAATGGTGATGCGATGAATATGCTCGAAATGAGGGCTCGACAAAGATTCACACGACAGCCATCACGATACACAGAAGCAAGTCTCGTAAAAAAAATGGAAGAGCTTGGTATCGGCAGGCCATCTACCTATGCACCAACTATTTCTACCATCGAGAAAAGAGAATACATTGTTAAAGAAGCCAGAACTGCTAAAAAACGCGATATTTTATTGTTTACTTTAAACGATAGCGCTGTAAAAGAAAAAATCGTAAGTGAAAATATCGACTCTGGTAAAACCAGACTTTATCCTACTGATATCGGGACCCTGGTAAATCGATTTCTCTCGAATTATTTTCAGAATATAATTGACTACAATTTTACCGCTAACGTAGAAAAAGAATTCGATGAAATATCAGTCGGTAAAAAGGAGTGGAATGAAATGATTAAAGAATTCTATGGTCCTTTTCACGAACAAATTGAAACTACTCAGGGTGAAGCCGGTAAGTTTACAGGCGAACGGCTTCTTGGTATAGATCCTGAATCAGGAAAAAACATGTATGTAAAAATTGGGAGGTACGGCCCAATTGCGCAACTGGGGGATACCGATGCAGAAGAAAAGCCAAAATTTGCAGGGCTCAGAAAAGACCAGAGTATTGATACAATAACACTTGAGGAGGCCATTAAACTTTTTGATTTTCCGCGAAACCTGGGAAACTTTGAAGATAAAGAATTGACAGTTGCTATCGGAAGGTTTGGCCCATATGTTAAACATAATGGCAAATTTTATTCATTGAATAAGAATGACGATCCGCAGGCAATCAACCAGGAGAGGGCCATTGAACTTATTGAAGAAAAAAGAAAAGCCGAAAAAGAAAAGGTTATTAAATCGTTCCCTGAAGATGAAGATGTGATGATATTAAATGGCCGTTACGGACCATATCTTGTAATTAAAAAGCAAAATTTTAAAATTCCAAAGAATATTGATCCAAAAAGTTTAACTTTGGAGGATTGTTATAAAATTGCTGAAGACCCTGATAATAAGCCTAAGAAGCGTTACTATCGTAAAAAGAAGTAACCTTTTTTATATAAATTACGTTGTGTAAGAAAAGTAAGCATTTTTACGAATGGACATCTCTCACTATTTTGAACCGGTTAGCCTTGAAGATCACGAGTTTGTAAAGCAAACCGACTGGAATCGTATAGGCAATATTGCTTCTGTTTATGTTCAGGATGGAGATTTTCCCGATCTTGAAGGAATACAGTTGGCATTAATTGGTGTTAGTGAAGATCGGGGGGGGCTTCAAAATAAGGGTTGTGCGAAAGCACCTGATGTGGTCAGAGATTTCTTTTTCAGAATGTATTCACACTGGAACCAGCTTAACTTCGCCGACCTCGGCAACATTAAAAGGGGAAACACCATTCAGGATACGTATTTTGCCTTGAAAGAAGTTGTTGCAGCCCTTTTAAGTAACGATATTGTTCCAATTATAATAGGCGGCAGTCATGATTTGACATATGCCAATTATCTTGCTTACCAGGATATTGGGCAAATTGTTAATATTGCCACTATTGATCAGCAATTTGACCTGGGAAGCGATGAAAGCGATTTGAATTCGCAATCGTTTTTAAGCCATATCATTCTTCATCAACCCAACTACTTGTTCAATTACGCGAATATAGGATACCAGAGTTATCATGTTGATCAGGATGCCATATCATTGATGAATAACCTTTACTTTGATGTGTATCGCCTGGGTAATATGCGTACAGGAATTGAAGAAGCGGAACCCATAATTCGCGATGCTGACATCTTAAGTTTTGACATATCTTCCATCAGACAATCAGATGCCCCGGGTTCTTATTACTCAGGTCCCAATGGTTTTTATGGAGAAGAAGCATGCAGGATATGCCGGTATGCCGGTATGAGTGACAAGTTAAGCAGCTTTGGCCTTTACGAGATTAATCCGGAATATGACAATCACGGACAGACTGCCCAACTTGCAGCGCAAATGATCTGGTATTTCATTGATGGTTTTATGAACCGAAATGATGATCTGCCCGAAGCAAAAACTGATGATTATATTAAATTTACTGTTACTGCAGGTAATGGTGATGAGGACCTTGTATTTCTGAAGAGTAAAAAGTCGGAGCGCTGGTGGATGGAGGTGCAAACCGATACCAAGTTCATGAACAAATACAAAAGGCATCAATATGTGCCTTGTTCGTACCAGGATTATCAGGATGCCTTAAACCATGATATTCCCGATCGCTGGTGGAAAGTACAGCAAAAATTAATGTAATTTTTATTCCCTTATTTTAATTCTGATTATTTAAGCTTATCCTGAGATAAACAGGGTTGTGGTCGCTATTCTCAAAATTCAAATCAATAGTTTTCACCTCCACTATTTCAATATTTGGTGAAACAACAAAATAGTCTAAATAAGTCGTCCCATTTTCTCCTTTTTTAAAAGCCTGATAATTTTGCCGGTTTGTTGGCGCCATTGGATCAAAAGCCCATTGCCATCCTCCAGATAATAAATCGGGGTTCATTTTAACTTTTGACGGAACAAACCTATGTCCGTTAAATCCTTCTTCAGGTCGAAAATATGGTGGATTTGCATTCCAGTCTCCTCCTGCAATAACATAGTTGCCCGCGGTGCTTTCCTCCATCATTTTTTCTTTGATAATCTGTAGTTCTTTTAATCTTAAGACCGAGTCATAAACGTAAGCTGAGTTGTGCGTGTTTATAACAACCAGGTCCTTGCCGTTCATCAGCGGATAGCGATTAAGGATAAAACAGCGGTCGAGCAAAAACAACTTATTTGGCCAGGATGCAATTAACGGATAAGCATATCGCTCTGCCAACAAAGGTGTATATTTGGATAGTGTTAGCATTCCTCCTTTTACAAAACCCAGCGGTTCATAAACCGGAACCGGAACAAAAGGAACATTATAATTCATTGCAAAAACAGGGTAATGCGAAGTTAGGATGTATTTTATTTCTTCAACTTCGTTTTTATAATGACTACGCCTTGCTTCAACATCTACTTCCTGTAACAGCAAGAAATCAATATCATTATTTTGATCAATAAATGTTTTAATCCCGTCAAGATACTTTCGGGACATTTTTTTTGAAGGCCTTACTTTTTGACCATCATCATAAAAGAAATCCATTTCGGCTCCAAGTCCGGCATAGCCAATATTCCAAATCATAAGGCTTAATGTATCCCTCTCAAGTGGAATAACAGCTCTTTTTTGTGATATTACTTCTATCTTATCAGGCTGATAATCTGTAATTGAAACGTATAATAAAAACCCGGCAAAGGCCAGAACAACAATGATAATAATCCATAAAAGAATCTTCAGTATCGATTTCATAGCAATTGATTTATTTCAAAAATTCGTTCGTTAATTAAAAAACCAGTTAAAAATATATATTATAGTTTCACTGTAGCGCATAAATAAACAAAAGTTTGAGCAATAATTATTTCTATACCCATATTGCTCATTATTTCAGCAATAGCACGAGAATTCTTAATCATCAAATAACGCTACCGCGAAAAATATACTTTTAGATTACTCTTTTGATTTTTTAATAAATTTGACGGCCGTAGAAAATTTATCGGATTATGCCATTATTAGGAAGCATTATTAAAAGAGCATATGCCTTACGCCATATACCAATTGAAAAGAAATTGGGAGCATTAGATCCGAAATTAGCCCAGCAACAACAGCTTAAAAAACTCATCCGTAAGACTCAATTCACTGCATTTGGAGAACATTACAAATTTTCAAAATTACTTGCGTCTGATAATATTGAAAAAGCATTTAAAGAAACTGTACCCCTGCACGATTACAAATCGATGTACAAACGATGGTGGTACCGCGCATTAAATGGTGAAACTTATGTAACCTGGCCTGGAAAAATAAAATATTTTGCACTCAGTTCAGGTACCTCCGAAGCTTCAAGCAAATATATTCCTGTTACTTCAGAAATGTTACGAGGAATCCGGAAAGCCAGTATCAGGCAGCTGGTTACAATGGTTACGTATGATTTTCCGCTCGAATTTTTTGAGAAGGGCATCCTGATGATTGGTGGCAGCACTCACTTACAATATAACGGCACCTATTACGAGGGCGATCTGTCGGGGATAACCACAGGTAACCTTCCATTCTGGTTTCAGCACTTTTATAAACCCGGAAGGCGTATATCCCGCTCGGCTGACTGGAACAGTATGCTTCAGGAAATGGTTAAAAAAGCGCCTACCTGGGATATTGGTGTCATTGTTGGTGTTCCGGCATGGGTACAGATACTTATCGAAAAGATCATTCAGGAATATAAAGTAAAATCTATCCATGATATCTGGCCGAACCTTTCAATATATGTTCATAGCGGTGTTTCTTTTAAGCCTTATTTGAAAAGTTTCGAGAAACTATTTTCAAAACCAATAATCTATAGCGAATCGTACCTGGCATCAGAAGGATACATTGCATTTCAAAACAATCCTGAAACAGTTGGTATGGAACTGATTTTGGATAATGGGATTTATTATGAATTTGTTCCTTTTACTGATACTAATTTTGATGAAGAAGGCAATTTAAAGGAAAGCCCGGAAGTGTTGAGTATTTCAGATGTTGAAGAAAATAAGGATTATGCCTTGCTGTTATCAACCAATGCCGGCGCGTGGCGATATTTGATCGGTGATACAGTAAAGTTTGTCAACAAAAAAGAAAGCGAAATAGTTATTACGGGGCGTACCAAACATTTTATCAGTATTTGTGGAGAACACCTATCGCAGGAAAATATGAACCGGGCCATTGAACTCCTTGAAGAAGATATGAATGTGGATATCAAAGAGTTCACAGGCATGGGTATCAGGCACGGCAGCTTGTTTGCGCACCGCTGGTACATTGGAACTGACGATCAGCTGGATACCGGGCAGGCAAGGTTAAAAATTGACGAATATTTAAAAAACCTGAATGACGATTACCGGGTTGAGCGTCTTGAGGCGATCAAAGATGTTTATGTTGTGGCCCTGCCGACAAAAGTGTTTTATGAATACATGAAATTAAAAGGTAAAGAGGGTAGTGCAAATAAGTTTCCTCGTGTATTAAAAAATTCGAGAATTGACGACTGGGAAAATTTCCTTAGATCAAGGAAATATATTGATTAACAAAACCTTAAAAAATGAATGCACTATTTGAAGGAGCTGCACTGGGCCTTTCTCTGGCTTTTATTTTTGGCTTTGGTCCTGCTTTTTTCGCGCTCATTCAAACTGCGTTACACCGTGGGTTCTGGCAGGGTGTATTGCTGGCATTTGGGATTTTTTTGAATGACCTAACCGTTGTGGTACTTGCTTTGCTGGGATCGGTAAGTTTAATTCGGGGCTTGGAAAACTATAAGTTGCTTGGTATAATTGGAGGTTCACTGCTTATCATTTTTGGCATTATTACATTTCGTAGAAAACAGCTTACAAAACACAGCAAAGAAGACAAATCAGATGATAACCATCATTTTATTTATATTGGAAAAGGATTTTTACTGAATCTTGCCAATCCATTTGTATGGTTGTTTTGGATAACTGTTGCTATGAGTGCGACCGCGACCTACAAAGCAGACACTTACAGTTTAACACTATTTTTCGCCACAGCCCTTGGTATTATTTTAATCACCGACATCCTGAAAGTATTTACCGCATCACGCCTTAAATATTTACTTACCGACAGGTTTCTTGTTATGATTAACAAAATCGCAGGTACAGGTTTGTTTTTATTCGGGATTTTTTTAATTGTAAGAGCTGTAGTGGGGTTTTAAAATAGCCCAGTCCTGCCAGCGCAATTGCCTGCACGGGAAGACCTGGGCTAGTGGGGGATAATCCTATTTACGGCTTTCATGCAAATTGTTTTTATACCATCTTTTATTGTTAAACCATGCTTTTGTGCTGTCTGGTTTTTTACTCGTCGGATAAAAATAATATGTAATAGGTTCATTCACAAACTGATAATTTATTAAACTATTAATTGATGAAACCAATTTAAGAGACGAATCATTTATTATTTGACATTTTCTTTCTATCACCTGACGCTTGAAAAACTCCATATTGTTGCGGTTAAAACCTTGAATTGTTAATGTGTCACAATTAATTGAATAATGACCCCAGTTTTCTTTCGAATTAAATTGATGATCCAAATTGAATTCATGAAGGATATTCTCCGCATCGTCAAAGAAATCAGATGTCCAACCAATTACTTTTACTTTGCCATCATTGTAAAAGTAAAACAGGACTCCTTTTGCCGAAGATGTAGGTGCATAAACTCCTGTTGTTAGAACTTTTCCCTCAATGCATTTATTTTTAATAGGATCTTTGTAAACATTAAATCCTTTCTTACTGTTAGGGAATATTAAGCAAGAATTCAAACTAAATATAAATATAAAAATCACCGCTAATTTTATATAAGTTTTCATATTTAATAGGGATAAAGTGAATAAGAAAAATTATAACCCCCATCTGGCGGAAGTCTGAAGCGGAGGTTCGCGTGATGGGACTTGTGCCCGGTTTTTACTCATATAATCGTTTTATTGTAATAATTCAATCTCTACAAAACCTTTTCCGCCCGTATAGTCAATAGCACTACTCCAATCATAACATTCAGGTGTGTTTATATTTTCGGCTCATAGTCCAAATATAATAACTTTTGGTGCCTGTTAAAACCTGGGACTAATTACAGGCACAAGTCCCCACGCTTTGGCTTACACTTCAGACTTGCGCCAGTTGGTTAACAAAATCGGTTTGTTTTTATTCGGGATTTTTTTGATTATAAGAGCTGTGGTGGGGTTTTAAAACAAAAAAGCACCAGATTATTTAACCCGGTGCTTTTCTTTTCTGAAATTAATCGTATTAATTCACTGCTGCCTCTTCCAAAACCGGTTCAGCCATTTTTTCAATTCTTGAAGGTTCCGGCATCGACTTTCTGATTGTTAATTCATCAACAAGGTGGCCGGCTCCGGCATATTTATCAATAATAAACAAAATATACCTTGAGTCCACTACGATGGTTCTTTGTAGTCCGGGAGCAAAGGCAATATCACTGCTCATGGCCTCCCAGTTACCGTCAAATGCAAGGCCAATCAATTCGCCTTTTCCATTCACAACGGGCGAACCGGAATTGCCACCGGTAATATCGTTATCGGTAAGGAAACAAACTACCATGCTACCGTCTTCGTTGGCATAAGGGCCATAATCTTTTGTTTCGAAAAGTTCTTTAAGTCTGTCAGAAACAATAAACTCATCATTGTTAGGGTCTTCTTTTTCCATAACACCACTCAGGTGTGTTTTATAATCGTACTGGATGGCATCGGCAGGATAATAATCCAATACCTTTCCGTATGAAAACCTCAGTGTTGAATTGGCATCGGGATAATATTTATAATCAGGGTTCATTTCTCGTACAGCCTTAACATACAATCGTTCTGCTGTACTTAATTTTCCACTGCTTTTTCGGTAGTTAGCCGATGCTGACATAATATTTTCCATATATCCTTGCATTAACTGAAATGCCGGGTCTTTATCAATAACTTTCAGGTTTGGATCATCCAGAAAGGTCATTGTGCTTTGCTTATCAGACATAAACGAATTGTCGAAAATATAATTAGCATATTCTGAAAAATCACCTTTGAATTTCCCTGCCATCTTTTTCAAGACATCAGGCTTTAGCGAATCGGGCATATTGTTGTAATACATCTCAGTCATTGAAGCAAAAACATCAATATCCGTTGCCATATCATAGTCTTTGAAATGCTCTTCAAGTGATGCTTTAAGACCATCGGCAGCTTTTTGTATTTGTTCTTCCTTTTTTACTTTTTTCTCTTTGTCCTTTTCCTCTTTTTGCTGTTGCAATAAACCCTGCATACCCATAAAATCCTGGGCATAACCAATAATCTCCGAACCGCCAACTCCGGTAAGGCTGGCATAAACCAGGGGGTTAAAACTTACTGATCTTTCAGCATAAACTTCCTTCATATCAGATAATACATTTCTGTATTTTTCTTTTCTATCCTGATCTTCATCAATCCATTCAATAAATTCCTTTTCAAACTTTTGCTTATTACCTACTACATCAAGATTCCTCACGCCTTTATCCTGGCCAATCATATATTTCCAGGTATTGGCCACACCCGCATATTTCGATGCATATTTAATTTTTACATCCCGGCTGGCATCCATATGTTCTTTCCATATGCCAAGTTTTTCGCCCCATACTTTAATCAATGGTGGATATAGATGATCAAGCTTAAACTGGATGCCTGCAGAAGTATTAAAACGCTCAGTACCTCCAGGAAAACCCCAGATCATTGCAAAATCTCCTTCCTGGATACCATCAAGGGAAACAGGCAAATAATATTTTGGCTTTAGCGGAATATTTTCTTCAGCATATTCAGCGGGTGATCCGTCAGGAGCTGTGTAAATTCTGAAAATTGAAAAGTCACCGGTGTGCCGTGGCCACATCCAGTTATCGGTATCGCCTCCGTATTTACCTATTGATGATGGTGGTGCACCAACAAGCCTTACGTCCTTGAATACCTCATACACAAACATATAATACTCATTTCCTTCAAAAAAACTTTTAAGTACAACATTGTACTTGCCATCTTCGGAAGCAGCTTTTTTTAGTCTTCCGGTAATTTTTCTAATGGCAGATTTTCTTTCATTTCCTGTTAAGGTATCCGAAATCATAGGTATGATACTATCGGTGACATCAGCCATACGAAATAAAATAGAGGCAGTAAGGCCTTCATTTGGTAATTCTTCTTCGCGGTTCATCGCCCAAAATCCGTCAGCAAGATAATCGTGCTCAACAGAACTGTGTTTTTGGATGTTGCCAAATCCGCAATGATAATTAGTAAACATCAAGCCTTCAGGAGAAACAATTTCCCCTGTACAGAAATAGCCGGTTGGTAACGGTTCGTTTGAGAGTCCTACAATTGCATCTTTCATGCTTGAGTGGTTAACACTATAGATTTCTTCGGCAGTAAGTTGCAATCCCAGTTTCTGCATATCGGTGTAGTTCAACCTTTCGATAAACATAGGGAGCCACATGCCTTCGTCTGCGCGTGCTTTTCCAATACCAGAAAGGATAAAAACAGCTAAAAATAGGTAATAGAATCTTTTCATATTATTTAATTTGGTTTAATTTTTAAGAATTTGTAATAATATCATAAACTGTACCATGTAAATCAATCCTTTGAAAAACAATTGTTTATTGGATAAATATGGTTTTCTTTAAAACAAAATTGACCGAAACTGAACACGTCAAATCATTCACCGTACACCTGTTTTTTAAAGACCAAACATTTCAGGTCCCTGCTCAAAAACAATATCAACAGGAATTCCTTCTTCGGTAATCCTGAGTAGGTCTTTTTGTAATTGTACTTTTATAATTCCGTCGGTTTCAATCCATTTTTTAGCTCCCTCATAATCGCCATCACCTTGCATTTTCAATATCTTTTGAGTAAGATCTGTTGAAGCTATTTTCATTTTTTCAAGATTCGTTGAATAGGTTCCGTCATCATTTCTTGTAAAGGCGCCTTTTTCAAGAAAATAGTTGAAACGGAGCATGTTGGCCATTCCGTGTGCGCTGGAAGCACCAAAGCGAACCGACCTGAAAATACCTGCCATAAATGTGACATAGTTGTCCATCAGGTCTGTTTCGGTAAACTCGCCCATTTCGTGAAGTTTGGTAACAAGGTAAAGTCCAAGGATATCTGCTTTACCTTCTTCAATTGCAGAATATTTTTCTTTTAAAGCTTTGCGGGCCGGGCCTTTTCCGTTAATTGTATTTTTTATACCCATCCCATGAGATACTTCGTGGAACATGGTGTTGGAGAAAAAGGCATCGAAAGTTACGTGTTTTCTTTGGTCCTCGCTGATCAAAACTTCAGAAATAGGAACAAGAATATGATCGAATTTAGCGCGCATGGCATTTTTCAATTGCAGTTTCCTGGTTCCTTTTTGTAGCTGCACTTTTTCATCATTAGGCAAATTGATGGCTATGGTTTTACCCGCCATGTTGCAATCACCGGTATAGTAAATCACATCATAAGCATTCAAGTCAACATCGGAGCCAGGAGTTTCCTTTTTGTATTCAGGTTCAACCGGTAATTCGGTTTGTAGTTGAGGAAGGAAAGCAGCATACTTGGCAAGTTTGGCGCTCCATTCTACGTCTTTAATCAGGATAAATGATTCGTGTGCGGCTTTGTAACCAAAAAGGCCGTCGGTATAATTTTCGATGGGGCCAACAACCATGTCAACCAGGTTGTTTTTCATATCGAGCCATGCCATATCACTTTCAAAATAATCATCGGTTAACAACGCCTGTGCACGTAAATTGAGGTAATTAGCAAACCCGGCATCTTCAGCAAGTTCGGCAGCCTGTTTCAATAAGTCAGCCGCTTTTTCTGATTGATTTTTAAAGGCTTCATGATACCAAACAACTTTTAATTCATTGTTTTCATCCCTTCTGAGCAGAGTATAAAGGTCGGTTTTATCCGGGTGATCAAAAGCTTCAAATTCTTCTTTGGTCATATCGTGCGGATAAAACTCAGCCCCGGCAGGTTTTTTACCATAGCCTTCAACAAACGGGGCAAGATTATTCAGTTCATCCCACGGGCCATAGTTTATTCTGGCATAATTTCTCAAATCCTTATCTTCAATGCCATTTAAAAATGATTCTTTTTCACCAACATTCTGTAACCAGAATATTTCGTCCATGATATCGGCTGCTTCAAATAATACCTTCAGCATTTCTTTTTGGTTATCACTTAAATGCGAAATATCGGTTTTAAGTTTTACTGTAGCGTATTTTGCCATTTCGTAAGTAGGTTTTTCTTCTGTTGCTTCCTTGGTTTTCTTATCAGCACTTTCACATCCGGCTAAAAAAACAGCAACCAGAATTACGACTACAATTGATAAATTTTTCTTAAACATGTTTTTTGATTTTGGGGTTTTAAGCGTACGAAATTACAAAATATATGTACCATTTTCCTGTTGTTATAATGTAAAATTAACAGGCAAATTATATGAAACCCTAACCGGTTTACCCCTATGAATGCCCGCTTTCCATTTTGGCATGTTTTTTACAACACGCATGGCTTCTTCATCACACCCACCGCCAACCCCTCTTTTAACTGTCACGTTCGAAACTGTTCCATCTCCCTCGACAAAGAAGTTTATAAACACCCTGCCCTGAATACCATTATTGTAAGCATATACAGGATAATTTATATTAGTTGCCAGATAATACATCAGGTTATTTATCCCTCCCGAAAATTCAGGCATGGTATCAACAACACCATAAACAGCAAAATCAATAAGCAAATAAAGTAATACACGAACTTTTGTGTTACCTATTTTTCCCGGTTTCCATTTTGGCATGTTTTTTACAATGTCAATTGCCTTTTTATCCAGACCATATCCAATACTATCAACAACCATAATACTTGACAGGCTTCCATCAGTTTCTACAACAAAATAGACCTTAACCTCAAGCTCATTTATCGTATCAGACACTTTTTTGTGACCTGTAATATTGTCAACTAAGTACTTGTTCAGCCCGACCTGACCCCCTACAAATTCAGGAAGTGTATCTGCCTCACGATATATTTTGGTTTGGCTTTGTGCTGGGGTAGCAAGGCTAAAATTAATTGGTAATGTTTTTGAAACCCTTACAGGGGCCCCTTTTAACTTACCAGGATTCCATTTGGGCATTTCCCCCACTACACGGACCGCTTCTTCATCGCACCCACCACCAATACCTCTTAATAGTTTTACTTCTGACACACTACCATCTATTTCAACAACAAACCCAACGTAAACCTTGCCTTCAATACTGTCTTTTAAAGCCTGGGCAGGATAGGACAGAGAGAGACTTAGATAATTTCCTATTTCTGAAATTCCTCCAAGGAATTCGGGAGGCTGATCGACAAATGAATAGATTGAGTCGTTCTCAGAAACAATAGCCTTTTCCTGGGCAATAATTGCTTTTGTAAAAATAGCAATGATAATTAGGGTAGTGGTTATTTTCATTATGTAGGATTAAGCGGGTTAATAGAGTAGGCGAAATTATGCTATTTGCGAAAAATAAAAAAGAAGAATGCCTCGAAAAAAACATTCTTCTTTAAAAACCATTTGTTAAACAACAGAAATTAAGCGTTCTATGATGCTTTCTTAATTTTATCTTCTTCGTTTAGTCCTGACAGAACCTGAATATTGATGCCATCGGACAGACCGGTTTCAATAACCCTTTTTTCAAATTGTTGCTCTCCGGTTTCTATCTCAACATAGGTGGTGTCATCGTCAAACTTTAACAGGCTTTCGGAAATCACCATAACACTATCGGCCCTTTCAAGGACAATGTCGGCATTAGCACTGTAACCGGCCCTGATGAACTGTTCGTCAAGTAATTTTACGTTAGCTTCTATTTCAAACTGGATGGCTCCGTTTTCTTCTACTCCTTTCGGGGCAATTTTAGTCAGTTTGGCTTGAAATTTTAAATCATCAATGGCGCCAATTGAGAGAATTAAATTCATTTTTTCATGGATTTTCCCAACCTCTGTTTCGTCTATTTTTCCTTTAAAAATCATATCATTCATATCGGCAACAGCGGCAATTGTAGTTCCGGCATTAAAATTATTAGCTTCAATTACCTGGTTCCCAACTTCAACCGGAACAGAAAGCACCATACCATCAATTGTTGAACGAACGAGGGTATTTGTTGGTGTTCCTGATTTTTTTAGCTGCCCCTCCTGAATAAGTTGCCGTGTTTCCTCCGCCGTTTCAAGTTCTTCCCTGGCATTTTGATAAGCCACCTCATACGATTCAAAATCAGCTTTTGCTATTACGCCTTTTTCCAGCAAACCAAACTGGCGGTCATAATTGCGTTTTGCATCTTTCAGGTTGATCCTGGCGCGATCAATCCTGGCTTTTGCATTGTTTAAGTTGATCATGTTGGGGATGATTCGAATCTTTGCAATCAAATCCCCCTTTTTAATTTTATCACCTTCCTCAACAAAGAGTTCGTCCACAATCCCTGAAACCACAGGTTTAATCTCTATTTCAAATCGTGGTACTACCGAGCCTGTGGCCACAGTTTTCTTGATCACGTCTGAATAAAAAGGTGTTTCTGTTTCAAAAACCACAGGTTTTTCTTTCGATTTGTCCCATAAAAAATACAGGGTATATCCAAAAATGCCTAGTATCACGACAATTCCCAGAACTTTAAAAAATGTTTTCATATGTTCTTTTTTTACGTTTTTTGATCAATTATTAAAATTTATTGGTTATTCATCTCTTAGTGCATCAACAGGTCTTATGCTTACAGCCCTTTTGGCCGGTATCAATCCGGCTAATATTCCGGAAAAAACAAGGATTATCAAGGCTAAAATTCCTACGGAGAAATTGATTTCCGGATGCAGAAAAAACTGGCTGTCTGCTTCCATATTTTGCATGGCATTGTCAAGAATCCCGAGTACACCTACACCCAAAACCAATCCGAAGTAACCAGCCAGCGTTGTTAAAAACACCGATTCAAGGATTACCTGTGAAATAATATTTAATGGAGTGGCACCGAGTGCGCGTTTTACACCAATTTCGTTGGTCCTTTCTTTTATAATGATCAGCATTATATTTGAAACCCCAATAATTCCGGCAAGCAAAGTTCCTATTCCAACCACCCAGATCAACCCGTCAATTCCTGTAAACAAGCCTTCCATTTTTTTGAACTCTGTTTCAACGTTAAAATGGCCAATGGCCTGGTCGTCATCAGGGTGTACTTTATGGGATTGCTTCATCAGTGTTACTACTTTTTCCTCGGTAACTGAGGCCGGAATATTTTCCTGAGAAGTAATGGCATACCAGAAAACGGCATCGCCGTAATTGTAAGTTTTTTGCATTGTTGAAAACGGCAGGAAAATACTATTCCCGTCACGATCTGCTTCGCCTCCTGATTTTTTAGATTTAAATGTTCCAACCACGTTAAAATAAACACCCTGGATTTTGATATAATCCCCAATAGGGTCTTCATCTTTATTAAACAATGCATCAACAACTGAATTTCCAATAATAGCTACTTTTCGCATATCATTAATATCATTATGGTTGATGAACCGGCCCTGGGTAATAGTAACAGGATCAATATCCATAAATTCGGGATAATCTCCATATATATTAAATGCACCTGTTTCCTTGCCCCTTACAACATTGCTTGCTCCCCGATATCCTCCGGCCTGCAAACGTGGCGCAAGTGTTTTAACCTCTGGTATTTTTTCACGAATGGCTTCGGTATCTTTATTATTGAAATTAAATGAACGCCCTCTTTTAAAACCTTTATATGGCATAGTGGTGCGCTGGGTCCACATAAAAAAACTGTTTGTGGCAAAGTCGCCCCAACCATTATAAGCTGCATTTTTTAAACCATTTCCTGAGCCCAGCATCAAAACCAGCATAAATATCCCCCAGAAAACGCCAAAAGCAGTAAAGAAGGTGCGAACCTTGTTCTTTTTTAAGGCGTTGAAAACTTCCTGCCAGTTATCCAGATCAAAAACGTTCATTTTTTCTTTATTCTTTCCCTTCACCCTTTTAAGAGGATAAGGGAGTTATTCATCTCTTAATGCTTCAATTGGTTTAATGGCCGCAGCCTTTCTGGCAGGTATAAATCCGGCCAGTGTGCCTGAAAAAACCAACAACGCAACAGCCGTAAGCGCAATCGATATATTAGCTTCAGGATTCATAAAAAAATCGCTGGGTGGCATATTGGCCCTCACTAACTCAAGCAAGCCTACACCCATTACCAGGCCAATATACCCTGCCAGGCTGGTTATTACAATTGACTCTAACAAAATCAGGCCGATTATTGAACGCGGAGTGGCGCCCAATGCTTTTCTAACCCCGATTTCTTTCGTTCTTTCTTTTACCACAATCATCATAATATTGCCAACACCAACAATTCCTGCTATTATGGTTCCTATTCCAACAATCCATATGAATATCCTGATACCAAGAAAAAGGTTTTGCACCCTGGTATAGTCTTCAAGGCTGTTGTTGATACCAATTGCCCGCTGATCCTCTGGATCAAAATGATGGGCCTGTGCAAATTCTGCCTGAATCTGTTCTTCAATTTGTTTGCTTTCGTCGATAGTAGCATCTCCCATAGTAAACATCAACTGATGTATTCGGTTGGCGCCATTAAACACCCTTTGCGCAGTTGTTATCGGTAAATAAATTTTTCGCATTTCACCTTCACCACCTTTATCAGTAAATACACCCACTACTTTAAAAGGAATGTTACCTACCTTGATGTATTCACCAATTGGGTTTTCTCCATTCTTAAACAGGTCTTGTTTAATCAGGTTGCCAATTACAGCAACTTTGCTGTATTGATCCAAATCCAACTCGTTAATATAACGGCCTTCCGTGATGATGGTGTTTTCTAAATATTGGTGTCCGGGGTGAACCGACCTTATTTCATAGGTTCCAAAATTATTTTTATAATTTGTTGTGTTACTGCTGCTGATATAAAACCTGCCGGTAATATGATCTGCTTGTTCTATCGAATGCTTAATGCGGTCGTAATCTTCGTTAGTGAACCTGATTTGACGTCCTGAATTATAACCCCGATATGCTTTTGTGGTTTGACGTGCATAAATCCACAGGCTGTTGGTTGCGTCGTCGGCAAATTGTTCTTCTACCCCGTTTTCAAGGCCTGTTCCCGAACCCAAAAGAATAATAAGCATAAAAATTCCCCAGGCCACACTGAAGCCTGTTAAAGCAGTACGCAATTTATTTTTGCTGATCGTGCTGAAAATTTCCTGCCACTTATCGATATCAAACATTATGCAATTCCGTTTACGCCGTTTACCTCTTCTTCAAGGGTTTTTAATACCTGATTTTTACTATCATGACCATTGGCATCGTTTTCAATAATTCCATCCTTAATATGTATGATCCGGTCGGTTTGTGCGGCGATATCATTTTCGTGCGTAACAATAATCATGGTTGTTCCCTTATTATTTATTTCTTTAAGGATATCCATGATTTCCTGAGATGTTGTTGAATCAAGTGCTCCTGTCGGCTCATCGGCTAAAATTAACTTGGGTTCCGCTATAAGCGCCCTGGCAATTGCAAGTCTTTGTTTCTCACCCCCCGAAAGTTCGTTGGGTAAGTGGTGTGCCCACTCTTTTAAACCCATTCTTTCGAGATACTGCAGGGCAATTTTATTTCTTTTTCTTCTGCTTACTTTTTGATAGTATAAAGGCAGGGCCACATTTTCCATGGCATTTTTAAATGGTATCAGGTTGAATGACTGAAAAACAAAGCCCAGCATCTGGTTGCGATAATACGCAGCTTTGCTTTCTTTTAGATTGGCCATGACGGTTCCGTTGAGCTGATATTCACCGATATCATATTCATCAAGCAATCCAATAATATTAAGAAGTGTAGATTTACCCGATCCAGATGAACCCATTACCGAAACCAGCTCCCCTCTTTCTACTTTCAGGTCGATCCCCTTTAGCACATGAAGCCCACCGGTTTTGCCCATCCGGTAAGTTTTATTTATGTTTTTAAGTGTGATCATGAATAGCTGTTGTTTAGTAGTATTTACAAACGAAAAAGCTTGATCAGTAATTGTGCCAGTTTATGAAAAATATTTATTATCAGCGATTTATAAAAAGTAGTGTTAATAAAAGTGTTCACCAAGTCGACAATATGTGTGCGAAAACGACCATTTGGTTTAAAGATAAGCGCTTTTGTTAGCTGGTTGTTCACCAATCAACTGATTATTAGAATTTATTATTCAAATCGGAGGGCGTCAATTGGTTTTACCGAAACGGCCCTTTTGGCAGGAATTATCCCTGCCATTGCACCCGATATGATCAAAATAGTAAGCGCAAGCAAACCTATATTAAAATTTATTCCCGGATGCAGAAACATTTCCGTATTCTCTCCGGGGCCTCCAAGTAAATTGTTGATCAGTTCGAGTAAACCAACGCCAACTACAAGCCCAAAATAACCGGCTGTTGTTGTTAAAACAATTGACTCGGTAATTACCTGGCGCATTACGGCATAGGGTGTAGCCCCGATTGCCCTTTGTATACCAAATTCTTTCGTTCGCTCCTTAACCACAACAAGCATGATGTTGCTTACACCAATTACTCCTGCCAATAAGGTTCCTGCTCCAACTATCCATATCAGACCGCGAATACCGGCAAACAATCCCATCATTTGCCCAAACTCTTTTTCCAGGTTAAAATGGCCAACTGCTCTTTCATCTTCCGGGGCAACCGAATGCCTTTTTTTTAATACTTCGATTGCCTTGTCTTCAACAATCGAAACGGGTATGTCGTCTTTTGAAGTAATTGCAAAAAAACCAATACTATTTCCAAGATTATAGGTTTTTTGCAAGGTTGTAAAAGGCATATAAACATTTTGGTTTTCGCGATTGGCCTGTTCTCCGGATCGTTTGGATTTAAAAACGCCCACGATTTTAAAATATACACCCTGAATCTGAATGTATTCATCAATGGGATCTTCATCTTTTTCAAATAATATTTCAACCACCCGGGTGCCAACAACAACAATTTTTCTTTTTTCGATAATATCTAATTTGTTAATAAATCGGCCTTGCTGTAGATTAACCGGATCGATAATATTGATAATCGGGTATTCGCCCATTATTGAGAATCCTCCAGATTTTTTACCCCTGATTACATTATTAGCCTGGTCGAAACCACCTATGCGCAAGCGGGGGGCAATGTGTTTCATTTCAGGAATTTCATGTTTTAATATTTCCACATCCTGGTTTTTGAAACTATAATTTCTTCCTCGTGGAAATCCGTTGTATGAAATTGACGTTTGTTGTGCCCAGATAAATACACTGTTGGTTGCCATATCTCCCAGATTTTGTGATACCCCGTTTTGCAAGCCGTTTCCAGCCCCCAGCATCACAACCAGCATAAAAATTCCCCAGAACACACCAAATGCGGTTAAAAAAGTCCGAAGCTTGTTTTTGCTTAAAACCTGATAAATCTCCTGCCAGCGATCCAGATCAAACATGTTTATTTCTTTATTCTATTCCTTTCCCCTTTTTGGGGGATTAGGGGGGTTATTCATCTTTCAGGGCTTCAACCGGTTTTATCCTGGCTGCTTTCATGGCCGGGACAAAACCTGCAATTGCACCCACTATTACCAACAAAATTGTAGCACTTAATGCCAATGAAAAATCAGCTTCCGGGTTTTTAAAAAATTCTGATTCAGGCATATATTTTGAAACCAATTCAAGTAGGCCTACACCCAATATCAATCCAATATACCCGGCAAATCCGGTTATCAAAACCGACTCTTGCAGAATAAGCGATATTATCGAAGACGGAGTTGCACCCATCGCTTTGCGAATACCAATTTCTTTGGTCCGCTCTTTAACAACGATAATCATAATGTTACTAACGCCAACAACGCCCGCAATGATGGTTCCAATACCAATAACCCAGATAAATAACCTGATTCCACCAAATAATGCCTGAAACTTCCTAACCTCCTCGCTTTTATTCCAAATTGAAATTGCCCGGTCGTCCGTTTCATCAAAAGCATGACGCTTGGCAAGAAGTGTTTTTGTGTTGCTTACCATAGTATTGGCTTGTTCCGGGCTTGCATCACCTGTTGTAAATGATATCTGGTTAATAACATTATTTCCAAAATACACCCTTTGAGCAGTAGTTATCGGTATATAAATTCGTTTCATTTCATCATCATTTCGGCTGAAATCGCGAAAAACCCCGATTACCTTAAACAGTACGCTGTTTATTTTGATAAACTTGCCAACTGCAATTGTATCGTTCCCTTTAAAAAGCGAGCTTTTCACCTGCTCGCCAATTGTGGCTACTTTTCGGGTTTTATTGATATCAATCTGATTTAGAAATCTGCCGTTCAGCATTTTTACTTCTTTAATAATTCCGTAATCAGGATGGCAGGGCGAAAGATAAAATGAGCCGTATTGATCATTGTAAGACACCAGCATATTACCCATAAACATTCTGGAAGAGATGCGGTCGTGTCCTTTAACGTTGGTTTTGATGCCTGAATAATCTTCATTGGTAAAACTGATCATTCGTCCGGCATTCAGGCCTTTAAACTCTTTACTGGTAACACCACTACTCACCCAAATGCCATTGGTTGCGCTTCCTTTGAATTGTTCCCGAACACCATTCTCAAGACCTGTTCCCGAGCCCAGTAAAATGATCAGCATAAAAATTCCCCACGCAACACTAAAGCCGGTAAGAAAAGTCCTTAGCTTGTTTTTTTTAATGGTGCTGTAAATCTCCTGCCACTTATCAACTTCAAACATCCTAGCGGAAATTACTTCTTGTTTATTGAATTTAATTAATACTAAGCTATTTCAGTAATTGTGCCAATCACGGTAAGTGTTTTGTTTTGAGTGGTTTGCCGAAGTTGCTATTTACAAAAGTGTTCGTGAACCATACACAAGGTGAGCGAAATCGTTCAACTGCTTATACCAAGGAACTATTTTGAACAACAATATTGAATACACTTAAATAATGGAGCAATATTCTGTTTTGTTATTTGTTAGTATTTTTGACAGTTAATATTTAGCAAATTGGATATTTATACCCAGAAAAAACGCTCGAAGATTTTACTTTTCATTCTTGCGCTTATTATTATTGGCTCTTCTATTTTCTATACCAATCTTTTGGTTAATCAGTTTGCCAAACAAGAGCGAAAAAATGTTCAATTGTGGGCTGCGGCAGTACATCGTAAAGCCAGTTTAGTAAAATACACTGAGTTCTTTTTTAAACAATTACAGGAAGAAGAAAGAAAACGGGTTGAACTGTTTGCCGAGGTATATAAACAATTATTATCCGATAAAGACGATTCGGACCTGACTTTTTACCTCGACATTATTCATAATAACACTACTATTCCGGTAATATACACAAACGATGCTGGGAAAATAATTAGCCAAAAAAATCTTGATTTTCCGAACGATAGCGTAACTTTTCTCAGTGGCGCCCTGTTGGATGAGTTTTCAAAATACCCTCCTATTGAGGTTCCTTACTCTCCTTCAAAGAGTAATTACCTTTATTACCAGGATTCAAGATTTTTTATAGAGTTAAAAGAAGTATTAAACGATTATATCACTTCTTTTATGTCGGAAGTGGCATTGAATTCATCCAGCGTTCCGGTTATAATTACTGATAGTACCAGGAAAAATATTATTCAATTCGGGAACCTGAACGACATAAGGATGAGCGACCCCACCTATGTTAGCCGAAAACTGGAAGAAATGGATGATGAAAACCGTCCAATAGAAGTGTCATTTGCCGACCAGGGAACAAGTTATATATTTTACCAGGATTCTGAATTATTGACTATAATGCGTTTTTTTCCGCTGGCTCAGATACTAATAATTGCTGTTTTTCTTGCTGTTGCATATTTGTTATTCAGTTATGCACGAAACGCCGAACAAAACAGGGTTTGGGCCGGGATGGCAAAAGAAACAGCACATCAAATCGGAACTCCTTTATCTTCGATAATGGCCTGGATGGAATTGTTAAAAATGGGCGAGGGTAATGCGCACCAAGCCGCAGAAGAAATTGAGAAGGATATTAACCGGTTGGAAGTTATTACAGAAAGATTTTCAAAAATAGGCTCAACGCCGAGACTTGAACAAAATGATGTTGTACGGATAATTTACGATAGTGTTGAATACCTCAAACCCCGCTCGCCTAAAAAGGTAAAATACAATTTAGAAATTGACGAAAACCTTGAGATTTTTATCCCTGTTAATAAAGCTTTGTTTAGCTGGGTAATTGAAAACCTCTGTAAAAATGCCATTGACGCCATGGTCGGTGAAGGAACGATCACAATCATGGCCAGGGACGAATCAAAAAACCTGATCATTGATATTACCGACACTGGGAAAGGTATTTCGCTAACAGAGCAAAAAGCGATATTCAACCCAGGTTATACGAGCAAAAAGCGAGGCTGGGGCCTTGGCTTATCGCTTTCGAAACGGATAATCCGGGATTATCACAAAGGAAAGATTTTTGTTAAAAGTTCTACGCCGGGCAAGGGAAGCACCTTTAGAATAATTATGAGGAAAGCGTAACATTTGAATCGTTACAATATGAAAACAATTGGGCTTATTGGAGGAGCGGTGTGGGTATCTACAGTTGAATATTATCGCCTGATAAACCAGGAAACCAATAAAAGGCTCGGTGGATCGTTCTCAGCGAGATGCCTGGTACATTCATTTAACTTTCAGGAAATTCTTTCGTTCCAGGAAAAAAATGATACTGATTCCATTTATACAATGATCCATAATGCAGCGATTAATTTGATTCATTCAGGAGCAGATGGCATCGCATTGTGCGCCAACACAATGCACAAATATGCTGAAAGGTTAAAGTCCGAAATCAATGTTCCAATCATTCATATCGCAGAGGCAACCGCAAGGGTTGTAAAGCAAGCAGGGTTTTCGAAGGTTGGTTTACTGGGCACAAAATATACCATGGAAATGGATTTTTATACACGGGTATTGCAAAATTTTGGAATTTTAACACTGGTTCCTGAAAAGTTCGATCGGGTTTTTATTAACGATATAATTTATAATGAACTTGTAAACGAGAAATTTAATGAAGAATCCAGAACCGGTTATCTTAAAATTATTGATCGTCTAAAACGACAGGGTGCCCAGGGGATTATTTTGGGCTGTACCGAAATACCCTTGCTTATTCAACAGGAACACACTGATATTCCTTTGTTCAACACGCTTGAAATCCATGCCAGCGCCATAGTAGATTTTGCACTAAACGAAAAGGGAAAATAAATTCATTACATTTAAGCAGAAGATTTTATTTTTGCCAATTAAAGTAATTTATATCTCAATATGGCAGCCAAACTAATTAAACGTCTAAAAAAGAAAATTTCAAAAATTCGGGGTAGAAATGCTTCATATTTCATCCAGGAAAATGTGATCCAGGGTTACGGAGACCTCAAAGCTGTTTTAAATCCGCTCCCGAATGTCAAACCAGTCACAACAAAAAAAGTTATTGCCATTAACGAATTGGCCATCAATGATATTACTATAAAAAAGCTTAAAGCAAAATTTGGTGCTCCCTCATATATTCTTAAAAACGATTTCAATATTGAAAAGCACAAAATATATTTCTTTCGCGACAGGGTTGGATTTTATAAGCTATTGATACAGTTTCACTTTATAAATAATCAGTTTTTCTTTGCAAGTACAAGAATATCTGTACCTAAAGGCATTTCGGTCGAGCGTAAACAACAAATTGTAAAACAAGCCTTAATAAAATATACCGGTGTAACCGAAAGAAAACAGGTAAAAGATTTCGATATCAAATTGATTGATGAGCATAATAGCATTCTGTTTGTTTTTGATTATGTGAGTTTTTACCTGAATTACCTGGCTGACAACGAAACAAAAACAGCCCTTTACGAGGAATATTGCGTGGCCACAGATGAAGATAAAGAGATAGAAGAATCAAAAATTGAAATTGATAAATACATTTAATTTCAAAATCAATCTTCCTTCTTAATCCATTTCAATAAGTCTATTTTTGCCTAGAACAAAAATTTTTGTTGTGGCAGGCATTTACATCCATATCCCATATTGTAAACAAAAGTGCCATTATTGTAATTTCTATTCCATCGCCTCGAAAAAATACCGGTTTTCATTTGTTGATGCATTGATCAAAGAAATAGAGGGGCGGTCTGTTTATTTGAAAGGAGAGCCAATTAACACGATCTATTTTGGTGGAGGAACGCCATCACTGCTCTACACATCCGAAATAAACCGGATAATTGATTCAATCAGGCAAAAGTTTATTGTTAACCCGGGGACCGAAATAACTTTAGAAGCCAATCCTGATGACCTGAATGAGGATAAAATAAAACTGCTTCGCAACCAAACATCCATCAATCGTTTGAGTATCGGTATTCAAAGTTTTTTTGATGACGACCTTAAATATCTGAACCGGGTTCATAATGGTAATCAGGCTATTAATTCAATTGAAATGGCGCAGAAAGCGGGTTTTAATAATCTTACCATTGATCTGATCTACGGAATACCAACGCTAACTACTGAAAAATGGAAACGAAATCTTGATTATTTCTTTTCGTTTGAAATATCGCACCTTTCATCATATTCATTAACGGTTGAGCCCAAAACGGCATTAAATACTTTAATCAACAAAGGAAAAATGCAGGCTGTTAATGAACAACAAAGTATCAGGCATTTTCAAATTCTTTTACAAGAAACCGGAAAGCATAATTATATTCATTATGAGATTTCAAATTTTGCTAAAAAAGGATATTACTCTAAACACAATAGTATTTATTGGTTAGGCGGCCATTATATTGGACTTGGACCTTCGGCTCACTCATTTAATGGATTTTCAAGGCAATGGAATGTTTCGAATATGAAGCAATACGTTGAGGCTGATAAGATTGATAAGATTGTTGATGAAAAGGAAATTTTAAGTCTCGGACAACGATATAATGAATATGTTATGACGTCAATTCGAACTTCGTGGGGTTGTGATGCTGAACATATTCAGAATGTTTTTGGAGAGAAATACTGTTTGCATTTTTTAAATTCGATTAAACAGTTTGTGGCCGAAAGCAATGTGAGAAATGAAAATTCGCAATATTTTCTAACCGATAAAGGAAAGCTTTTTGCAGATGCAATTGCTGCTGATTTATTTTATTAAACGCTATTTGTTTTTGGGCTAATTGTGGTGATCACATAACCAACAAGCGGGCTAAGCATAAAACAAATAAAAAACGACCACTCAACACCAATTTTCCGGTTTTTTCCTATCTGTTCGGATATTACCATTGATAATACATACCACAACAAAAAAGCAAATACTATAATTATTTCAGTCATTGTATTAATAAAAATATGCGAATAAATAAATGATAGGAATAACAATTCCGATAATTGTTAGCCATGCGCCGCGTTTTTTGATTCCTTTTGCGCCCCGTGGAATTAATATTCCGGTAATCCCAAGTAAAATCAAGGCTCCTGAGAATATATCAGAATACCATGTCCAGTATTTAATTGGATTATAATGAAGATAGTTTACTTCCCGAAATAAAGGGCGTCGTTTTGTTTTTTCCAACAGGCCTTCTCCGGTTTTTATATTGATTATAACTGTTCCGTCTTCAATAAAAACCTTCAGGATATTGTCGTTGGGATAGTAATGGTTTTTATAATTTCCTGCTTCATCATAATTGTCCAGTATTGCTTTTATTTGAGCTTTATCAAGTTTTTTGTTTGTAGGATCTATCCGAATTTCTTTATTTATGATCACATAATTGGGATTCCAATCTTGCATGTGGTTGAGGGCAATTCCTGACAAACCATAAATAATAGTCATGCCCAGGAAAAAGTAGCCAAAATCACGATGAATGGCCTTGTTCCACTTTCGCCAATTAAAAGTCATGATAAGATATTGAAATTAAATGGATGCGCTGTTATACTCCCTCTTTTTCCTCTACGGTAGTAACTTCGTATTCAACACAAATAACCGAAAAGAAAGAGAGGTGTTCTTTTCCCGAATCAGTGAGTTGTTGTCTCAGGTTGTTGATTTGATTCATCTCGTTACTTATATCTTCTTCGTGGTGATCAGCATCGTCGGCATGAGGTTTACCTTTTTTCTCACCGGCATGCATGGCATCATTTTCTTCTTCTCCACTATTATCTTTTATTTCTTCTTCCCATTCGCGCAAATATTCTTCATCTATTCTTAACTCGTCAACAGTACCAATTACTGCCAACGATTCTCCCTCCAGTTCAGTATTAAAAGCTGCCATATTTTCTCCGGTAACAATTTTTACCCTGTTTTCCGAATCTTCGCTAACGATAAACATTTTTTTGCCCCCATGTTCACACACGTGGTCAATTGTTCCTGTAAGTTTGATTTTTTTTCCAACAAAGTCAGCAGCTTTGTCATCAAAATCCTTTATGTTGATGAAAATAATTTCTTCAAAATCAACCTGTTCTTTATTTTGTGTATCAGCATTTTGCGTAGTATTTTCGCATGCGGTTACTATAATCAATAACGCAACCATGCTAAAAAGAATTTTTTTCATATTTGTATGCTTTAAATTTGGAAGGGCGAAGATATTAAATTAATCTTCTGTCTCAATATTAATTCCATCGTATTTTATTTCTTTACCTGCCTTGTAAGAAATTATTATTATCGGAAATCCTTCTTTATCGTACTTTTTCCATTCACCATTTTTACGGCCCATTATGTAAGTACCTTCCTGTTTAATTTTACCATTGTCCCAATACCACGAATGTTTTCCATTGGGCAGGTCGTCAACAAATTTTCCTTTAAAACTGATCATACCATCCGGGTAAGTTGATTGCCACATACCATTGCGCATATCTTCAATATATTCACCTTCATCCCGGTTGTCGCCGGCATCATAAAACCATTTGCCTTCTCTTTTGCCTTCAATGTAATCCCCCTGCGTAATAACTTTGCCGCTGAAATTATATTCGGTCATCAATCCATCCGACAGGCCATTGTAGAAAAACTCTTCGCGCATGATTTTTCCATTTGAATAATACCATCTCCAGGTAGAATCAGGTGAACCGTTTTTGTATGCGCCTATCTGTTCAAGTTGTCCTGAATTGAAATAGAATTTCCAGAGGCTATTTTTGTTGTCTTTAGTATATCTGCCTGTGGCTTTTAATTTTCCATCAGGAAAATATTCTTTCCAATGGCCTTCTTTTTCACCAGCATCGGTAAATATGCCTTCAGCAATTATTCTACCATACCTGAATATATATGCTTTTTCAACTTTTCCTTCATCATTATACTCACGACGAACACCTTCAGGCAAGCCGTCTTTGTTGTATGTTCCAACAACTTTTACCCTTCCGTTTGGATAATAATCAGTTCTGACTTCCAGCTTCATTAATTCCTCGGCCATTTCTTCCTTTTCACCATCCACATATTTTGTGGCAACAGTTAAGTTACCGTTACGGTCATACTCTTTAAAATAACCATCTTTTAGGCCATGTTTAAAAGCGCCTTCCATATGTAACAAGTCATCATCGTAAAACCATTTCCATTTTCCATGGGCAAGGCTGTCGGTATCATATCGGTTAATTCGTTCCCTTTCAACTACATATCCTTTTTTATAAACAATAAGTTGTATTACATTTCCATCTAAATTATAATCACGGGCAATACCTTGTTCAAGGCCATTTATAAAAGGTATTTTTGATTTTATACTTCCATTCGGATACAGAATATAAGTAGGCCCTTCCTTAATATCATTAACAAAAGTTTCTTTGGTTGTTTCACTACCCTGGTAAGTTGTTCTGAAACCTTGTTTTTTTCCTTCCTGATAATTAATTTCAAGAACTATTTGTCCTTCTTCATTAAAAAATTTCCAGAGGCTGTCGAGCAGGAAATTTTTTCGATTTCCTTCGGATTTTAAACGTCCGTTTTGATAGTAGTTTTTCCAATATCCGTTTGGAGTACCATTCTCCATGAATCCCTCACTGGCAAGTGTTCCGTCTTCATAATGAAACTTATTATAGCCATTTGGATTTAAACTGGTTGTATCCTGACCAATTGACCAAAAAGAAAAAATAAAAACAAGGGTTAGCAGTATAATTATTTTGAAATGAATTTTCATCAGGTATATTTACAAATCAGATCAAATTTAATCTTTTGGAGATATCAAGCATTCTTTCAATTGGTTTTTTTGCTTTTTCGATAATGTCATCATCCAGTACTATTTCAGGTTTCTCATCCCTTAATGCAAAATACAGTTTTTCCATTGTATTGAGTTTCATATAAGGGCAATCGTTGCATGAGCAGTTTTCATCAGAGGGAACAACTAAAAATTGTTTAGCCGGCGAACTCAATTTCATTTGATGTAAAATACCGGTTTCAGAAGCCACAATAAATTTCTCAGCTTCACTTTTTTCAGTGTATTTAAGCATTCCGGTAGTAGAACCGATGTAATCAGCCAGTTCAAGTACAGGCGCATTGCATTCGGGGTGTGCAACAAGCATAGCATCTGGATTTTCAGTTTTCATTTTGAAAATAGCTTCAGTACTTAAAATATCGTGTACTTCACAGATTCCGTCCCACAGCACCATATTACGTCCGGTTACACTGTTAATATATCCACCAAGGTTTTTATCAGGAGCAAATATTATTTTTTGATCTTTTGGAAATGATTCAACAATTTGAATGGCGTTGCCTGAGGTACAGACAACATCAGTTTCGGTTTTAATTGCTGCAGTAGTATTGATATATGATATAACAATATGATCAGAATATTTTGCTTTGAATTCAACAAATTTATCCAGTGGACAGGATTCGGCAAGTGAACATCTTGCTTCCAGATCGGGCAAAACAACTTTTGTTTCAGGACTCAGCATTTTGGCGGTTTCAGCCATAAAATGAACCCCAGCAAAAACAATTAAGTTTGTTTTAACTTCTTTTGCTCTTTGCGACAATCCCAAACTATCACCAACATAATCTGCTATATCCTGGATTTCGGGTACCTGGTAATAATGAGCCAATATGACCGCATTTTTTTTCGTTTTATATTTGATTACTTCTTCTGTGAAGTTCATTAGCTAGATACTTTTCAATAATTCAATATATAATTATAATAATAGTTTAAATAAATAATATATAATATTAATATGCTGTTAAGAAGTTGTATTAATTTATGATAAAAGATTTTGATATTTGAATTTTATCATTTTATTAACAATTTACCTACACTTTCTTACCATGTAATTTACTGATATAATATTGATTAATATAAAATGAACAATACTATTTTTTGATACTTGTTTGATAAAAAGTTGTAAAGTATCGTTCATATTTATGTTGATTACTGGTAACAAATATTCATAAAAATAAGAAAGAGATACCCATGTATTTTTCACCACATAATTGCTGTTGATAACAGAAATTTTATAAACGAGTAACGAACAAAATTAAGCAGATATTAACAACAAACTTGTTATTAATTTTAAAAAATTGAAGGTGAACTATTTAATGCAATTGTGATTGAAATTATGATTTACAAAATCGCTTCATTATCATGATACTTAAGGGCAACCTTTAAAATTGTATAAATTTGTCGATCAAGAGATATTAACAATGAATGATTCTGGCAAAATTTTGGGTATAGCTTCTGATCATGGTGGCTATGAAATGAAACAATTTTTAGCAGAAAAATTGAAAGAAGCCGGATATAAAGTTAATGATTATGGAACCCATTCAGAATCAAGTGTTGACTATCCTGATTTTATACATCCGCTTGCAAGTGATATCAACTCAGGAAAATTGAAAAGAGGGATTATTTTATGTGGAAGTGGCAACGGTGCTCAAATTACAGCCAACAAATATGCAAATGTACGAGCTGCCCTTGGCTGGAGCGAAGAGCAGGCAAAGCTTGCCCGTGAACATAATGATTCCAATATCATATCATTACCAGGACGATTTGTATCTTTTGAACTGGCCTGGAAAATAGTAAATCGTTTTTTAAATACCAATTTTGAAGGGGGAAGACACTCCCGAAGAGTTGAAAAAATATCGCAATTAATAAACAATTAGTAGCTGTGAATGCATCATCAGAAAACAAGAGATTTTTAGAAAAGGCAAAACAGAAAGGCTTTGACAAAGACCACCGTAAAACTATAAACTTCAATATTTCAAAGTATGATCTGGCGGTAGATAAAGGTCATAAAAATCTTTATAGTAATATAGAATTAGCACGCAAAAGAGCTGGTTATATTAAAAATAAAGTAGTTAACGAACTGGATAAATACCTGATAGAATTTGAAGATAATTTTTTAAAAAGCGGTGGAAAAATAATTTGGGCACGGGATTCTACCGAAGCATTAAATGAAATTATTGGCATTGTTAATAAACATGGAATTTCCTCTGCTGTCAAATCAAAGTCGATGACGACTGAAGAACTGGAGTTGAACCCGGTTTTAGAAAAAAATGGTGTTGATACTGTTGAAACAGATTTGGGTGAATTCATCGTTCAGCAAGCTGGTCAAAAACCGTATCATATTGTTACACCAGCTATGCACATGTCGAAAGAAGATGTTGCTGAGTTATATAACGAGAAATTCGATACTCCCTCCGACTTTAGTCCTGAACAACTTACACTTTATACAAGGGGTCTGTTAAGGGAAAAATTTCAGGAAGCAGACTTAGGAATCACCGGCGCAAACTTTTTAATTGCTGATACAGGTTCTATTGCAGTTACCGAGAACGAAGGTAATGGTATGTTATCCATGTCGTTCCCCAAAATTCATATAGCAATTGCCGGCATCGAAAAAATTATACCACGTTTTGAAGATATCGCCCTTTTCTGGCCATTATTGGCAACACATGGAACCGGCCAGCAGATGACGGTTTATAATTCCATTATTTCAGGGCCAAAAAAGTTCAGCGAAAAAGACGGACCAGATGAAATGTATCTTGTTTTACTTGATAATGGAAGGTCAAATTTACTGGCTCATGAGCGGCAGCGCCAGGCATTATCCTGTATCAGGTGTGGTGCCTGTTTAAATGCGTGTCCAGTATATAAAAATATAGGTGGACATACTTACAATACTACTTATACCGGTCCTATCGGATCAATCATAATGCCATTTATTAAAGATTTTAACGGGTATAAACACCTTAGTTTTGCCTCTTCACTTTGTGGAAAGTGCACAACAGTTTGCCCAGTTAAAATACCCTTACATGAATTATTGCTTGTTAACAGAAATTACGCTGTTAAAAATGGCTATTCAAAATTCATAGAAAAACAGGTGATCAAATTTTCCACAAAAGCGCTCAATTCAAGAAAAATGATGGATATGATCAGCGGAAGTACTAAAAATACGATGGCAAAAAAATTCGCGGCTAAACCCTGGGGCAAGAACCGCGAATTTCCTGATATTGCTGAAAAATCATTTAATCAACTCTGGAAAGAAAAGCATGATTAATTAGTATTTGTCCAGATACTAATTAATTAATAATTTTTTCGTTTTCCAAACCTCATTACCATCAACATTAAGTTTGGCTTTCAAGTAGTAAACACCTTTTTCCAGTTTAAGATTCAGACGTATATTATTGCTTTTATTCTCAACAGAATGAACAAGCTTGCCTACCTGGTTTATTAATTCAACAGAAAGAATGGTTGCATCACTTTCAATCACAAATTCGCCATTATTCGGATTTGGATAAATTACCAGATGCGATTGACTATCAAACTGAGCATGTATACCAACACAATCGTCAACAAAGATTGAATCCTGCGCATTATTTTCACAACCATATTCATCTTCGTAAGTATAGGTAATTACATGCCAGCCCAGGCTTGCTTCTTCAGGGGAGAATACACCTTCTTCCGTAACATTATCGCCTGAGTAAATACCACCATTAGGATTAGCTGTTAACTGCACCGGAGGTTCTTCCTGGTTGCATAAAATTTCAGGCCAATCTTCCAGTGTAATTTCCGGCAATGGATTTACAATAACAATAATATCATCAGAAGCCGATTGTAAACCATCAGATACTTCAACAAAATATGTCGTGTTTTCATCAGGTTCAACAACAGGATTTTGTTCGTCTGATGTAAATCCTGCAGGATCTGAAGTCCATGAGTATGTAAAATTACCATCACCGCCTTCGGTAGAAGCATTTAACTGGCTGGATCCGTCTTCACAAAATTCTTCCGGATCGGCTGTTGCTTCAACTAAAAGCACGCCAACGGCATCAATGTAATCGGTCTTAATTTCATCATCGGAACCTGCCGAATTAGAAACCGTAAGCGTAACTTCATAAAGCCCTTCGGTATCAAACCTCACCTTTGGGTTTTGTGAATTTGTATCGGTTCCATCTAAAAATGTAACGGTTTCAGGATCAAAATCCCAATCCCAGTTATCCGGAATATTGGCAGATAAATCAGAAAATGTTACCGTATCAATAGTGCTTGGATGGGTAGTATCAGCAACAAAATCACATACCGGAGGCAGAACAAGTAAGGTAACGTCGATATAATCGGTCTTGGTTTCAGTATCGGAACCTCCGGCATTTGATGCGGTAAGCGTAATGGTATAAAGCCCCTCAGCATCAAACCTGACATTTGGGTTTTGTGAATTTGTATCTGTTCCGTCCACAAAAGTGTAAGTATCCGGATCGATATCCCAATCCCAGGCTGTTGGTGCATTTGTTGACATATCCGTAAATGATACTGTATCAGAAGTATAAGGCGTTGTGTTATCAGCAGAAAAATCAGTTTCGGGCGCTAACACCGTAGTATATAATTCAGATTCCCAAACACCTCTGCCGAAGGTAGCGGCCCTGATTCGGTGATCTGCTTCATCGTTATCGTCATAGTAAATCTCCACCTCGGTAACTACTACATTTGGAAGTTCGTCATAAAAGGCTGCCCAGTTACTGGAACCATCTTTTACATAAATCCCTACATCAGTACCTGCAAATAAAATAACATCTGAATTTGATGTGTCCTGAATAACACAGTTTACAGGTAATTGAGGCAATCCGGTTGAAATATTTGACCAGCTACTTCCGCCATCTGTTGATTCATAAACACCGTAACCATTAAATCCGCTAAGTGAAACCCAAACGGTATTCGGATCATCATCCTTTACAGAAATAAACGTAATGCTTGAAGAAGAAACAGGAAGCCCGGAAGTAATATTTGTCCAGGTACTTCCTCCATCTGAGGTCATGTACATGGTGCTGTATGTAGCAACATAAATATAGTCTGAATCATAACCGGCTGCTATTGAGCGCAAAGAGTTGTTTCCCCAGGTGCTGATTTTTGTCCAGGAGTTACCCTGGTTGGTTGATTTCCATACATTTTTAAAGCCTGCATAGATTGTTTGATGATCATTTTTATCCAAACAATAAGGGGTTACCCATGCACCGCTTTCTGAAATACCATTGTCATCTATTCTGGTCCTGGATGACCAGTGATTAGTTGTTCTGTATATGCGACCATAATATAAAGATCCATACTGAGTATTCTCATCTGCATAGTCAATAAGACAATCCATACCGTCTCCACCGATAACATCGTACCAGGAGTTGGATATTAATGCTTTTGTACCGTTGTCCTGCAAACCAATTATAACATCATCATCTACTGTTTGTGCCACACCCAGGCGGTAAATCTGGCTGATAATCAGACCTGATCCCAAATGATTCCAGGTGGTTCCTCCGTTACTTGTACTATACAATCCACCATCGTTACATTCAAACAATGTTGATGAACTGTTTTGAAATGCAAAAAAGTGTTTATCTGCATGAACCTCAGGCACACCACAACCATATGATGAAGTCCAGTGGTTGTTTATGCTCCAGCTCGTACCTCCGTTTGTAGATTTCCAGGTGTTAACACCGCCGACAAAAACAGCGTTTTCATCATTCGGATCGGAAGCAATACACAGGTCGTACCAACCCTGACCGCCTGATCCTGATCCTGTACAGGTCCAGTCAAGCATATTTGCCGTTGCCCCACTAAACACCAACGAAAAACTTGCGCCACTATTTGTTGATTTATAAACACCGCTCAAACCGCTACTGCTGTTAGCTACTACCGCATAAACTATTGCGGAGTTATCTTCAGTTACTGCAATTTCAGTTCTTTTTCCACCACTACTCAAAACCGATGACCAGGTTGAGCCATAATCAGTGCTTCTGTAAACCTGTCCATTGGTATTTGAGCCATAAAGCTGCGCCGTATTGCCTGGCTGAAATTTAATATCGATGTAATTATTACTGGTTTTTAGAGTCCAGTTAGTTCCTCCGTCAACTGTTTGATAAAGCCCAATGTTTGTAGCTGCATACAGGGTGTCGGGTGCATCAGGATCCATTAATAGGCGGTTAACCATGCGATATTGATCCTGGGTCCAGCTGAGGCCGGTGGTGTTCCATGTAGCCCCTCCATCAGTAGATTTGAGCACACCAACCGAGTAAGTATCAGAATGATCCCTGTCTCCGGTTGCGATATATACGATTTCGTCACTGCCATCAACAACAACCTTTATATCGCTGATACCCAGCGCGGCTATGGTGTCGCTAATTGGATCCCAGTTTGAACCCCCATCAGTAGTTTTCCAAACACCACCAGCTGCAGCACCTACATAAAAAGTATCATTATCTGTAGGGTGAAATCCAATACAATTTAAACGGCCTAAACCGGCATAACCACCGCTTGTTGAAGTGGGGCCCATACTGCTCCAGTTACCTGAACTTGTATTTGTGCCACGTCCTGCGTTGAATTCATTAAATACATCAAACGCGGTCTTATCTGGAAAAGCACCGGTTACCGGATTTACACGGCTTTCCCAAAACCATTCCCAGCGCCTGAATTGTTTCCAGCCAAATGCTTTTTGCTTTTCTCCATCCAGCATATAATAGCCGTCAACAACATCATAGGCATCCCAATATTGGTTGAATGCTTTTTGGTAATCCCACAAAGTTAAAGTACCGTTTTCGGCTTTATCTTTTGGCAAATAGTTTTTCCATTCCTGTGCAGAAAGCGTTGAAATGAAAGAAAATATCACAAAAAATATTGTGAATATTTGTAAACGAACGGTCAATAAATTTTTAGTCATTTTGTTAAATATTTTTCGGAATTATTTGTAATCCTGTTATTATTAATGTGGATACGCTTTATTTGCATAAAAGTTGCAGAAAAATATAAATATATACAATTGTATATCAGGATGTTTACGAAAAAATAATAACCAAAAACATTTAAGAACTTAATTAAGAAATTACGATACTAATTAAGCAATTCGGCAAGTTTATTTAGCAGTTGCTCACCCCTCAAATTTTTGGCGATAATTATGCCTTCCGGATCAAGTAAAACGCTATGAGGAATAGATTGGACTCCGTAAAGTTTACCGGCTTCGCATCCCCAAAATTTCAAATCGCTTACATGTGCCCAGATTAAACCATCCTGTTCTATGGCTTCTACCCATTTTTCATAATCACGATCGAAAGACACACCAAACACCTCAAAACCCTTATCATGAAACGTATTAAAAGCATTCACAACATTTGGATTTTCTTTGCGACAGGGTACACACCATGATGCCCAAAAATCGACAAGAATGTAATTTCCTGTTGCAATAGCCGACAGAGGCACCGGATTTCCCGCAGGATCATTTAAGGAAAAATCAACAAACGGTTGTCCTATTTCCACCCGTTTTAGTATGCCAACCCTGTTATTTAGTGCGATCGAATAATTCGAAGAAACGATTGACGGATCTAAATTAGTAGAAACACTTTCCAGGTCTTCAAGTTCAAACATATAAGAATATTCCATCATGACAAATGGAGCAACTACCGAAGCATTATTTGTAATTGCAAAATCTTTGATATCGTTTGCTTTATCTGATCCCAGGGCCTCATATTCATGCGATATGTTCAACATCCGGGCTTCATCGTCATTCGATTGCGCCTCCCTGTACTGTTGGCTTAAACTCCTTGCTTTTTGATCGTATGCTTTTAGGGAGGCCATAAAACCTTGATATATTTCGTGTGATTTGGAACCTTCAACTTTGGGCTCCTTCATGGTTTTGGCATCTGCAACAACCTTAATATCACCCTGTTCAACAAATACAGGAACATAACTTCTGGAGCCCTTTGGTGTGAGGTAGTACATTGTGGGCATATCAATCGTACCCGAAAATGATGCGTGCTCATCTTTTAATTCGACCGAATCAATTTTTACCCACTCTCCCTGATCACGAATTTGAACAAACAACCAATTGCTGTTAACCCCTGTTAATTCTATATCTAGTGTGTATGCGTTTTCGTTTACGCTTTCGCATGAACTAAAAATAATAACGATGACAAATAATATTGTTGAATAAAATAGTTTTCTCATATTGATTTATAATTTGTTAAAAGGGTACAAATGTAGGCATAGCGACTAAATGAAAAGAAAACTTTCAAAAAATTAGTTGCTTTTTTTATTGAAAATAAACATTGTAATAAAGATAAGCAACATGGTTAAAAGCGTATTCAGCATAATACGGTATAGCGTATATAAAAAGTCAGTAAAACTAAATACTTCGAGCATATACAAAGTGAAATTATGAATAAAAACCAGTACAAAAACATAACGGAAAAAACCACTGAATTTTAATCTTTGTAAACTGGGCTCTTCATTTGAATTGAATTCAAGATTGCTAAAAAACAGGTTAATTGTACCGGGCCTGGCATAGGCCATTAAAACTGTTGCTGCTGCGTGCAGACCCAGGGTATTCCCAAAAAAGTCAATAGTAAGCCCTAAAATAAAAGCGAGTGTTAACAACAAGCTCTTGCTGATATCCACTGGCAACAAAATAATAAACATCACATAAATATACGGGTTGATATATCCGCCAAGTTTTATTTCGTTCAGTACTAAAACCTGAACCAAAACAAGCAGCAAAAACCGGATTATATTTCGGAAAAACTGCCTACTCATCACTCGATTCTTCTAACAACTCTATTTGTTCTGCACGATTTTTATTCTTTATCACATAAACATGTTTAAGCGTATTAAAACTTGTTGCGAATTTAAGTGTGGCTTCACTGAGCTCTGCGTTGGCATTAATTTCTTGATTAACAATAGTTCCAATTAAAATACCCCCCGGAAAGATCAAAGAATTGCCACTGGTAATCACCGAGTCACCCTGGCGCAAAACAATATGCGACGGAATATCGACAACCTTCCCCAATCTATAATCAATACCCGGCCATTCAATATTCACCAATTGTCCTCCATTTTTAATTCTCCCGCTAATTCTTGTGTTATGATGCAACAACGACATGATTGCGGAATAGTTACCTGAGGTTCCTACTACGATTCCGGCAACGCCAAAAGATGAGATAACCCCCATTTCATTTTCCAGACCCTGGTTATGACCTTTATTGATCAACATGAAATTATTTGGCTTATTTATACTGTTGCTCACAACTTTAGCCGAAATGTACTGATATAAACTATCTTTATAATCAGCGGTAGAATCAGGATTGTAAAATGAGGATTTTAGCTTGTTTCTTAGTCCCGTATTCTCTTCAATAAGAATTTCATTTTCACTTTTAAGCGAAAAATAATTTGTTATGCTTGTGGACACAGAAAACAAACTTCCGCTTGCATCGCTAACCACATTGTATTTTAGCGAACGATGATAAGAATAACTATTAAACAAAAAAGACAGTGATATAATTTCGAGGACAACAAAGAGGATAAAAAAATGGTATTTCAAAAAAAAGGCAAACAGGTTCTGCATCTTTGTTAATCGTTATATGTCATGTATTATACGTGTTGATGACAATAAGGGTTTTAAACATGAACAAACCAAAAACTATTTGCTGCTATTTTTTTACTTAATAAGGAAAGTAAACTTATCAAAGTTTTTCAGCGCAATTCCTGTTCCACGGGCAACTGCTCGCAAAGGGTCTTCGGCTACATGTACCGAAAGTTTCGTTTTCAGGTGCAGACGTTTGTCGAGACCGCGCAGCATTGAGCCCCCTCCTGCAAGGTAAATACCCGTGCGATAAATATCAGCAGATAATTCGGGTGGAGTTTTTTCTAATGTATTTAGAACGGCGGCCTCAATTTTTGATATTGATTTATCGAGGCAGCTTGCAATTTCTTTACAGTTTACCTTTATTTCTTTCGGGATACCGGTTAACATATCTCTTCCGTGTACAGCATATTCGTCAGGTGGATTTTCAAGGTCGGTGACGGCAGCGCCAACTTCAATTTTTATGCGCTCAGCAGTTCGCTCACCAATATTAATGTTATGGTTCTTGCGCATATATTCTTCAATATCAGCGTTGAAGTCATCACCCGCTATACGGATAGAGGTGTTGTTAACAATTCCGCCAAGCGCAATTACAGCAATTTCGCTGGTTCCACCACCAATATCTATGATCATGTTACCTGTTGGCTCAAGTACATCAATGCCAATACCAATAGCCGCAGCCATTGGCTCGTGTATTAACCTGATATCTTTTGCGCCGGCTTGTTCGGCAGAATCCTTTACGGCGCGTTCTTCAACACCGGTAATACCTGAAGGAATACAAATTACCATTCTTAATGCAGGAGGGAAAAGGGTGTTTTTTATACCGATCATTTTTATCATCTCCCGTATCATATATTCGGCAGATTCAAAATCTGCGATTACACCATCACGCAGCGGCCTGATCGTTTTTATATTTTCGTGGGTTTTGCCGTGCATCAGCATCGCCCTTTTACCAACAGCAAGGATTCGGCCGGTATTCCTTTCCATCGCCACAATTGACGGTTCGTCAACCACAACTTTGTCGTTATAAATAATGATCGTATTGGCCGTTCCAAGGTCAATGGCAATCTCTTTAGTTAAAAATGAAAACAATCCCATATGTGCTTATCTACTTAAATTCAAACCCTAACGAAACTACAAAAATTATTGCAATTTTCTGTATGCTTAATGTTTAAAATGTCTTGTGCCTGTGAACACCATTGCGATTCCGTTTTTGTCACAATATTCAATGGAATCCTTATCCCTGATTGACCCACCGGGCTGAATCACAGACTTAATCCCTGCTTTTCCCGCAATCTCAACTGAATCGGCAAACGGAAAAAATGCATCCGAAGCCATCACTGCGTCATCCAATGGCAAATCAAAGTTTCTGGCCTTTTCAATTGCCTGTTTCAGGGCGTCAACCCTTGAAGTCTGTCCAGTTCCAGAACCAACCAGCTGTTTGTTATTAGCCAGAACAATTGTGTTTGATTTTGTATGTTTTACAAGCTTGTTTGCAAACAGCAAATCTTCAACTTGTCTTTCGTTTGGAGACAATTTTGTAACAGTATTCAGGTTTTCTTTCCTTTCGGCAATGGTGTCTTTATCCTGAGTTAATACGCCATTAAGCAATGAACGATATTGATATTCCGGAAAGTTATACGCAATCTTCTTTAAGATGATACGGTTTTTTTTGGATTTTAATATTTCCAGTGCATCATCAGCATATCCCGGAGCAATGATTATCTCAAAAAATATTTTATTTATTTCTACGGCAGTTTCTTTATCAATTTCTTTATTGGTTACCAGAACTCCGCCAAAGGCTGAAACCGGGTCGCCGGCAAGCGCGTCAATCCATGCTTGTTTTAAGTCGGATCTTGAGGCCAGCCCACAGGCATTGTTGTGTTTGATGACCGCAAAGGTCGTTTCTTCAAAATCACCGATCAGGTCGATGGCAGCATTCAGGTCGAGCAAATTATTGTATGATATGGCCTTACCATGAAGCTGTTCAAACACTTCATCAAGGTTGCCATAAAAAATGCCTTTTTGGTGTGGGTTCTCACCATAACGCAAAACATTTTCATTGCCGATACTCTGCTTGAATACTCCGATATTACCGGGATTCATCCAGTTAAAAATTGCAGTGTCATAATGCGAGCTGATATTAAATGCCTGGGCGGCAAAATATCTTCTGTCTTCGTTTGTTGAAGCGCCTCCATTTTTCTCCATTATCCTTTTCAACTCATCATACATTGTAGATGAAGGAACAACCAAAACATCGTTAAAATTCTTTGCAGCAGCCCTGATCAGACTGATACCACCAATATCTATTTTTTCAATAATAGATTGTGTATCACCGGTCTTTTTCAATGTTTCTTCAAAAGGATACAAATCAACAATGACAAGGTCGAAAAGCGGAATTTCATATTCAGCTAACTGTTGTTGGTCTTCGGCATTTTCCCTTCTTGCCAGGATACCTCCGAAAACTTTGGGGTGGAGTGTTTTTACCCTTCCGCCTAAAATAGATGGGTATGAAGTCAGCGATTCGATGGTCTGGGCCTTATAACCTTTCTCTTTTATATAATCGTATGTTCCGCCTGTTGAATAAAAATTAATATCAAATTGATTCAACACTTCCAGAACCTGATCGAGGCCTTCTTTATAAAATACTGAAATTAATGCGTTTTTAACTTTTTTCAAGGACAAATGGCGTTTAAATATTTGGGATACCTTTTGATAACTGAACCGAATTGCAAATTAACACGTTTTAATCAAAACTTATCATACTTTTACATATAAATTAGAAGCACTTTAACAATCGGTTCTTCATTTTATAATAATCGCAACCTATGATCATTGCAAAACTGATTTACGAGAGTTTAATTTTTGCAATAAATGCCCTGATAACTAACAAAGTAAGGACGATATTGTCGTTATTAGGAATTACCATTGGTATTTTTTCGATTATTTCTGTTTTCACCGTTTTCGATAGCCTCGAAGGCGCAATTAAAAGCGAAATAAATTCACTTGGCAGCAATGTTATATTTATTCAAAAATGGCCATGGGCTATGGGCGGTGATTATCCCTGGTGGAAATACCTGAACCGGCCTGAACCAAAATTAAAAGAATTAGCAGAGTTGCAAAAACGAAGCAATACGGTTGAATCTTCAACTTATATGTTTAATGTCAGGCGTAATGTATATTACAAAAACAACTCAATGGAAGAAATTCCAGTTGTTGCGGTCTCGCATGATTATCCCAATGTGATGGATTTAGAACTGCAAGACGGCCGCTATTTTACTGAAATAGAATCAAATGGCGGACGGAATATTGCAATAATCGGTTCAGACATAGCTGAAAATTTATACCAGGGTGCCGACCCTATTGGAAAAACAATTAAAATTTTTGGAAGTAAACTGAACGTAATAGGAATAATAAAAAAAGAAGGCGAAAGCGTTTTTGGCGATTCGCGTGACAACTATGTTTTAATCCCGGTAAAATATGCCAGTAATGTTGTTGATGATCGTAATATTCAATCAACGATTATTGTTAAAGCAAAACCGAACATTACCAATGAACATATGATGGACGAGCTTACCGGAATCATGCGGTCGATTAGAAAACTTCCTCCCCGGGCTGCTGATGATTTTGCCCTTAACGAAACGGACATTATTAACAAAGGCTTCGACCAGTTATTTGGGGTTATCAAAATGGTGGGTTGGATAATAGGCGCCTTTTCGCTGCTTGTTGGTGGTTTTGGCATTGCCAATATCATGTTTGTTTCGGTAAAAGAACGAACAACGCAAATCGGCATTCAGAAATCGTTGGGTGCAAAAAGATATTTTATCTTGGTTCAGTTTCTTTTTGAAGCAGTGTTCCTTTCCATAATTGGTGGAATAGTAGGACTTCTACTTGTGTACGGTCTTACCTTTTTGGCAGACTCCCTTTTTAGCTTTAAGCTGATTTTAACCTTGACCAACATATCGATTGGAGTATTTGTAAGCGCAATTATTGGATTGGTTTCCGGGTTTATTCCTGCCTTTATCGCCTCCCGGTTAGACCCGGTGGAGGCAATGAGATCAAGCTTTTAAATGATAACGAAGGAGTTAATTAAATAACAAATTAATACCTTTTCAGCCAGCCTTGTTATTGAAGTACATTTTTTTCATTTGCCAGAAAAAACTATCTTTACATGCTAAACGTCAATAAAAATGGAAAAGCGCTGGGTATTGAGAGAAGGGGCAGGTAATGAGATGGTTACACAGTTATCCAAAGCGCTTAATATCAACGAGAGGCTTAGTGATCTGTTATTAAAACGAGGTATTTCCACCTTTGAAGAAGCCAAAAATTTTTTCAGGCCCAGTTTAGAACATTTGCATGATCCTTTTTTAATGAAGGACATGGAAAAAGCTGTTGATCGAGTTATTCTGGCACATGAAAAAGGAGAAAAAATAGTTGTATATGGCGATTATGATGTTGATGGAACAACTGCCGTTTCGCTTGTATATTCTTTCCTTCGACGATTTCATAAAAAAATCGAGTTTTATATCCCTGACAGGTATAAAGAGGGTTATGGTATTTCTTACATAGGAATTGATGCCGCCATTAAAAATAAAAACTCCTTGATGATCGCTTTGGATTGCGGGATCAAAGCCGTAGAAAAAGTTGATTACGCAAAGAAGAAGGGGTTAGACATCATTATATGTGACCACCACAGGCCGGGTGATAAGGTGCCTGATGCCGCTGCGGTACTTGACCCAAAACAACCCGATTGTTCATATCCATTTAAAGATTTGTCAGGTTGTGGAGTTGGGTTTAAACTGATACAGGCGGTTGCAAAAAAAATGAACATACCCGATAGAAGGGTTTTTTCATCAATTGATCTGGTTGCCATCAGCATTGCCGCAGATATTGTTCCGATTATCGGAGAAAATCGAGTGCTTGCTTATTACGGATTGAAACAACTAAACAAAAACCCACGGGTAGGATTGCGCTCATTATTACATTCGGCAGGACTGGTAAAAAACGAAGATCCCGCGGGTGTTTATTTTGATAAAGAATTAACTGTGAGCGACCTTGTGTTTATGGTTGGTCCGCGAATAAATGCTGCCGGCAGGATTGAGAACGCGGTGGCCTCAGTCAGGTTGCTGATCAGTAACGTATCGGAATATGCTGAAAAACTTGGGAAAGAAATTAACGAGCTAAATTTAACCAGGCGAGATCTCGACACCAATATAACCAGCGAAGCTATTGCTCTGATCAATGATAATCCTGAACTGCAAAAGAAAAAAACCACTGTTGTTTATCGCGAAGACTGGCACAAAGGAGTTATTGGTATTGTGGCTTCCAGACTTATAGAAAATTTTTATAAACCCACCATCGTGTTAACAAAATCTGAAGGATTAATAACCGGCTCAGCACGATCCATTAAAAATTTTGATATTTATGATGCCATTGATGCGAGCAACCATTTGCTAGAACACTTCGGAGGGCACACTTATGCGGCTGGTTTAGCCATGAAGCCTGAGAATTTTGACGAATTTGTTGACGAATTTGAAAAATATGCTGCCGCAAGACTAACGGATAATATGCTTGTGCCCGAAATTGAAATTGATGGAGAATTATTTGTAAGTGACATCAATTTCAAATTTTATAAAATACTTAAACAGTTTGCCCCATTCGGTCCCGGAAATATGTCTCCTTTCTTTCAAACCAATAATGTGATCGACACGGGTTACGCCAAAGTTGTTGGAAAGAACGGCCATGAACATTTAAAATTTTCGGTTGTTCACCCCGACCGCACAGGAAGTCCTTTACCGGCGATTGCTTTTAACCAGGGATATCATATTAATGAGGTGAAATCGGGAAAACCATTCAGCATATGCTACCATATTGACGAAAACCACTGGTTAGGCCAAACCTCGCTACAACTACGGGTAAAGGATATTAAATTCAATTAAGCTTCCAACTCTTTCGAAAGGCTTTTCATTTTAAGGGAAATGATGATCATCACTATTCCAATGATAAAGGCGATAATTCCCGTCAGGATCAGTAAGGCCTTGGCCGAAGTAAAAGGGTTGAAAAATAATATAACCCCAAAAATTACCGTAAGAACTCCATTGATTAAAAATATATTCCTGCTTTTGTCCGACGAATCGAGTTTAGTCATCAGGTATAACTGAAAGGCTCCAATAAGTATCGCCCACACTCCCATTATGATCACAAAAATCTTTACTGTTTCGGTGGTATAAAATGTTAAAATGCCCCCTACAATAATCGTTATTATCGCCCAAATCAAATCAGCAACATACGTTCGCTTATTTTTGATATTGTTGATAACACCAATAACCATGGCAATACCAACAATAAGGATAACAATTCCAAAAAACCCAATGATTTTGGTTAACATATCTCCAGGATTATAAATCGCCAATAATCCATATAATAAAGCAATAACACCACTTAGCGCAAATGACCACCAATTTGAAAAAGGATTTGAATTCATGACTTGACTATTTTAGTCTGTTAAAGATAAATGATTATTAATTAGTTGAAGACAGACTCCATATCTATTTCATTCCCAAGCTTTGTCCTTTTTCAAGCAGGTCAATCATTTCATGGAATCGTTTCAGCCTTGTTTCTGACTTTTTAGCGCTCATCACCCAATTATTATACAACTTTTTTTGTGATGGTGAAATACCCGAATATGCATCAAATGCAATGATGTTCTTTTTTAACAGGCCCAACAAATCTTCTGATAATTCGAAGTTCAATTGTGATGTGTAGGCTTCGTCCCATTTGCCGTTCTGCTTTGCTATTTCAACTGCACGCATTCCTGCATCTGTCATTTTTCCCAGCCTGATCATCTTTTCAGCACGCTTTTTGTTGTGCTCCGACCATTTACTGACAGGTTTCCTCGGCGTGAACTTCTGCATAAAAGTAGCTTCATCAATGCGTTTTACCGTACTATCTATCCAGCCAAAGCACAAAGCCTCTTCAACTGCTTCGTTATAAGGTACTCGCGGTCTTCCGGTATGCTTTTTAAAATAGATCTGCCAGATGCCGTTTTCTTTATTGTGATTTTCCATAAGCCAGCTTCGCCACTCATCAGATGTTTTTAAATATATTTGTTCAAAAGGCATTTTTTAAAGATTGATTTAAATATTTTGCTTTATTTATATGCTGACGGTTCCGTGTTTTGAGCGCTAAAAGGTAATCATTATTCCATTGTAATTCCCATTTTCTTCATTAAAAAAGTAGCATTGAGGTTTTGAGAGATACCATCTTTCAGTTTGTAATCAAATACCAATTCGTTTTTTGTAATTTCAACCTCAAAGCGTTTATTGACTATATGGTCAGGAAAAGATTTTATCAGCTCGCCAAGTGTCAGATCGTGTGTGGCGATCATTCCTGAGGCTTCTAGTTTAACTAACTGGCCTACCAAAGCCTTCGATCCTTTCTGCTTATCTGCCGAATTGGTTCCACGCAGGATCTCGTCAAGTATGATAAAAAGTTTTTCACCGCCATCAAGTTTTCGAATAATGGTTTCCAGCCGTTTTAATTCAGCAAAAAAGTATGACTCACCCTCCTGCAGCGAGTCACTGGTTTTAATGCCCGTGAAAAGATTAACGGGTTTAAACAAAAAACGATCAGCCAGCACAGGCGCCCCCGTCATACCCAAAACCATGTTAATCCCGATCGTGCGTAAATAGGTGCTTTTTCCGGCCATGTTAGCTCCTGTGATAATATGGAATTGTGCCCAATCAGTAATGGAAACATCATTCCCAATACATACATCAGATGAAATGAAAGGATGTTTAACATTTTTTCCAATCAGTTCAAATTCATGATTTGAAAATTCAGGAAACACCGAATCAGGGTTGTTAAAAGTAAAACCACAAAAAGAACACAACTCATCAAATTGGGCCAGTTTTTCAAACCAGTCTTTGATATAATTTTTGTTTTCTAACCTCCATTTCTCAAGCCTGATGAGCTGCATTATATCCCAAAGGAAAAACACATTGAGCAGGACACCTACCAATAAGTTCAGCCTGTAATCGAATGCTGCTGAAACAGCAGTTAGTTTCCTGATTGCATTTGACGCAGAATACTTTCCTGTAACCAAAGAATTTTTAGCCGAGACAAGGATTTCCGAACTATAATTTTCTTTTTCAACAAGGTTTAAAAGCGCAGCATATTTTCCCAGCAATTCTGATTTTCTATTAAGCTGACTATGCTCTTTGTTGATACGGTTCATTTTTGGCATTAAGAAAATAAACGGTAATGCGAGAAAAAGGAAAAATGCGTTAATATTCAGTACATTAAAAGCGATCAGCACAACAACAGTAAAACCGATTAGGGGATTTATTATAAGCATAATCCGGTTGAAAACAGTATTGAATAAAACGTCATTATTTTGAACCCAATTAATCAATCCGGTAATCGACCCAGTATCTTCAGTGTTTATTTTTCCTGATGCCTGAAAATGTTGCCGGAATTCTGGTTTATTCGACAATTCAGCTATTGCTTTTTGCCGCAACTTGATAGAATTAATGTCTTTTTGAGGGTTTTGTAAAACTGCTGCAAGCTTTTTTCTTCCACCGATTGTTGCACTTCTGTCGATAAGCTGGAACAATGAATTTTTTCCGAAAATGTCGAGATCGTCAGCAAAAGGATGTTCAGGATCAAGCCACTCATTACCTGTGGCTTTTGCTGATGTATTGCCCGAAAGTACCTCAAGTTCCGTTTGATTTATGACCTGAAGCGATTCAAACCATTGTTTTTGTTTAAACAGTTTTGCATGCCTGATCACCAGGATAATAAAAGCAGAAAAACCGATAACAGCAACTGCTGTTAAAAGCATCCAGTTATAGTTCGATGCCAGGTAAATGCCGATTATTGTAATCACAAAAATACTGATCCTTATGAAGGAAGTCTTCCGGATTTTTGTTTTGGCTTCTTCGAGTTGTGTAGAATAGAAATGTAACTGCGAATTATAGTATTTTAGGATTTCATCCTTCGTTTCAGGCATGTCTTACTTTTATAAAAACAAAATAACAAATTAATACGGAATGGTTTGTGTTAAAAAATTAGCACTACGACCGTAACCCCGGAATGAGGTAGTAAAGAAAACACAAAATAATTCCCTCGGCGGCAATCGCGATAAGCGAATATAAAACCGCACCCTTTTTATAACTGAAATATTTGTGCAATAAAAAAGCGCCAAGCGGTATGGATAAAAAAATTGGCATTGTAATGATAATCCCCCAGAAACCATAGCTTCTTCGGATTTTAATGATCAATTTATTGCGACGGGTAAATTTTTTCCTGTGTTTCCGCTTAATTGCGCGTTTTTGTTTCCGGGCTTCATATTGATCAAGCCACTTATTAGGTAAAATTTTGGTAATAAAAGATTTAAAATAACCGGATGTAACGATCAGAATATTAGCGAAGTAGTAAAATACAAGAAATGAAACAATTCCTCCGCTCACCATCGCAATGATGGTTTCCAGGAAGGAGAGTTTTAACAGAAAAGCCGCCAGGGGTGTATAAAAATATTTTACTGTTGCCAGTAAAAAAACATTAATAATTTTGAGGTAATAGGGCATCTGGTAAAACAGTCAATAAATACAAATGTAAAGATTCGCAGGAATTTGATTAGTTGCCGGTTAGCGGGTAATTAAAACAGTCAACCAATTCTTCCAATTATATCCTGTTTAATGATACTGATAGTTAAGCAATTTGATAAAAAATGCTTATATTTAGCTGCCTGTTCTTAAGGATTTACAACCAAAACCATGAAAAAATCGGTTTTGTATATTCTGATCTCTGTTTTGTCGGTAACAATGATGCCACAAAATCCTCCTGTCGCCATTAACGATACGGTTAAAGCTTCTTTTGGTGAAATAATAACGGTAAATGTTGTTTATAACGATTATCACCCGGATGGTGTAAACTTTAACGTAACAAAAGTTATCCCCGGCAATCCGCTTAACACTTTTACAGATAGTACGATTACATTTACGCCGGAATACTGGACATATTACAATCATTCTAATGGATATTACAAAAGGTGCACTTATGAAATTACCGACGAAAACAATCAGACACACAAGGCAGATATTATCGTCGAATTTTTTAATTCCCAATTTTCTGACACAATTGATATCGGCAATGTGAAAGCAGCCTTTTTTGCATATGGACCGCTATTTTTTCCTGGTTGCACTTACACCAACAACCCTGTAAAGTTTTTTGAGTTCCCGAAAGAAAGCGGAAGGCATGTAAATTTTGTTTCAAATCTTTGGCTTGGCGGCCTTGATGGCTCAGGTCAACTTCATTTGGCCGCTGAAAAATATCGTTGTGTAGGAATAGATTATTGGGCAGGTCCTGTGTCTTCAAATAATGGGGAGATTTATGCTGATTCTATAACCCCTTACCGCTGGCACCGTGTTTGGAAGCTATCAGCAGAGCAAGTAAGATACCATATTGACCATTGGAAAGAACAGGGTTACGAACCCATTGTGAATATCAAAACCTGGCCTGCCCATGGTGATGAATCACTTTATCAGAGCAATGAGCTGGCACCTTTTGTTGATACAGATGGAGACGAAAAATACGATCCATATTCTGGAGATTATCCGCTAATCAGGGGAGATCAGGCTATTTTTTTCATATTCAACGATTTGACATATCATTCTGAAACAAAGGGAGACACCCTGGGTATAGAAATTCATGCTATGGCCTATGCTTTCGATGAACCGGAAAACGATGCATTGACAAATACTATATTTTTAAGCTACAAAATTTTTAACCGGTCATCAAACACATACACTGATACCTATGTTGGGATGTATTCTGATTATGACATCGGCAATTGGAAAGATGATTATCTATCAACCGATGTAAGCCGAGGTGCAATAATTGGTTACAATGGGGATGATTTTGATGAGGATTATGTTAATAACAATCAGGATACTACCTTTGGTTATGGTGAGAATCCTCCTGCTCACGCAGTTGTGTTTTTAGGAGGTCCTTATATGGATGCCAACGCTACAGATGATCCTGATGGTGGTTGTGATGAAAGTATCAACGGGATTGGTTTTGCAGATGGTATTGTTGATAATGAAAGGTATGGTCTGACAAATTCTTTTGGATTCAGTCCACCAGGCCCGGCTCCAACACTTGATTGGGCATATGATTATTACAATTACTTAAAATCCATTTGGAAGGATGGCAATCACATGAAATATTATTTTTTCGGTTGGGCCGGAGATGACTCGACAAAAGTTGATGCCAATTTTATTTATCCTGGTTTATCCGATACCTGTTTCTGGGGAACAGGAGGAATCGTGCCCGATACTGATCCGGATTGGAAAGAAGAAACAGCATACATGGGTTTACCAAATGAACCGGGTGACAGGAGGGCCCTTGGCTCAATGGGACCATTTACTTTCTATCCAAACACCTTTCAAAACATTGATATTGCTTTTGTTACTGCCCAGGGAGATGGTGGCTCATATTCTTCTGTTGAACTGGTTAAAGTGTATATTGATTCGATCCGTTCATCCTATAAGCTGGATTCGGATAATTTTGGATTTAAATGGCTTGGAAATGAAGAAAGAAAAGTGGAAAAGCAAAACCTGAGAATTTTTCCAAACCCCGCAAAAGATGAAATCCGGCTTGACTATATTGCAGAAGGACAAACAATAGAATTTGCCATATATGATGCATTCGGAAGACTGGTTAATGTAGGGCAATTATCAAATTCAGGCGAACTACGAATTTCTATCAACGAACTTAAAATTGGGATATACATTATAAAAATCACCGATCAAAATAAAATGTACTCAGCTAAGATATTGAAAAACTGAGCCATTTGAAGTAAGTATTTCTCCTTACGGGTATTGTTGTCAGGCAGACAGTTATACCCGTTTTTTATTCATGCAGAGTCGCAATAAGCAATAATTGCATCATTATCCGGTTTATATACCATGATGAAAAACATTTACGCCAATTCTATTTTCAATCAAATGTTTAATTGTAAACCAAAAACAAAAAATCATGAGACAAAACAGTTTTTTAGCATTATTGGCGTTAGTGCTTGCAGGTTTCATCATTACCTCCTGTAACAAAAAGAAAGAACGCTACGACACCTCCTTTTCTGAAGACAATGCGCTTGCAGAAAATCTATTCAAAAATGTTTCTAATATTGCTGATGAAGCATATGAAGCAGGTTCAAACAATTTTAAATCCGGTTCAGCAACAAGTTATTATTTAAGCGAATGTGTTGACATTACCCTTGATTTTGGAACCGATCCATATGAATTAACCATTGATTTTGGCGATACAAATTGCCTGTGTAACGATGGACGATACCGGAAGGGTAAGATCCTTGTCACTTTCAATGGCATGTACCGGGAACCGGGTACTGTGATTTCTATTGGCTTTGATAATTATTACGTAGACGAGAACAAAGTAGAAGGATCAATGATTGTTTCAAACACAGGCTTCAACGAAAATCAGAATATACAATACACAGTTGAGGTTGAAGGCACAATCCATAAAGCAAATGAGGGCGGAACAATTACCTGGAATTCGAACCGTACACGTGAATGGATTAAAGGCATGGAAACTATTGAGATAGGTGATGATGTTTACCTGATTACCGGGATAGCTAACGGCTCATCCAGTCAAAAAATGGATGGATCAACAACTTCTGTACTGCAAACCTGGGAAATGGCAACCACCAAGGCATTACGTGTTGAACTAAACTGCAAATGGATTATTTCGGGTACACTGAATATCCTTGTTGAAGGCTGGCCCATAACCATCATGGATTTTGGCGATGGAGCATGCGATCGTATTGCAACTGTTGAAATTGATGGAGAGGTTTATACCATTTATATGAGGCAATAACCAAAATTAATTTGTCATCCTGAACGAAGTGAGGGATCTCCGACATAATTATTGGGATGAAATGTAATACCAGGGCGGGTGATCATTCTTTTCTCCCGATTCCCAATATCTATCGGGACGGGATTTCGATCAGGATGACAACCTTTTCTTTCTTCTAAAATAGCCTTTTATTCTCTGTTGATTTGTATTTTAGATTAAAATCATAAAAAGAAAAATTATGGCTAAGTATAAATACAAAAAGGTAACAGGTATTGGAGGTGTCTTTTTCAAATGCAACGATCCGAAAAAAAATTCATGATCAATTACCGGTTTGAAAAAATAGAGGAGCTTATAAAAGAATTACAAGAAGCAGGGGTTGAAGCCTGTGACGAAATTGAAGAATTTGAATACGGCAAATTCGTCCACATCATGGATCCCGAAAGCAACAAAATTGAACTATGGGAACCTGTTGATCAGGTGTTTACCGACATGTACGAGGGAAAAACAACACATTAAAAAACGGCATTCCGGATTTCCAGAAGACCGCTCATTTTTTTATAACTGAAACAACTATTTTCTCTCCGTCAGCTGACGGAGGAGATGTCCGAAGGACAGAGGGGGTTACCCACACTTCAGTGTTTGCGTCATCTGGTATTTTGCAGCTTCAACATTGGGGCCAGCAGTTACCTTTTTATAAGCATCACAGGCACCTGTAGCATCACCTTTGCCTTCAAGGGCCTGACCCATCTCAAAATAGATATCTGATTTGTCCCCTTCTTTTAGCTCGATTGCTTTATTGGCGGCTGCAACGGCTTCGCCAAACTGTTTGGTTTTGTTGTAGGCAATGGTCAGGTAATAATAAGTATCTGCATTACCAGACGCATATTTGAACGAATCGTTGATCAATTGAACAGCTTCTTTACCGTGTTCCTTTTGTATTTCACGGGCAGCTTCATTAACAAGGGTTTTTGAAGCGGTTTTTTTCGCGTTTGCTACTGTTTTGGCTGCTTTTGGGTTATCAGCACCATACTTAATGGCTTCATCCATGTTTTCCATCATCTTGGCCAGATCGCCTTTTTCTTTAAACACAAGGCCTTTGCCGTAAAAAGAATTCACACAGTCGGGTTTAATTGAAAGAGCCATTTCATATTCGGCATAAGCCTCATCAAGTTTTCCTTCTTTAACCAGGCTATTTCCTTTTGTTGATCTTACCCTTGCGATATAAGTTACATTCTTTTTGGTCATGGCATCATCACCAAGCTGTCCGGCAAGCGCATATGATTTCTCAAGATTTCCTATTGCCAGGTCATATTTTCTGCCTTTATACAATGTCAAACCGTTTTTATAATAAGCGCTCATCAACTGTTTCTCGATATTACCTTTAAGGTCGGCGGCATCCGGTCCGGCAGCATCGGCGGTTTTTAAAGCTTCTTCATACAGGCTAACTGCATTTGCATATTGTTTCTCTTTTAAAGCGGTATTTGCGTCGTTGTATTTTGCCCCGGCCTCTTCAACCGACTGGGCAAACAACCCCATTGTGATAATGGTTAATCCAATAATAAATAATGATCTTTTAAACATATTCATTTTATAAAATTTTGATTTGTTGCGTAATTGGGCGGCGAAGATACAAATATTTCAATGTTGATACTGAAAGGGTTCTGTTAAAAAAGGGTAAAATTCAGGTGGAGTTGTAGGCGAAGGCTGAGGCTGAGACAAAGGGGGTGAGTAAAATTGATAATGCTTTTGTTGTTTTATAAGCGCAACTTAAGCTCAATTTTCATTGTCAAATAAATAATACATTAAACCAAATTTTATAACTTTCACCGACTAAACAAACCTAAATGAAGAAGTTTATATTATTCTTAGTGATTATCCTTTTTATTAAAGACTTATTCGCTCAAACATGTTTGCCTGATGGAATTGTTTTCACAAAACAGGAGCAGATTGATAATTTTCAAAACAACTATCCAGGGTGCTCCAAAATTGAAGGAAAAGTTAGGATTGTTGGCGATGATATTTTCTCATTAAGTGGTTTAAATGTTTTAACCTCAATTGATGGTTATCTCACTATTGGTGAGTATTCTGGAACGGGAAATCCTAATTTGAAGAGCCTTATTGGTTTAGAAAATTTGACAAGTGTTGGAGGTGATTTATCGTTTTATAACAATGACAGTTTATTGAATTTGACAGGATTAGACAATCTAAAGATAATTGATGGAAGCCTTTGGATTCATTTTAATTCTTCAATGGTTAATTTGAATGGGTTAAATAATATTAAATTGATAGGACAGCATGTTAGTATTGCTGATAATGATGCATTAATTAATCTGTCTGGTTTAGATAGTTTGGAATCAATAGCTGGTGATTTTCTCGTTCAGGACAATCAGGTTCTTCATGATTTTAATAGCCTGACAAACTTAAATCATGTTGGGGGTTGGGTACACATTGAAAAAAATCCAAGTTTAGAAAACTTAAAAGGGCTTGACAATATTGAAGAGCAAAATATTGAGTATTTGAAAATATCTTCAAATATAAATCTATCAGTTTGTGATGTGCAATTTGTTTGTGATTATCTCTTTTCAGGTAGTATACATTATCAGATTAATAATAATAATACAGGTTGTAATAATA